>CAKPSA010000008.1 GCA_934183145.1 uncultured Veillonella sp.
A
This sequence comes from uncultured Veillonella sp., assembly GCA_934183145.1. Taxonomy (GTDB): domain Bacteria; phylum Bacillota; class Negativicutes; order Veillonellales; family Veillonellaceae; genus Veillonella. The sequence goes on from CAKPSA010000008.1 coordinate 2, forward strand.
AGATACCGATGAAACGTTCCATGGAGCCGAAGCATGCACGGTGAATCATGATAGGACGATGTTTTTGACCATCTTCACCAACATATTCAATTTGGAAACGTTCAGGCAAGTTCATATCCAATTGGATAGTACCACATTGCCATGTACGACCTAAGGAATCTTCGATATGGTAGTCAAGTTTAGGACCGTAGAATGCACCGTCGCCAGGGTTGATTACATAAGGAATACCTTTTGCTTCAATGGCATTGCGCAATGCTTCTGTAGCTTGTTCCCAAATTGCATCATCACCCATTGCATTGTCTGGTTTAGTAGACAATTCTACATGGTATTTCAAACCGAATTGGCTATAAATACGGTCGAATAATTCGATAACTTTCATCAATTCAGATTGCATTTGATCTGGCAACATGAATACGTGAGCATCATCTTGTGTAAATGCACGTACACGGAATAAGCCATGTAAAGCACCGGACAATTCATGACGGTGAACTAAACCAAGTTCAGCGTAACGCAATGGGAAGTCACGGTAAGAATGCATTTCGTTTTGGTAAACCAAGATACCGCCTGGGCAGTTCATTGGTTTAATTGCATATTCTTCATCATCAATGATTGTAGTGTACATATTTTCACGGTAATGGAACCAATGACCAGATGTTTCCCACAATTGTTTATTTAAGATGATTGGTGTACGAATTTCTTCGTAATCGAATTCATGGTGAACTTCACGCCAGAAGTTTTCCAATTCGTTGCGAAGAGCCATGCCTTTTGGTAAGAAGAATGGGAAGCCAGGACCTTCTTCTTTGATAACGAACAAGCCTAGTTCTTTACCAAGTTTACGATGATCGCGTTTAGCTGCTTCTTCAAGTAAGTGAAGGTATGCATCAAGTTCTTCTTTCTTTTCAAATGCTGTACCGTAAATACGTTGCAACATTTTATTCTTTTCATCGCCGCGCCAGTATGCACCTGCAATGCTTTGTAATTTGAAAGCTTTCACCTTACCAGTGGATGCCACGTGAGGGCCTGCACAAAGATCGATGAAGTCGCCTTGCGCGTAGCAAGAGATAACAGCATCTTCAGGAAGATCTTCAATCAATTCCACCTTATAGTCTTCGTTTTTAGATTTGAAGAACTCAATAGCTTCTTGACGGGACATTACGGATTTAGTAATCGGCAAGTTTTCTTTTACAATACGGCTCATTTCCTTTTCGATTTTACCCAAATCTTCAGGAGTCAAAGTATGTTCCATATCGATATCATAGTAGAAACCTTTATCGATAGCAGGACCGATAGCCAATTTAGCTTCAGGCCATAAGCGTTTAACCGCTTGAGCCAAGATATGAGAAGCTGTGTGGCGCAAAGTATGTTTACCACCATCTTCTTCGAATGTTAAGAATGCTACTTCAGAACCATCAACGAGTTCTTCGCGAAGGTCTGTTAATTCGCCATTTACATTTGCAGCTAGTACCTTTTTAGCCAAGCTGTTAGATAATTGTTTTACTGCTTCCCCAAGAGTAGTGCCAGCAGCGTATTCCTTTGCACTACCATCAGGTAAAATGATTTTTACATCTGCCATTTTAATTTCCTCCAATTATTATCTAGGATAGACTGGATTTTTGTAATAAAAAAAGACCCTCTATCCCTACAAAACAAGGGACGAAGATCATTCGCGGTTCCACCCTAGTTAACTACCTATACGAATCTATGTGTATAGTTAATTCACTTCATTAAGCCCGATAACGGTGGCGGCCGTATTTGCCTACTTAGGTTCGACAAATCAGTTTAAAGGGGGTAACTCTGATATATGTGTAAGGCATTTCCAGCATCAGCCTCTCTCTGGTACACAGGGATATGAGAATCATGTCCTTTGCATAACTTTTACTAGATTATAGTATCACAGGAAATTAAAAAATTCAATACAGTTCAATAGTAAATTTCATAAATTCTATAAATTCAACATAACGCTCTTACCTTCTGAAACCAAAAGAAAACGGCCCGTATATCGAGCCGTTTTGTAAGATCTATTAAACTTTGAAGATTTTATTAGATCTATTAGCGTTTGAAGTTTGTAGACAACATTGCACCAATTACTTTTTCCAATTTACTATTGGAAAGATCTGGGCCTTTGTAAAGTGTTAAGAGTACATCATTAGAGTTATCTTGTTTAGATACCATCATAACACCGCTACCACGAGCACCGTTATCGTCGTAATCTTTTGCTACAATAACGAGGTTCAAGTAATGGTCCTTCATGTATGTGTACACTTTGCTTGTACGTGCAGAGGAACCAATCATTTTCGCCATGCTCATACCACGGTTGAATACGATTGCATTAGCATTATGAGGATTTGCCGCTAATTGTTGTTTTTCCTCATCATTTAGAGGCATAAGATTTACCATTAGGGAATCACCCATTTTACCACGGAACATAGCTGGCATTGTTTCGCGTACATCTTCAGGAATACCTGTGTCCGCAGTCAATTTCAACTCTTTAGGAACTGTCATGTATAGAACGCCCTTGCTGTTGCGGCCTACCTCTGTTGTACTGAGGTCTACAGCGCTAAGCATAATGGAGTCTTTAATAGTTGCGACTTGGTTTGCCAATGGTTTTTCAGGAACGCCACGGCTTGCCAATTGAACATCGCCAGACTTAGTTTTCTTCAACGTTTCTACATTCCAGTTAGCCCCTTTTTTGTCGGCGTCGCTAGCTTCTGTGAAAGCATTAGCCCCATCTTTTGTACCTACATACACGTAAGTTTGAGCTGGGATAATTGTATCTGGTGCACCAGTTTTATTGAAAGCAGCACCATATACTACATTAGGGATCACAGAGGAACCAATTTGTAAGTTGTTATTAGTTTGGCTTTCTACATCAAAGTTGATATTGCCAGTGAAGGTCATATCAGGACCATGATTGATGACTACTACATCCCCTGCTTGAGGAATAACAACTGGACCTACTGGGCCCGCCATAGCTACGCCAGCCATAGAAACACTAAGGCAAGCTGTTAATAATGCACGTTTCAAAATAGATTGTTTCATAGATATACTCTCATTCTTCTATAGTGACATAATCAGATAGGCTAGTTAATACTTCAATGGCTAATGGTTTTGTAGATGGTGTGCAGCGCAACATGCACCGACCACTCGTATCTACAGAGGTCATAACACCTAAGTATTCATAGCCTTCAATGATGCGATTGATATAGTTTGTATGCTTCGGCTCAAGATGAAAGAACACATACGCCTCTTCCCCAGAGGTCTCTAAATCTGGTACATCAGGAAATGCACCGATAGATTTACTCGGTTCTAATAGTGTACCACGCATAATTACTCCGCTTTAGGTTTGCACTCACGACGCATCATGGAGTATGGTTCAAGTGGTGTATCCATGTAAATACGCACTTTCATTTGAGCATGTGGTGCTACATCGATTGAGTTACCATCTTCATCTGTCATTTTTTCAATTACAGTCTCAACAAGCTCACCCTTAGGTTGGCAGAATTCTACTTTATCGCCTACCTTAAAGTTGTTACGTTGTTCAAGATCAACGTATTTTTCTTCTTCGTTGTAGCCCATAACTAAACCAATGAAATCATGGCTTTGTGTATTTGTAGATTTACCATAGTTTTGAGCTGTTTCGTCAGGACGACCTTCTGCAAAGCCATCAGTATATGGACGGTGAGAAATTTTTTCTAATTCTGCAATCCATTCTGGACGAACATACCAATCTTTACCTTCTTTAAGGTAAGTATCGATAGCTGTGCGGTATACTTTCGCCACTGTTGCACAGTAGTGAACGGATTTCATACGGCCTTCAATTTTAAGACTATCTACACCAGCTTCATATAAATCTGGAATACGGTGAATCAAGCACAAGTCTTTAGAGTTAAAGATATATGTACCATGCTCATCTTCTTCGATTGGATAGTATTCACCAGGTCGATTAGACTCAACAAGGGAGTATTTCCAACGACAAGATTGAGAACATTGACCACGGTTCGCATCGCGATTGCCTGTCATATAGTTAGATAATAGGCAACGACCAGAGTAAGAAATACACATAGAACCATGTACGAAAGATTCGATTTCGATGTCTACATTGTCCTTCATTTCTTTAAGATCAGCCAAAGACACTTCACGAGCTGCTACTACACGTGTAGCACCCAATTCTTTCCACATTTGAACTGTGTGCCAGTTTGTTGTAGATGCTTGTGTACTTACGTGAAGTTCAAGGCCTGGAGCAACGCGTTTAGCAAGGCTGAAGATACCCATGTCGGCAACGATAATCGCATCAACACCGATACTTTCAAGGAATTTCAAATAATCCTCTAAACCTTCAAAATCCTCATTATGAGGAATGATATTACATGTAACATGGATTTTTTTACCATGAGCATGTACGAACTCTACAGCTTCCTTTAATTCCTCGTCGGAGAAATTAGAGTTACCTGCGCGCAAGCCAAAACGTTTGCCTGCGCAATATACGGCATCCGCACCATAGCGAATCGCCATTTTAAGCTTGTCCATATTACCTGCTGGACAAAGCAATTCCATAAAATGTTCTGCCATTATTTGTTGTGCCCTTTCCACACACTCACACTCATGCCATCCCCCATAGGGTAAATGGTAGTGTTAAACAATTCTTTATTTTCAACATATGTTAAGTATTCTTTTAACCGTTTTACGATAGTTTTAAACCGTTTTGGCGGCTCCTTATCGCCCCGTACATAGCCTCTAAAGAGTACATTGTCCGCTAGGATAACGCCCCCTTCTTTCACATGTGGCAAAATAAGTTCTAACTGTTTTAGATATTGACCCTTAGGACCATCTAAAAAGACTAGATCATATTCACCAGTGAGTTCCGTTAAGACTTGAGACGCATCACCTTTCAGCAATGTAATTTTATCAGCATAATCGGATTGGTTAATATAATATTTCGCCATTTCGTGGCGCACATCATCCAGTTCAATAGATGTAATATGCCCCTCCTCTTTATCGAGTAGCGGAGCCATCAATAAAGCAGAGTAACCAATGGCGGTGCCCACCTCTAACACAGAGGTGGGCCGGTATAAACCTATTAATTCTTCAAATAGATGAACCTCAGATTCTCGCAGAATCGGTACATCATTAATCATTGCGTAAATACGCTGTTCATTTAAGATATCATTTAATGTCATGAAAGTAGATTCAATCTCCTACATTATTTATTGCTATTACCACTAGGAACTACCAACGTAGAACGATCCACAGATTCAGCTGGCTTCACTTCAATATGAGGAACTTGTTGTGTACTTGGTACAACATTTTGCATAGACTCTGGAGCCGGTGTTGTAGTCGGTACATACGAATTAGAACCAGATGATTGCGTAGCTGGCGCAGATTGAACTGGTGCTTGTGGAGCTGGTGTTGGTGCTGGAATTTCAGCAGCTGGAACCGTTGTAGGTGTATATTTGTACGTAGGTTCCACATCAACATATTGAGAATCTGCTTCCACTGCCTCTTCGGAGCTGTAATTGTAGTTAGGTTCTGTCGTTGCCACAGCCACGTCATAGTTAGGACCAGCTTGTACTGCTGCCTCTGTATTAGAGGAAGTAGCTGTATCATTACCATAAATTTTATGAACCGCCGCTAAATGTTCTTCGTATGTTTTAGAGAAGTGGTTATGCCCCTCTTTATCAGCTACAAAGTATAAGTACTCTGTATCTTCAGAATGCAATACGGCATCTAAAGCCTTTTTACCTGGGTTAGCAATTGGTCCTGGTGGCAAACCTTTTGATACGTATGTATTGTAAGGGCTTTGTAATTGTGTATCACCAATAGTGACATCTTCTTTCGCATAACCTAATACATAGGAAATGGTTGCATCAGATTGCAATGGAATACCATGAGCTAAACGCTTTTTAAATACCCCTGCAATTGTTGGACGATCCGCATCAAATAAAGATTCACGTTCAACAATAGATGCCAATGTTACAAAGTCATGAATACTCATGTGTTGAGCTTGAATTTGTTTCTTCACAGCTGGTGTGAGGTAACGATTCATTTCGTCAGCCATCATTTGAATGACTTCGCGTGGCGTTGCCCCTACTGGAATTTCATAAGTACTTGGGAATAAGAATCCTTCTACAGGATATGTAGCCGGTCTTGTCCCCTTCATGTATGGATATGGTACAAAGGTTTTTGCTTCTGCTAAGAAGTCCTTTGCCTTCATAATTTGATTTTTTTCTAGAACGATAGCAATATCCCCAACGGTATAGCCTTCAGGAATGGTAACACGAATCGATTCTACATGACCTTCTTGTAATAAAGAAATGAGTTCGCGCACAGTTACCTTATTAGGAATTTGGTAGTGACCAGTTTGTAGTTTATCATTAGTACCGCTCAAATATAACCAAAGCTTAAAGCCTTGCGTAGAACGAATGAGACCTCGTTCATAGAGCATGTCTGCAATTTCAGTACCAGTCTGTCCCTTTTCAATAACAAGTACCTGTGTACCATCATCTTGAGCAAAGGTGTTTGGTACCAAGTAAATGGCACCAAGACCACCTGCGATGATTAAGACACCTACAATAATAAGGATTAAAATATATCTTAAGGCTTTTCTCACGATGTTGAGTTCCTTTCTGTGACATAACAGTATTTATCATCTTATTATACCATAAAGTCCATATTTCCCCTATATAAAAGGACATTATCCTAGTATGAGCGGCTCTTAATGTATAGCAAATAAAAATAGCGCATTGTCCAATGACAACACGCTAGATTTACGAGGAAGTCGACTATTCGCCGTCTTCCATTTCTTCATACAATTTTACTAGAGTTTCAAAGTTTTCATCATCTTCATCTAAAGGTACGTATTCTTCTACGCCTTCTTCATTTGTTTCGATGCGAGCCAAGATCATGTATGTGTCATCTTGACCTTCGTGGTCAGCCTCTTCATCTTGTACATGCACAAGAACAGCATATTCTTGGCCTTCATGGCTCAAAATAATATCCTCTGTGAAGTACTGTTTGTTACCGTTTTCATCTTCGAATTCCAAGTAATATACTTCGCCTTCAAAATTTTGGTCAACCATCGGAAACCCTCCTTAAGAAAAAATACTTATTTATTAAACTGCAAGCGATCTAAATATCCTTGCAAAATTACAACCGCTGCCATTTTATCAATAACGGACTTACGTTTTTTACGACTCACGTCAGCTGCAATGAGTTGGCGTTCAGCCATAACAGTAGATAACCGCTCATCCCAATATGTAACAGGTAAATCGATGACTTCTTTCATCTTTTCGACAAACTCTTCGGTCTTTTCAGCCCGTTCACCTTTTGTACCATTCATGTTTTTCGGCATACCTACTACAAGTTCGTGTACTTCATATTCAGCAATGAGTTCTTGTAAGCGGTTAAAGTCTTTTTCAAGAGATGTTCTACGAATGGTTTCAATACCTTGTGCTGTCATGAGCAGTGCATCGCTACAGGCAATGCCGATAGTACGGCTGCCCACATCTAATGACATAATTCTCATTATAGTTGTTTTGCCTTTGCGTATTCTTTCAACAATTCCTCAATCAAGTCATCCCGTTCTAAACGGCGGATATCAGAACGTGCATTATTATAGCTTGTAATGTACGCTGGGTCACCAGAGATCAGATAACCTAAAATTTGATTGATTGGATTGTAACCTTTTTCTTGAATAGATTGATAAACACGAGTGAGAACCTCTTCAGCTGTCATCGGTTCATCGTCTACTTTACGGAATAACATAGTTTCATCAGAAACCTTCATCGTATCCCTCCTTTTTATTACATTGGCAGGTTTCACTGTAAAAGTGAAACCTCGCCTCCTATTATACTTGAATTAAAGCTACAAAGTCAGTAACTTTTTATGCATTATAAAATTTTTCTATAACAGATACAAGTATAATTATAAAATTATATGCCTATTGTAACATAGATGTTAACGCTTCACCACCAGCTTTTAATGCATCCATCAATTTAGCTGGTTCTTTACCACCTGCTTGAGCCATATCTGGACGGCCACCGCCATTACCACCAGCAACTTGAGCTGCGGCTTTTACGATGTTACCCGCTTTAGCACCTTTAGCTACTACATCTTTGGAAACTTTACATACAAAGTTAACTTTGTCATCACCCATAGCAGCGCCTACGAGAACTACGCCAGAACCATCTAATTTATCAAGGCCCATATCAGCTAGGTCACGTAATTCATCAACAGAGGAAGCTTTTACAGAAGCCGCTACAAATGCTACATCGCCAATCATAACCTTACCAGCAATGATATCAGCTGCACCAGCTGCAGAAACCTCTTTACGAATTTGTTCTAATTCTTTAGCCGTTTCTTTTGCTTCTGCCAATACTTGATGTAAGCGTTCTTCTACTTGAGGAGCTTTAGTTTTAAGTTCCCCTGCCATGCGTTCGATAGTCAAACGATCATGTTTTGCTGCATCAAGAGCTGCACGACCTGTAATCGCTTCAATACGACGTACACCAGAACCGATACCAGCTTCAGAAGTTAAGCGGAAGGAACTAATGAAAGCAGTATTGCCTACATGAGAACCACCACATAATTCAACGGAGAAACCAGGAACCTCTACAACGCGAACTACATCGCCATATTTATCGCCAAAGAGTGCCATTGCACCTTTCGCTTTTGCTTCATCCATGGACATTTCAGCAATAGCTAGGTCTGTAGCTTTTAAAATCTCTTCATTTACAAGAGCTTCGATTTGATCAAGTTCCTCTTGTGTTACAGGGGAGAAATGAGTGAAGTCAAAGCGCAAGTAATCCGGAGTTACTAGAGAACCAGCTTGGTTAACATGCTCGCCAAGAACCTTTTTCAATGCCGCATGTAACAAATGTGTTGCTGTATGGTTGCGAGCCATTGCTGCGCGACGATTTGTATCCACTTCAAGTGTTACATCATCACCTTCAGAGATAGAACCTTCTACAACAGTACCGATATGATATACAGTGCCTTCAGGTAAACGTTTTGTATTATGAACCTCTACCTTACCCATTGGGCCAACGATAAAGCCTGTATCACCTAATTGACCGCCCCCTTCAGCATGGAATGGAGTAGTGCGTACGATAACAGTAATTTCATCACCATCAGCTGCTGTTTGCAAGCGTTCAGAACCTTTACCAAGCATCAATACGGAGGATGCAGTTTCTGCTTCATCTTCAACAAGTTCTTCGTCTTTCAAGAACGTAATGTCTGGTGTTGCTACCTTCGCATCTTCTTTTACACGAGCTTCACGAGCGCGTTCACGTTGTTCCTTCATAGCTGCTTCAAAACCTTCATGGTCAATTGTAAAGCCACGTTCAGAAGCGATTTCTTCTGTTAATTCCCAAGGGAACCCATATGTATCATAGAGTTTAAATACTTCTGTACCAGGAACTACAGTTGCCTTTTCAGCAGCAAGTGTATCGATTAAGGAGTTTAATAACTCAAGACCTTGTTCCAATGTTTGGTTAAAGCGTTCTTCTTCATTTTGTACAACACGTTTAACAAAGTCTTGTTTTTCCGCAATGGATTTAATACCAGGGCCAAGAATATCTACTACTACATCAACAAGTGGTGTTAAGAAGATACCTTCAATACCAAGCAAACGGCCATGACGTACAGCACGACGTAAAATACGACGCAATACGTAACCGCGACCTTCGTTGGATGGCAATACACCATCAGAGATCAATGCAGTAACAGCACGAGCATGGTCAGCGATAACCTTCAAAGAAACATCTGTATTTGGATTTTCATTATATGTAACGCCAGCGTGTTTTGCAGTCGCTTCAATAATAGGGAAAATCAAATCTGTTTCAAAGTTTGTTTTGCAACCTTGCAATACGGAAGCCAATCGTTCAAGACCAGCGCCTGTATCGATGTTTTTATGTTGCAATGGCTCATATGTGCCATCTGGCATTTTATTGAATTGAGTAAATACTAAGTTCCAGATTTCAAGATAGCGATCGCAGTCACAACCTGGTGCACAGTTAGGATCATCACAACCATGTTCAGGACCTTGGTCGAAGAAGATTTCACTATCTGGACCACAAGGGCCTTCACCAATTTCCCAGAAGTTATCTTCAAGGCGTGTAATGTGGCTTTCTTCTACACCACAATCATTATGCCATGTATCATAAGCTTCTTGGTCATCTGGATATACAGTGACATATAATCTATTTTTGTCGAGTTTAATAACTTCAGTTAAGAACTCCCATGCCCAGTGAATCGCTTCTTTTTTGAAGTAATCACCGAAGGAGAAGTTACCAAGCATTTCAAAGAATGTATGGTGACGAGCTGTGCGGCCTACGTTTTCAAGGTCACCAGTACGCATACATTTTTGGCTTGTTGTAATACGATGACAAGGAGGTACCAATTTACCTGTAAAGAAAGGCTTTAATGGCGCCATACCTGCCCCGATCAATAATAGAGACGGATCGTTTTCTGGAATAAGAGAAAAACTATCTAATTTTAAATGTCCTTTGCTTTCAAAAAACTGCAAGTATGCTTGACGCAGTTCATTACCCTTCATGTGTATATTCCTCCTAAAATTATTTACTCTTCATTATAACGTAAAACCGATATAAAATCTATCAAAAACATTGAGGTCATGCGGAGTTCCTATACTTTTACAATGAGAAAAAGTTAGGATAAAATTCAAGTTTTTCATAAACGAAAAAGAGGTTATACAAATCAACAGAACATAATTGATTCGTATAGCCTCTTTTAAAGCTAGTAATGTATTAGCTTATATAACACGTTTTGCGCCGATATAGCGTTCACCCCAATAGCCAGTATCAAGATCTGCTACTGCTACACCACGACTGGAAGTGGCGCTGATGAACTTACCATCACCAATATAAATACCGGAGTGAGACGGACCTGGCTCATATGTTTCAAAGAATACCAAATCCCCGGCTTTCAAGTTTGCACGAGAAACTTCAACACCTACGTTATATTGTTCATCTGCCAAACGTGGTAGAGAGATACCTTGTTTTGCAAATACATATTTAACGTAACCAGAGCAGTCAAAACCACTTGGAGTAGTGCCACCAAATACATATGGTACACCGCGATATTTGTCTGCTTCTGCCAAAATAGCATGGATGCTATTTGGTGTTTCATTTTTTGTAATATTATTTAATTTAATATTTTTGCCCGCAATGGATTGACCTGCAATACGACGAGACGTCGCATTGTTGTTTGTGAAAGCGGATTTCGTCGCCACTGCTTTAGTCGCCGCATTTTGAGTCAATACAGCCTTCGTAGAACGAGGAGCACTCATCAATGCATTATACGTAGCAGGACCTACGATACCGTCCACTGGTAAACCACGATCTTGTTGGAACAGACGAACTGCCCATTTCGTTTCTTTACCATATACACCATTTTTATCTGTAGCATTATAACCGTGTTTAATTAGTTGTTGTTGAACCGCTGTAACACTTTTGCCCTTATCACCATATTGTAATGTTGTTGCACCTACCATGGCTGTTGTGGCACACACAAAAGTTAATGTTAATGCCGTTATTTTAACCTTACTATATTTTGACTTCATATGCTTCCTTTCCAAAAACTTTTAAAGTAAGTTATTTATTCAAAATATACTAACCGTCTATTTATTTGCATTCACAAATACAGCTAGTCTTCTTTGCTTTTGTGAGTATAAGTCTCAGGTGCCATAAACACATCTGCACTACTAGGTCCAAGTAATGGAGCCTCTTCATGCTCATCAAAGTTTATAGCTGACTTAACCCAATACAAAGGCCGTTGCTTCACCTCTTCAAAAATACGACCTACATACTCGCCAATAATTCCCAGTCCGACGAGTTGAATTCCACCAATAAACAAAATTGATACGCCCAAGGTTGTCCATCCATTCAAGGCTTGACCCGTAAGATATACATACAAGAGGTGTAATATAAGCAAGAAGCTTAACCCACCACATAGTACACCGACGTACAAAGCAGCCCGTAAAGGAACTCTTGAAAAGGCGGTTACCCCATCGAGAGCAAATCGTATCATTTTGCGCACACTAAACTTTGAGACCCCTGCAAAACGAGGTGGCGCCACAAAGTGTAGCTCAGCTTGTCTGTACCCTAAGGCACCGACAATACCGCGCAAGAAACGACCATGTTCTCTGAAACGTTTCAATGTGCCCAATGCTTTACTATTCATGAGACGGAAATCAGATCCACCTTCAACAATAGGAACATCAGCCATTTTGTTCATTAGTTTGTAATAATACTTAGACGTGAAAGATTTAGCCCAACTAGCATCTTCAGTTGAATCGCGTATGGTGCGCACCACATCATACCCCGACTCCCACAATCTAACAAGTTCAGGAATCAGAGCCGGTGGATGCTGCATGTCACCGTCCATTGTAATAACTGCATCTCCATGAGCATAATCAAGACCACAAGTAAGTGCTGTCTGATGCCCAAAATTACGAGCAAGCAATAACACTTTGACATGTTTATCATTGTAAGCAATTTCACGCAATATCATAGGTGACGAATCACTAGAACCGTCATCTACATAGATTAATTCATAATCGTACGTGAGTCCTGACATAACATCAGTTACAGCTTTATAAAAATTCGCTATGTTCTCTTCTTCGTTATATACAGGCACTACAATAGAAAGTAACATAAATCCTCCAAAGTATTTTACTCACATATTTTAAGTTAATTAGTAAATTAAGGCAAATCAACAAGGTTGACAATAAGCAAAATTATATCTATAAATCCAGTAACTATGCGACTTCTTTAAACTCTATAGACTTTTTCCTTCATTTGTCTTATATATAAGCAATACAAATAAATAACATCTTTATTTATATAAAACATTACTTAATTCGTAGTATTATAAAATAAATTTATATATATAAATATAGCTAAAATGCTTATATTAACTATATTAATTAGCAATTAATCAAAATATAAAATATATTTTTAACACTAAATAGGCACGACCCTATTGACTTCATCTATCTTTCATAAAAACAACCTAATTTTACAGATTAACCTTTGCATAAAGCAATTATATATACCAAAAATGCGAATAAAACACTTACAATATAAAAATAAAGCTAATCAAATGGTACCTACAAAGAGTACCACCAACATATTCTCCCCTAGAGAGAAGAAAGAGACCCTTATAAGGGTCTCCTATATTATAGGCCAGCAGCATCTATCCAAGATTGTAAATCTTCCTCTGCTAGCTCCATATCCTCTTCATATGCACCAGCCACAACTGGATACTTAGCCACCTCTACGGTGTGCAAAATCGAATCATCTCGGCCATTCTTGAAGGTACCAATCCAAATTCCAGAGAATTGAGATTCATACCATTCTACAGGCTGATCAGTTTCATTGAAGTTAATCGTAATATGACCACGACCAAGCGTTTCTAATACTTCTACTTGTTCTTCCTCTGCGAGACCAGTTTTTTCTATATAAATAGAATAGGTCTCACCTGTTTCACGCAAATTTTTAAGAGCTAAACGCAACTCATTTAAAACAGCACGAACATTACCATAATTTTCAATCATAAATACTCCTATCAGAGATAATTTTTACATCTTATAAGCTCATTAGCTTATTTATTAGGCTCTGCAGTTACACCCCAGCCTCGAAGAACATTTAGTACACGTTCTTTCACCTCTGGCAATACTTTTTGTACAGGTGCGCTAGGTTCAAAACCAATCTCCAACGATTCTGGCTCCACGCCAATAACTACTGCATCCTCTAAAGGATCCTCTTGAATGGCACGGATTCGCAAGATATCTTGCATCCCTACTTCATGCACAGAAATATGTTCAGTGAAATATTGTTCTAATTCCTTATGTGGGAACTCATATACAGTTCCAGGCGCTTCCCCACCATTAATAGCATCTACAAGAAGGATTTTCTTCATGCCCCGCATATACGTAAGCAGTTCCATTCCCATAGTTCCACCATCAATAATAGAAATAGCCGGTGTAAATGTGAAAGTTTCTTTCAACTCTTTTACTACATGAACACCTAGCCCTTCATCAGTAAGTAATATATTCCCTACACCAAGTAAAACAATTTCATTATTTCCATCATCATAAAGGCTATTTAAATCAATACGCGGACCCTCTGAGTCCGCGTATTGTTCCAAGCCACTGATGATTTCAGTACTTGTATTAGTCATTTTCTTGTAATTCTCTTTCTCTAGGATCGTTAGGATCACTTGGACGATATGTTGTACCAGATGGTTTATCGATACGTTCACCACGACGGCGTTTGCCATTGAGGTCTTCAATATCGATAGGGTCATGTGCATAATACTTCATACCGGAAACCATGGCAGATACTTCGCCAGATTCTTCCATAACGTCTTCTCGGAATGCCATGTACACATGAATGATAGTAAAGAACAAGAAACCCCAAGCAATATAGTGATGGATAATATGAACCTTGTATTCACCACCAAATAATGTAACAACTGGAGCAAATAAAGTTCCTAGAATACCATTAGGATCAACCATTGAATACATTGCAAAACCTGTTAGGATTTCGAAGAAGAACATAATATACACCATCATGTACGCAGTTCTCGCCAAGGAGTTACGAAGCCAATGATGTTCATGCTTTTGAGGAATCATCAAATAATGCAATGTAGTTTCTTTAAGACCATACCAATACCGTTTTTGACGGAATTTAGGTAATAGTCTGTCCCCTCGATTCCAAAGAGCACCAGCAAATCGGAAGATAAAGGAGAATGTTAAGATAACCCCCGCAATGAAATGGATACGACGCATAGTTTCCATAGAGAACCAACCATCAATTGCAAAGGTTGGCTCTGGATTACCTGTAATAGCCGCAAAGCCCGGATCGCCGATATATAGGCCAGTCCAGAATAAAGCCGTTACACTAAGCACCATAGTCCAGTGGAATATGCGCAGCCATAAACTAAATACGACATACGCCTTTTTGTCAGTATGTATTAACATAAGCCCACCACCCTTTATTTACACAATGCATCTGTATTGACGGAAACAATTTTTTCGCCTTTTTTATTGTATAAATGGGTTGCACATGCGAGACATGGGTCAAAGGAGTGAATTACCTTCAAGATTTCAAGTGGTTTATCTGCGATTTTTACATGTGTATCAATCATGGAGTCTTCGTAGGCACCATGTTCATTTGCTGCAGTCTTAGGACATGCGTTCCATGTAGATGGTACGATACATTGGTAATTTGCGGAGCGACCATCTTTGATATGAATCCAGTGACCCAAACCACCACGAGGCGCCTCTACAAGACCAACACCTTTTGCGTCTTTATCCCATGTGTTCGGCTCGAATTTAGTCATATCTGCCACTGTAGTATCACCATTTTTAATGTTTTCTACAAGTTTATCGAAGTAATATTGGCTGATATTAGACGCAACTTGTGCATCAAGACCACGACAAGCTGTACGTCCAACCATAGTTGTCATCCATACGTGAGCAGGAACACCAAGTACTTGAGATACTGTATCGATTTGACGAACAATCATGGATTCTGCCCAAGTTGGATCTTTAATGATACCTTGTTTTACTTTTGTATATACAACGATATATTTAGCCAATGGACCAACTTCGGCAGTTTTACCTTTGAATGTTGGGGATTTAATCCAAGAATATTTTTTATCTTCATCAAGGAATTCCCATTTTTCTTTTGTACCAGATTTAGGACCTGTAAACTTAGGATCTGTTACACCTTCAAGTGGATGAAGTGTATTAGTACCATTTGGATATGCGAACCAAGAATGTTCAACTTCTTCACTGAGGTATTGTGGATCCATGAAATCTTTGCCTTCTAATGGAATGAATGTAGCCTTGTCTACACCTAAAGCAAAGTTTTCTACAACGCCATTGGAGCGAACGATACATTTTTTATGGTAATCACCATTAGAAATACCAGTATAAGTATCGTCTGGATAATCACCATAAGACATAACACGTTTCTTCGCAAGGCCACCGCCATCAATCATGCCTTTTTCAACATAGATTTTCCCAATAGCAAGTAAATCAGGCAAGTAGAAGTTACTTACCAAATCTTTAGCCAACGCAATAGATTGTTCTACCGCAGCAAGACGTTGTGTATTGATAGGTGCATTCATATCATTCATAGAAATAGAACATGGCATGCCACCTACAATATAGTGTGGATGAGGGTTTTTACCACCAAATACAACGTGAGGAATTACGATATCACGTTGACGATCAAGAATATTCAAGTAATGGGATACAGCCATCAAATGAACCTCTGGTGGCAACAAATTATAATCAGGATGATCCCACCATTGAGCAGAGAAAATACCCAATTGACCAGACTCTACAATTTTCTTAACCTTTTGTTGTACAGCGGTGAAATAAGCAGCTGTCGCTTTAGGGAACTCTTTAGGGTATGCAGAGTCTTTAGATGCAGTTTCAGCTGGTGCCAAGCCACTTACATTATAAGTATTTAATACATCATTTTGTAATTGTGCTGTTTTAGCTGGATCTGCACTAAGAGCTGCTACAGGGCTAACCCAGTCAAGTGCATGTAAGTGATAGAAGTGAACAATATGGTCATGTACATCTAAAGAGCTATGCATGATATTACGAATGTAATTAGCATTTTTAGGAATAGTAATACCAAGTGCATCCTCTACAGCACGTAATGCTGCCAATGCATGTGTTGTAGTACATACGCCACAAATACGTTGTACGAAAGCCCAAAGGTCACGAGGGTCGCGATCTTTAGCAACAAGTTCGATACCGCGCCAAGCAGTACCAGAAGACAATGCGTCCTCTACTTTACCACTCGCCTCATCAACTTTTATTTCTACCCGTAAATGACCTTCAATACGGGAAATCGGATCTACTACTACGCGTTTCATTAGTGACCTCCTCCATTATTATGTTTCTTTTCATCCCATAAGCCTTGTTCTTTTAAGCGTTTTTCTTCTTTCATATCAAGAATTTTATTACGCGTAAGAGTTGCAGCACCATGAACGATAACTGCTGCAGTGGCACCAACAGCAGCTACTGTACCGATTGTATCAGCAGTTGTGATGGTATTAGCCAATGGAATATCTGGTAAACGTTTATAGAATACGTCATTATCCCAGAAGCCCTTTTCAGAGCAACCAATACAGCCATGACCGGATTGAATTGGATAGGATAAACCATTCCACCAACGTAAGTTACCACAAGAATTATATGTTTGAGGTCCACGACAACCTACTTTATACAAGCACCAACCGGATTTGGATGCATCATCGTCAAATTTTTCAACGAAGAGACCAGAGTCAAAGAAGGCACGGCGGTAGCATGTGTCGTGAATACGATTGCCATAAAATTGTTTAGGACGGCCTTGAGAATCAAGAGGTGGAATTTGACCAAATAATGCATAATGCATAATTACACCAGTCATAACCTCTGGAATTGGTGGACAGCCAGGAACTTTGATAATAGGTTTACCAGATACAACGGAGGATACAGATACTGTATTTGTTGGATTTGGTTTAGCCGCTTGAATACCGCCCCAAGCTGCGCAGGAACCATACTCAATGATTGCTGCTGCACCTTTAGCAGCTTCTAATAAGGATTCTTTAAATGTGCGACCACCTACTGTACAGTAAACACCATCTTCATCAAGTGGTACACCGCCTTCAACAGCTAAGATGTATTTGCCCGCTTTTTCTTTGATGATTTTCTCTAAATGCTCCTCTAACGGTGCACCAGATGCAGCCGCCAAAGTATCATCATACTCAAGAGAAATCATGTTTAAAATTACATCAGATGTAAACGGAGAAGATGAACGAATGAATGATTCACTACAACCAGTGCATTCATGACCATGTAGCCAAATTACCGTAGGCAATTCAGTTGTCTCAGCTGCCTTAACAACGGTATCCAACATCGTTGGTGGCAAACCAAGAATAGCGGTGAGTGCTACACAGGATTTCATAAATGTGCGTCGACTCAAACGGCGCTCTTGGAAGAGTGTCCATAAACTGTTTATACGATTCTTCACGGAATATAGCCTCCTTACAACAACTTTGCGCAATATATCAATATTACTTAATGAACTACAACTATTATGATAATAATCACACCATGATATTAATATGACTATTCAATGAACCATGGCTATTATGATAACAATCATATTCTTACAACTTTATTATAACACTTAATAAATATGAAAACTATAAAATTCAAATAAAAAAGCTGTATGCAAGAAAATTTATTTAACTTGTATACAGCCTTGTATTATATGATATTGTAAAATTTTCCAGTTATCAATAAATCAGATAATTTCCTTGATTAGGGACTCAAGCACATCAGCTTTTTTATATCCCACAAGAGAGTCAAGCATTTTGCCATCACGGTAGAACACCATGGATGGAATACCATCAATATCTTCTTTCAACAAAACGCCGCGAAGATTTTTATCTTCTGCATCAACACTAAAGAACTCAACTTGTCCTTTTAAACGTTCTGCTACAGCTTCTACCTCTGGGCGCATAACAGTGCAAGGTTCGCACCAGGCAGCCCAGAAATCAACAATAGCTAAACCTTTAGAGCCAAGTACTTTTTCATCAAATTCTTGTACACTAGTAATCGCTGTAATTGCCATGAAGTTCTCCTAACAAAGATCTACAATCTTATATCCTATAAATTATATTTTAAATATGGAAGCAAGCAATCAATAAGCCGAGTTCTGTTCCGCTTGCGCGGTGACGATTATCTTTCTAGGCGTACAGTCGCCTGCACGCTCGAGCGACACAACCCGGAAGGTAGGCGGGACCACCCTTAACCCTTCCCTATTCGGTCTTGCTCCGGATGGGGTTTACCGAGCCAGCCTGTTACCAGACTGCTGGTGAGCTCTTACCTCACCTTTCCACCCTTACCACTGACGTGGCGGTTTCCTTTTCTATGGCACTTTCCCTAAGGTTACCCTCGCCAGACGTTATCTGGCATCCTGCCCTATGGAGCTCGGACTTTCCTCGAGCCCTATGGACTCGCAATCGTCTTTCATACTTGCTTCAATTCAGTTTATCATAGCTAACCTATTTGTTGCAAGAAAATGCAATGTTATAAGAAAAAGAAATCATTCTGTTCTGTAAAAGCTTTCACAGGAACAGATAGATCTTTGCTAAGTAAATAATCACATAAACCTATGGCAACAATAGATTCCGTACCAAAATGCCCTGCATCTACTACGAGCAATCCAAGTTCTTTAGCCAATTGTGCGTCGTGATATTTTACATCACCTGTAACATATGCATCTACATGCAAGCGGGCCGCATCCTTAATAAATTCAGCACCTGCCCCAGAACATAGTGCAATAGATTGAATTTCTTTAGGCGCTACACCAGCAAAACGGATATTAGCCTCTGGTAATGCCTCTTGTATCCATTCACGGAATGTATCTAAATTGAGTGCATTTGGCAATCGACCAATACGACCTAAATATTGAGTTGAACCTTTTGGCTCAACCAAGGATACTACTTCATAAGCTACCTCTTCATAAGGGTGGGCCTCTTTCATGGCCGCTACCACTTGACTTAAATGTGTACCATCAACGACAGCATTTACTTGTACCTCAGTTGCGACCGTTAAAGCACCAGCTTCACCAATAACAGGATTAGAATCTTCGTTACCAATGAAGCGACCTTCACCATGAATGCTAAAGCTACAGTATTCATAATTACCAATTTTGCCAGCACCAGCAGTCCCCATTGCATGACGAACCGCATCAGCTGCATTTTCAGGTACAAATGTAGTCACCTTATATAGAGCCTCTTCTCCAGTTTTGATAAAACCTTTAACATCTATAAGGCCTAATCGTTCTGCCAACATATCGTTTAAACCACCAGGTGCAATATCTAGGTTTGTATGTGCACTGTATACGGTAATCTTATGTTGTATCAAATTATGAATCATTTGCCCTTGAGCCGTATCACAAGATAATTGTTTTACCCCTTTAAAAATTAAGGGATGATGACTAATAATCAAATTACAGTCATGTTCGATGGCATATGAGATGGTTTCCTCTGTTACATCTAACGTAGTTAACACACCTGTAACCACAGAATTTCTGTCCCCCACCATAAGTCCTACATTATCCCAAGACTCAGCATAGGATCGAGGTGCTAGTTCTTCCATTAAGTTTATAACTTGTTGAACAGTTGTCATACAACTCACTTCTTTCTATTTATTTTCTAAAAGACTGCGAAGAAATTCAACTTCGCCTTCTAAATCGCGATATTTATCAGTATGGCTCAATTTCTCTGTCATACCATCTAAGGCACATTGCCGTTGATATATTAAATAATCAATATATTTCGTCCAAAGTTGTGGTCGTTCTTGCTCGAGAAGAGCACCTACAGACCATAACAAAGAATCCTCTGGTAAGGATTGATAAACATCTACGTATTCAGTCATACCTGTATACGCTTCCACTCGATCATTACGTACAGCCAAAAATGCGGTATATAGCTTTCCTGCATCTTCTACGATGATTTCTAGGACAACAACATATCCCTTTTGCACCATATATTGACGCAATTCTTTTTGTCCATTTTGTGGTTGTAATACATAGAATTCCAACGATTCAGGGCCAGCATCTACAATATCGCGCATTAGGTATCCACCCATACCGCAGCAAATGGCACCATTTAATTCGCCTTTTTTTGTGACCTTTAGTCCATCCCCTAAACGACAATCTATTTTAGAACTTAATCCGCAAGATTTTACATATTCTTTTGCAGATTCTAAAGGTCCCTTATGTACATCACCGGCTATAACAAATTCAGCACGATTACGGTTGATAAGTTCTACTGCTAAATATCCATGATCAGTACCGATATCAGCTATTGCACGTGCCTTTGGCACAATCGAAAATACCGCCTCTAAGCGATCCATCATAGGTCTAGGTTCCATAATACCTCTACTATTATATATAAAAATAACCGCCCTTGAATTCTCAAGGACGGTAGATATCAACATAATTGGTGGGCCCACCTGGGATCGAACCAGGGACCGACCGGTTATGAGCCGGTTGCTCTACCCCTGAGCTATAGGCCCACAGTTAGTTTCTAGCTTATTAATTATACCGAATAGGCTAACTATTAGTCAAGACAAACACATGCAAGACTAGTTTATGTCTCTCATATACTCCAAAATATATATCTCTGCTAAGGTTTCCATTACTAATAGTATTCTTACGTTTATTATAACATAAAAGGGTTGCAATATAGTGCTAATAAGCACCGTATTACAACCCTTAAATAATTCAATATCTTATAAGAAGTCTTTAATTTTATCGCGTTTACCACGATTGCGCAATTTAGTAAGCGCCTTACCTTCGATTTGACGGATACGTTCACGAGTTACATTGAAATGTTGACCTACTTCTTCCAATGTACGTGGTTTACCATCTTTCAAACCAAAACGCAAGATTAATACTTGTTGCTCACGATCAGTTAAGCATGTAAATACATCTTCAATTTGTTCTTGTAATAAGATGTAGCTAGCAGCATCATCTGGAGCAATCGCATCTTGGTCTTCAATGAAGTCCCCTAAATGAGAGTCTTCTTCTTCACCAATTGGAGTTTCCAATGATACTGGTTCTTGTGCGATTTTTTGAATTTCACGCACACGCTCTACAGTAATCCCCATTCCTTCAGCAATTTCCTCTGGTAATGGTTCGCGACCTTTATCTTGTAACAATTGTCGGGAAATACGAATCAATTTATTGATTGTTTCTACCATATGTACTGGAATACGAATCGTACGAGCTTGGTCCGCAATTGCACGAGTAATCGCTTGACGAATCCACCATGTAGCATATGTAGAGAATTTATACCCCTTTGTATAATCGAACTTGTCTACAGCTTTAATAAGACCCAAATTACCTTCTTGAATTAAATCCAAGAATAACATGCCACGACCTACATAGCGTTTTGCAATACTTACAACTAGGCGCAAGTTCGCATCTACTAGTTTTTTCTTAGCCTTTTTAGCAAGTTGAATTTCTTTATACGTAGCATCCTCTTGTGCACCAGCCTCAATTTGCTTAGCTAACACGATTTCCTCGTCAGCTGAAAGCAATGGAACACGGCCGATTTCCTTAAGATACATGCGTACAGGATCATCAATATTAACGCCAGAATCTACACTTAAATCAATAGAGATATTCTTTTCACTAGAAGTATCCTCTTCATCATCTTCTTCTGGTTCTAATGCATCATCCGCTGTATCATCAGCATCAATATCTGCTACAACTTCAATATTTAATTTGCCAAATGTAGTATAAATATCATCTAATTGTTCTGCAGTAAGTTCCGTCTGCTCATGAAGAGCATCTGAAATTTCTGATTGTGTCAACACACCGTTTTTTCGGCCTTTTTCAAGAAGTTGTTCAACAATCTCCTCTATTTGACTTTTTTGTACTTTCTTAGCCACAGCGCTCTCCTTCTTACATTATATTACTTAGACCATTCTCTAATTAAGTTCTGTATTTCCTGACACTTATGTAATTCGCTAATAAACGTCGAATCTCCTGCCCGTTTTAATTGATCCGCCATAATTGAATGCGCTTTATACTGTTCGCGCAATGAATGAAGTCTTATCTTGCGGATTAATCCAGGCACTTGCACCTTATACTCATCGTCACTCATAACAACCAATCTAGAGTAAATATCATACTCCGACGGTGATAAAACAGACTGAATGGTAGTATCATCTAGACGACCTTGTTCTTTAAATAAGGTGAATATCTTTTCTATTATAACCCGATATTCAATTTTTTCAAAGTCCTCTATCGGCAAATAGCACATCATATGCTGTAATACTTCACCATCTGTAAAAGCTAAGGACAGTAATTTCTCCGCATCACCTTTAGGTAAATCCTGTGTTGGCAACGGTGCAGAAGAGGTATCAACTAATTCAATTTGTCCCTTTTTTACATAGTCTCGGAAATATCTAAAGATACTACTATTATCAAGCCATAAAGGTAATGCTAATGTCTTTAAAGCATCATCCCGTTGTGTTTGACTATCTATATTAGCAATATATGGGAATACATCAGCCAAAACAGCTTGCTTCCCTTCCGTATCATTTGTATCGTGTTTAATGAGGGACTCACTCAATAAATAATCAAGAGGCTTAACTGCTTTAGCCACTAAGTCTTTAAATGCTTGTCCCCCATGATTACGTACATAATCATCTGGATCTTTACCATCTGGCATAGCGAGTACACGCACTTTAAAGTCCGTATTTTGTAATAATTCTATAGCTCTAGCCGCCGCTTGACGCCCTGCTCCATCCATATCATAAGCAAGCACAATTTCATCAGCTTGTCGCATCAAGATATGCCCATGATCTCGTGTATAAGCCGTTCCCAAGGATGCTACCACATTAGTAACGCCATGATTATGAGCAGATATAACGTCCATATACCCTTCCACAAGGATAGCTTGTCTCTCCTGGCGAATGGATTTATAAGCCTTATCAAAGGCAAATAATAGTTTCCCCTTTTCAAAGATGGCTGACTCTGGTGAGTTCAAATATTTTGGTGTACTATCATCCATGACACGTCCACCAAAGGCAACTACACGACCTTTACCGTCCATGATAGGGAACATAATACGGTTTCTAAAGAAATCGTAGAACTGCCCCTTTTGGTTTTTACGGACTAAATTTAATTCCAAAAGAATCGAATCATCGATTCCCCGTTCGTGAAAGGCACGATACAACTTATCCCAACCATCTGGAGCAAAGCCTAATTTAAATTTTTCAATCGTCTCTTTTGTAAGGCCCCGTTTCTTCAAGTAATCAAGGCCAACCTTACCAATAGATGTTTGAGTAAGGCAGTTATGGAAGAATGTAGCCGCTAATTCTGATGCTTCATATAGTTTTTTTCGTCGTTCATCTCGAGCTCGTTGTTCAGGTGAAAGTTTAGCCTCTGGCAATGGAATATTGGCACGATTTGCAAGGCGTTCTAAAACCTCCACAAAGCTTAAATGCTCTAGTTCCATGAGGAATTTAATGACATTCCCCGACGCATGACAACCAAAACAATAATAAAAGCCCTTTTCAGGGGCAACACTAAAGGACGGCGTCTTTTCATTATGAAATGGACAACAACCCCAATAGTTCTTGCCACGTTTCTTTAAGGCTACATGCTCAGATATTACTGATACAATATCATTTGCATCTTTGATTTGTTCAATCAACTCATTTTCAAAATACCGGCTCATAGCCAACGCCTCCTTCCCTTATATATATTAATTCGATATACAAATAAAAAATCCTCTATTTGTAATATAATTCAATCAGTTATCAAGTTAAACGAGTATAACAACCGATACGAATCATAGGAATCACCATCTATTAATTACTAATATATGATGATTCCTATACTCCGTATCTTTCCATAGTCTACAGATTAAATTTGATAATAATAGGCTGCAATGAAATCATTGCAGCCTATACTTATCGCTTATAGCATATTATTTTGCGTAATCCACAACGCGAGTTTCACGAATAATTACGACCTTAATTTGGCCTGGATATTCGAGTTCAGACTCGATGCGTTTTACGATATTCCGAACGAGTAATGTAGACTCAGCTTCATCAATCTTATCCGGTTTTACTACAACGCGAATCTCACGACCTGCTTGAATAGCAAAGCATTTTTCAACGCCTTCGAAGGATTCAGCGATTTCTTCCAATTTAGATAAACGTTTCAAGTAGTTTTCTAATGTTTCTCGACGTGCTCCTGGACGAGCCGCAGAGATAGCATCAGCAGCCGCTACTAATACAGCTTCTACAGATTGGAACTCTTCATCACCATGATGAGCACCAATGCAGTTAATTACGGCTGCACTTTCACGATATTTACGAGCCACATCAACACCGATTTGAACATGAGAACCCTCAAGTTCGCGGTCCAATGCTTTACCAATATCATGGATTAAACCACCTCGTTTAGCCAATGTTACATCACAGCCTAGTTCAGCTGCCATCAAACCTGCTAAATGAGATACTTCAATAGAATGTTTCAAAACGTTTTGACCGTAACTAGTACGATATTTCAAACGACCTAAAATCTTCACAATTTCAGGATGTAAGCCATGAACATCAGCTTCAAATGTTGCTTGTTCACCAGCTTCTTTAATAGTTTGGTCAACCTCTTTACGAGCTTTACCAACCATTTCTTCAATACGAGCTGGATGGATACGACCGTCTACAATCAATTTTTCCAAAGCAATACGAGCCACTTCACGACGAATTGGATCGAAACCGGAAAGAATAACTGCTTCTGGTGTGTCATCGATAATCAAGTCAATACCTGTTAATGTTTCAAGTGCACGAATATTACGGCCCTCACGACCGATAATACGACCCTTCATTTCATCATTAGGCAATGCCACTACGGATACGGTAGTCTCCGCTACATGGTCAGCTGCGCAACGTTGGATAGCAGAGGAGATAATTTCTTTTGCTTTTTTCTCCGCTTCATCCTTAGCTTGCTGCTCCATTTCCTTAACCATAATCGCCGTTTCATGACGAATTTCTTGTTCCACATTCGTTAACAAGATATTCTTAGCTTCTTCAAATGTCATGCCAGAAATACGTTCTAATTCTGCCATTTGTTTTTCATACAAAGCTTCAATTTTTTCACGGCTTTGGGCTAAGTCAGCTTCTTTGCGATGTAAAGCTTCCTCTTTGTGCTCAATATTGTCTAATTTTTTATCCAAAGATTCTTCTTTTTGAAGAATACGACGTTCCATACGTTGAAGTTCAGAACGGCGATCTTTATTTTCTCGTTCTACATCAGAACGGAGCTTATGAATTTCTTCTTTCGCTTCTAATAAAGCTTCTTTCTTTTTAGACTCAGCTGTTCGCTCACCGTTAGCGATGATGCGTGCAGCCTCTTGCTCAGCTTGATTCAGTTTTCCTTCAGCAATATTTTTTCTTAAAAAATAGCCTACCCCTAGTCCAATCAGTACCATTACCACTGCAATTAGACTATACTCTAAAATCAGTCTCACCTCCTCTTAATTTCTCAAAATCGAGCTTTCATGCTCCTTTTTATGCCCTTCATGCATTAAATTATCATTTAGCCATATCATCATATAAATAAATAAGGCTATTATTAATTTTAGACTTGAAAGCCCTTTCTGTCAAGATTTTACAAGCCTAGTAAGGCCTTAGAAAAAGCACTATCTATTCATAAAAATCATTGCACACCACTTGAATAGTGCTCGTTGAGAATCCTCTATATTTGAGAAAATTAAATACTTTTACACGAGGAGTGCGTTCTTCATTGAGAATGGAACCAAATTTCTTCTCTACTACGCGATAGGCAGCTTTCACTTCATCATAGTTAGAGATATCTTGTGGTACTGTAAGGCCTCGCATTTTCATCTTTTGCTTAATCATATAAGCACCGTATTTTTGTTCTTTCATCAAGTACGCCAATACTTGCTCTGATAAGCGCTCATCATTGATATAATCATAGTCTCTAAGACGTTCGAGGACCCGCTCAATGATTGGGTCCTCGATTTGTTTACGTCTCATTTTTTGTGTCAGTTCATAGGAACTAAGAAATCGTTGAGCTAAGAATCGATACGCTTGGTCCATAGCAGCTTGCATCGTTTCGTCACTCATGATTATACTTCTTCAGTTACTTCTTCACCGATTACATCGATTTCTTCAGTGCCAACAGCTAATGTATCGCGGATAATACGATCAATTTCTTCAGCTACTTGTGGATTATCAAGCAAGTATTGTTTAGCTGCCTCTTTGCCTTGGCCCATACGTTCCCCATTATAGGAATACCATGCACCAGATTTATTGATGATTTCCATATTTGTGCCAATATCAATGAGAGTACCAGCTTTGGAGATACCTTCACCATACATCAAATCAAACTCAGCAGTTTTGAATGGAGGTGCTACTTTGTTTTTAACAACTTTAACTTTAGTGCGAGCACCAACATTTTCATTATTGGCTTTAATGAGCTCACCTTTACGAACATCAAGTCGTACAGAGGAATAGAATTTCAATGCACGACCACCTGTTGTAGTTTCAGGATTACCAAACATAACGCCAACTTTTTCACGCAATTGGTTGATGAAGATAACAACAGTTTTAGATTTACTGATGATACCAGTTAATTTACGCAATGCTTTACTCATCAAACGAGCTTGGAGACCTACGTGAGCATCGCCCATTTCACCGTCGATTTCAGCTTTAGGAACCAATGCTGCAACGGAGTCAACTACGACGATATCTACAGCGCCACTACGAACAAGGGCTTCTGTAATTTCAAGAGCTTGTTCACCATTATCTGGTTGAGAAATCAATAAATTATTAATATCTACGCCCAAGTTGCGAGCATATACAGGGTCCATCGCATGCTCCGCATCAATAAAAGCTGCAATGCCGCCTTGTTTTTGCGCTTCTGCTACAGCATGAAGAGCTACTGTTGTTTTACCAGAGGATTCTGGACCGTAAATTTCAATTACACGGCCACGAGGGAAGCCACCTACACCAACAGCGATATCGATAGCAAGAGAACCAGAGGAGATAACCTCTACGTTCATGCGATCTGCTGCTTCACCAAGACGCATAATAGCACCTTTACCAAAGTCTTTTTCAATTTGTTTTAACGCGTTATCCAACGCTGCTTGTCTGCCATCTACAGCCATTCTTTTATTTCCCCTTTTCTGTTATATAAGTATAAACATAGTAAAGTGCTAGTTCTGCTGCACTTTGTCTAATATCTTCACGGTTACCAATTAAATTAGCCTTATGCGCCACCGTTCCATGAGGTCCAGTAACCCCAAACCATACAAGACCAACTGGCTTTTCAGGGCTACCGCCACCAGGACCAGCTATGCCAGTCGTAGACACAGCATACGTTGTTTGGCCAACAGTTCGTGCACCCTCTGCCATAGCCTTAGCGACTTGCTCACTAACGGCTCCATAAGTCTCTAACATATCTTGTGGCACACCTAATACACGATGTTTTACATCATTACTATAGGAAATGACACCGCCCATGTAGTATTCACTACTACCACTCACATTAGTCAATAACTTACCAACTAAGCCAGAGGTGCAAGATTCTGCAGTACTAATCGTACTGTGTTCCTCTAGTAAAGCACGACCTAGTGTTTCCTCCATAGAAACACTTAAATCACGCCCCACCCGAGAACCTAAACGATCTCG
>CAKPSA010000009.1 GCA_934183145.1 uncultured Veillonella sp.
TCCTTGATCATCGCTTACAGCCCATGTATCAACCATGGTATCAAAGCTGGTATGGGTAAAGCTCAAGAAGAACAACGTAAAGCCGTTGCAGCTGGTTACTGGGATCTTTACAGATACAACCCTCAACTTAAAGAAGAAGGTAAAAATCCATTCTCCTTGGACTCCAAAGAACCAACTGAAAACTTCCAAGACTTCCTTAAAGGTGAAGTTCGTTACGCTTCCTTGGCTAAAGCAGCTCCAGATGTTGCAGAAGAATTGTTCGCTAAAACTGAACAAGACGCTAAAGATCGTCGCTTAAGCTATGTTCGCTTACAAAAAGGTTTCGAAGACGTAAAATAATTCGTTATTTAACGACTAAGAACTAATAAGAGGCACCCTTTCGAGGGTGCCTCTTTTGTGTATAAATAACAGTTTCCATAGGTAATATACTAGGAATTTGATATAATATTAGATAGTTATGCAGTTATACGTAAGTATATTGCATTGATACATTAAGATTTAACTAGGTAAATTTAATTGTAATATAGAGGTGCTTATGGCTAAGGATAACCAACAGATCGCAACAGATGATATGCAACAAACAATATATAAAGAGTTAGGCTATAAATCCTATCCATTTCCATTTACAACACCTGCGTATTTAGAAGCGTATGGTGCACTTGTAGGGCTTAATACACCTCCTGCTAAGACTGCTCGTGTCCTTGAATTAGGTGCAACCTATGGGGGAAATATTATTTCTCAAGCTGTACATAATCCAGAAGCGACCTTTGTAGGTATTGAGCTTTCCCAAGATCAAGTAGAGAAGGGGAATAAAATTATTAGTGATGCTAAGTTAGATAATGTATCTCTCGTGCAAGGGGACATTTTGAACTTTGATGAGACCTTAGGAACCTTTGATTATATCATCGCTCATGGTTTTTACTCTTGGGTTAGTGATGATATGAAGGATAAATTACTCGATATTATATCCAATCATTTGGCAGATAACGGCATTGCTTATGTATCCTACAATACATATCCAGGCTGGCATACGATGGAAGAGGTTCGTCAGCTCATGCTATTTGCTAATCGTGGATATGATGAATTGACTCATAAAGAAAAGGTATTACGTGGTAAGACTGTAGGTAGTCTTGTAGGTTCTCAAATTCTTAATTATGATAACCTTAAAGAACGTAATAGTAAATTCTTAGGCGCTTTGCGTTCTGTTATGCAAAAGGATGATTATTATGTAGGTCACGACCATTTAGAACCTCATAATGATCCATGCTACTTCTACCAATT
This sequence comes from uncultured Veillonella sp., assembly GCA_934183145.1. GTDB lineage: Bacteria > Bacillota > Negativicutes > Veillonellales > Veillonellaceae > Veillonella. The sequence continues at coordinate 1,282 of CAKPSA010000009.1, forward strand.
TAACGATTATTTGAAGGCCCACAATTTAGCGTATGTATGTGATGCAGATTTAACATTATCCATGGTTCGTACCTATGATGAAAGTATTGCAGATAAGCTTGAAAAATTAGCGCCTAATAGCCAAGCAGATCAAGAGCAATATTTAGACTTTATGCTTGATACAACATTCCGTAAGTCTATTATTTGCAAAGCAGATGCTGCAAAGAATATTAGCTATGATGTAGCTAATCCTGATAAGGTGAATACAGTGCCTGTACGTACTATCGTAAATAGCTTTGTATTCCAAATACTCTTTGATGAAGAAGCATTAGAAATGTTTGAAAATGATCTTGTACGAGATACATTCCAAGCGCTTATTAAAGATGGTGGTACGTTCAATATGATCGAAGCCCTTGCCATTCTAAAAGCCGCTCACGATGCTGCTAATGCATCTGAAGAGGATTTAGAACCAGCCGTATGCAGCTTATATAAAGCTATTGTTGAACATATGGTACGCGGAGGTCTTCGATTCTATAAAACATTCCCTGATAAACAGGAATATATGGAAGGTTTATCCTATGTACCAGCTCGTTTTACAAACTTTGTAAAAGCTATTGCTGATGGTGGTAGTGAATATATTTATGGCGCAAACATGTTCAATGATGCCGTTGGTGATATTTCTGAAGAAGATTTATTGTTCATGGAATTATTGAATAAACCTAAGGCTAAATCTACACTGATTAAGAAAATTAAAGATTCTCTCTTTAGCGCTGATAAGTCCCAAAGTGGTAAGCACCAGAATGCTATGGCTGAAGCTTTTTATAATGAATTAACAAAGCGTATGGAGCAATTAGGCTTTATTAGAAGTAAGAAAACAGATGGACTTTCTTAATACATTTTTAGAACTATAAGCTTATATATTCTATTCATACAAAATTCAGAGTAAATATAAAACCCATTACACTTATAACATTTATATGTATTAAGTGATAATGGGTTTTTCTTTTACATAATTAAATTTAATCTTTTTTAATAATTATTACATTTTGTTATTTAATATTGCCAAAAAAGTATAGTAAATCGATAAAATTAATGAGAAATAAATGAACCATACATGAAAAGTGTGGTATACTATGTATGGGTATTTTTGTGAACATCATCCAATGTGTTGTGGATGATATTATATATTGTATTACTTACAATGTTGTTTTAATTGTATTATTCGTAAAAGGAGTCTTTTATGGCATCTAAGAAGGCCGTTCTAGTATATATACTAGAAATCCTGAAAAGTGAAACGGATGCTAATCATACTTTATCTCAAGAAGAGATTCGCAGTATATTAGCCGAGCGGTACGAGGTATCCGTCGATCGGAAGACCTTAGGCCGACATTTAAATGATTTATATGAATCTGGTGATTTTGGTATTCAATGTGAAGAGTCTGCGGTGGGCGCAGATGGTACTATTCGCCGTACTGATTTTTATATGATTCATACCTTTGAAGATTCTGAATTGAGATTATTAATTGATGGTATATTGGCATCCCGCCATATTACTGCATCTCAACGTAAGGATTTAATCAGTCGTGTTGCTAAACTGGGTAGCTCTCATTTTAAGCCTCATGGTATTGATATTGAAAGTGCTACAGGCTACCTTCATAGAAGTCAGGACTTATTCCTTAACATTGATCTCATAGAAGAAGCGATACAAAAGGGGAGAAAAATTTCCTTGGCTTATTGCCAACCTGACGTGGATAAACGTCTACATATCAATCTTGGTCCTGATAATAAGGAGCGGAAATATGTATTCAACCCATTCCAACTAGTTATGAATCGGGGACATTATTATCTAGTTGGGAATCACGAAAATTATGATGACATGTCTACATTGCGTGTCGATCGAATTGCACACATTACGGTGCTTAGCGAACGTAGAAAACCTTTACGGGAGATAAAGGGCTATCATCAGCAACGCACCTTTAATGTGTCACAATATGTAAAAGAACATATTTACATGTTCGGTGGTGAGTCCGTTACTGTAAGCTTTAAGGCGAAGCGTTCCATTGTAAATCAAATTTTAGACTGGTTTGATGGGAATGTAGAATTCACCAATATCACAGCTGATGATGTTGTATGCCGTGTACGTGTAAATCACGATGCCTTCAAGTATTGGGCACTTCAATATATGCAAAGTGTGAAAGTACTTTCACCAGCGTCCTTGGTAACAGAAGTAAAAGAAGCTATTAAGGAAGGCTTAGAACAATACTCATAATAAAAGAGCTAGTTGATCGTTGAATCAACTAGCTCTATTTTTATGTATGCTCTTATAAAATGGGTAATTCTAATTTATAGAACGTGCATTTTCTCTGCTTCTCGATAGTCCTTAAGAACCGGACGAGGAGGTAATTTACCCATGATACTCACTATGTAGATAGCGATGGAGGAGAAGATGAAGCCTGGTACGATTTCGTAAAGACCAAGGAATTCAAATTGTTTCCAAATGAGTACTGTTAAACCACCTACGACGATACCCGCGATACAGCCATGACGTGTCATACGTTTCCAGAATAAGGAGAACAAGATGGCTGGACCAAAGGCTGCACCAAATCCTGCCCAAGCATAGGCAACCATCGTTAAGATATAGCTATCAGGATCCATCGCCATATAGATGGCAATCAATGCTACGATAAGTACTACGATACGACTTACGAGTACTAGTTCCTTATCACTCGCTTTAGGATGAATGATATTGGCATAGAAGTCATTAGAAATAGCAGAAGCTGTTACTAATAACTGTGCAGATGCGGTACTCATAATAGCTGCGAGTACTGCAGACCAGATGAGACCTGCCACAAATGGTGTAAAAAGACGTTCTGTCATGATGAGGAATACAGTTTCCGCATCAGTGCCTACTAATACATCAGGCAACATATATACGTGACCGATAAGACCAACTGCAATGGCCGCCATAAGGGATAAGATAACCCAAACCATGGCGATGTTTGTAGATTTCTTAAGCTCTTTCGCATCGGAGATCGCCATGAACCTTACGAGGATATGAGGTTGACCGAAGTAGCCAAGACCCCAACCAAGAGAAGAAATCAAGCCGATAGCCCATGTGAACCAATCAGATGGGGCTCCGAATAGGCTAAGGCCTTGTGGGAATTCATGTTGGATGAGTTGGAATGTTTCGATTGGGCCACCCATAAACATAGTAGCCGTAATTGGTACTGCTAAGATGGCGAAGAACATCAATGCCCCTTGAATACAGTCTGTCCAAGATACAGCGAGGAAGCCACCAAGGAATGTATAGAATACGACGATGCCTGCTGTAATAAAGAGGGAGACCGTGTAATCAAGACCAAAGATGGTATTGAACAATTTACCCCCTGCCACAAAGCCTGATGATGTATATATCAAGAAGAAAATCAAGATAAACAAAGCGGAAATGACAGCTACCGAATGGGATTGATCGTGGAAACGATTTTTCAAGTAGTCCGGTAAGGTTAAACTATCGCTGGCTACCTCCGTATGGTTACGCAAGCGTCTAGAAACAAATTTCCAGTTCGCCCATGTACCTAATGTGAGGCCTACGGCAATCCATACACCAGAAATCCCCGTAGTGTATGCCAGACCCGGTACGCCCATGAGCATCCAACCACTCATATCTGATGCCTCTGCACTAAGTGCAGTAATCCATGGTCCTAGTTGTCGGCCACCGAGGATGTAATCACCAATGCTGTTAGATTTCCTGTAATAGTAGACCCCGATATACATCATGAGTCCTAGGTATAAGGCAAAGGCGATAATAATCATTAAGTTGTCTTGTGTCATGCCTATATAAGACCTCCTTAGGTTGTAGTTCTATTCTATAGTATTATAAATAATTCCTATTGTACCATATATTAGTACTTTAGAGTGTAAAAATTTCGTGATATCTCCGTGGTTTCTATACAAATTTTGGAGATTAGCTTTCAAGATATGCATTAGACGTTGGACTGAGAAATCGTATATACTAATAAACCCAACGGCATATGAAATATGTTAAAATATAAGAATGGAAAAAAACGATATTTCGTGTTTTGTATACGACATATCATCAGTGATAATCGTAATTATGGTCTTGTATGTATATTTCTGGAACATGAAAGGAGGGCCCTATGGAACAACAGCAAACCACAAAGAACGTTGTGGGAACACAGCGTGATGGGGCGAACCAACAGGCCCAAATGAAGCAACACGCATTGCGTATGTTGGAAACCTACTTTGGGTACACCTCCTTTAGACCGGCTCAAGAGGCGCCCGTTGCATCCTTATTACGTAATGAAGATGTAATTGGCATCATGCCGACGGGGGCCGGCAAGTCTATCTGTTTCCAGATTCCTGCTCTTTGCAAGCCGGGCCTTACTATCGTGTTTTCGCCCCTCATTTCTCTTATGAAAGACCAAGTAGATGGTCTATTAGTGCAGAACATTCCGGCGGCACTCATTAATAGTACCCTTACCCAAGCGGAGTTTAATAAGACTATGTACGAGGTGCGTAGTGGTAAGATTAAGCTCTTATATATTGCACCAGAGCGACTAGGATCTAATTTCTTTTGTAATGTATTGCGCGCATTGCCTATAGCTCAAGTCATCGTTGACGAGGCTCACTGTATCTCCGAGTGGGGCCATGACTTTAGACCGTCCTATCGGCTCATCGGTGAGTGGCTCAACTCGCTACCGAAGAGACCTATCGTAGGTGCTTTCACAGCGACAGCGACGAAATATGTAGAAAATGATATTAAGAAACTATTAGGTTTAGATAATGCGAATGTGTATGTAACGGGCTTTGACCGACCTAATTTATCCTTCTCTGTCATTCGTACACCAAAGCGCATGGATTATGTAGTTCATTACGTGCGTCAACATGCTAATGAAAATGGTATTATCTATTGTGCGACGCGTAAGGATGTAGATCGGGTGTATGAAAATCTAACTCGCGCAGGCATTAAAGTAGGGCATTATCATGGAGGTCTCAGCGATGAGGTGCGCCGTGAGATGCAAAACGCCTATGCAGACGATAAACTGCAGGTCATGGTGGCTACCAATGCTTTTGGCATGGGCATTGATAAGAGTAATGTGCGCTATGTGTTGCATTACCAAATGCCGCGTAATATGGAGTCCTACTATCAAGAGGCAGGACGTGCAGGTCGTGATGGAGCCCCTGCAGAATGTATTTTGCTCTACAGCGGGCAGGATGTACAGGTTCACAAGTATTTGATTGAACAGTCCATAGAAACGCCTGAGCGGCAAGAGGTGGAACTACGCAAGTTGCAGTCTATGATTGATTACTGTTTCTGCAGTAATTGTTTGCGTAAATATATGCTTAACTATTTTGGTGAAAGCACCGTCTGGACCACATGTGACAATTGTAGCTCCTGTAAAGGTTCTGCTGATAAGGTCAATGTAACGAAGGAGGCAAAGGCCATCTTCCGTGCCATTATGGGCACCGACGAGCGCTACGGCGCCTCTATGATTACCTCTATCGTGCGCGGTGAGCGAACTGATCGCATCATGCGGGCAGGCCACGATGCATTGCCTGTCTTTGGTTTACTAAGCAATGTAGACGAGAAATCGATTAAGGGCCTTATCCAACAATTTGTGGCCTCTGGCTACCTGCGTAGTTCTACAGGTAAGTATCCTGTACTATCTTTGACGGCTGGTGCAGAGGAGGTCCTCGCTGGGCATAAAGAGGTAGAGGAAATCAGACAACATGTGTCTGTACCATCTCGCACTAATCGGTCTACATCCACTGTGGCACGAGGAAAATCTAGTTCCGGATCCGGTGGTTTATTTGAACACTTGCGACAACATCGCAAGCGCTTAGCTGAAGAGGCCGGCCTTCGACCATACCTTATATTCCCTGATACAGTGCTTATTGACCTTGCTAATTTACGACCCACCACATTAGGCGAGTTTGGTAATGTTAAAGGCGTAGGGGAAGCAAAGTTAAAAAAATATGGCCTCAGTTTTTTACAGGCCATTGCAGAATATAAGGGATAATAAATTTTACTGTATATATGGTAGTGCTATGTATTTTTTAGTATGATAGTACTATATATTGTAAGACAGAATGTTAGTATTATTCGACTTAGTATACATAGATTTAGGGGGATATATGAGTCTAGCAGATACACAATACCTCGGTATTATTGAAAATATTTTAGAACACGGTACATATGGTCAAAATCGTACGGGCATTGCGACCTATAAATTACCACATCAAATTATGCAATTCGACTTGCAAGAGGAATTTCCCATTTTGACTACAAAATTTGTAGCTTTCAAAACGGCTGTAAAAGAATTGTTGTGGATTTGGCAAATGCAGTCCAACGATGTACGTAAATTACAAGACATGAATGTACATGTATGGGACGAATGGATGCGCGAAGATGGTACCATTGGTAAGGCTTATGGTTATCAAATCGCAAAGTACAAACAATTAGACAATCTCATCAAAACAATCAAAGAAGATCCAGATAGCCGTCGTATGATTGTAACCTTATGGAATATTGAGGATTTAGATGATATGGCGTTACAACCATGTGCGTATGAAACATTATGGGATGTAGCTGATGGCCAGTTGAACTGTATGCTCATTCAACGCAGTGGCGATATGGGCCTAGGCGTTCCGTTTAATACTGCTCAATATGCAGCGTTACAATGCATGATTGCTCAAGTAACAGGTCTTAAACCTGGTAAATTTACTCATGTTATTAACAATGCTCATGTGTATGAAAACCACGTAGAAGCATTGCGTGAGCAATTGGCACGCCGTGACCAAGCATTGCAGGCTCCAAAAATTGTAGTAAATCCAGACGTGAAAGATTTCTACGACTTCACACCAGAGGATGTTACATTAGATGGATATGAACATCTAGGTAAATTGTCCATGACTGTTGCTGTATAGCATAGTATTCATGACCCTTGTTAAATAGCATAATATGTATGGCTGTTGCCATATGGGTGTTCATAACAATTGCTAAATAGTATTACATTTATGACTGTTGCCATATAGTATGAATCGAAAGAGGGCAGTATGTTAGCATTAATCGTAGCCGTAGCACATAATCGTGTAATCGGTAAAGATAATACCTTGATTTGGCACTTGCCGAATGATTTGAAATTCTTTAAAGAAAAAACGACAGGTCATGTCATCATTATGGGACGTAAGACCTTTGAAAGTTTGCCTTTTCTGTTGCCAAATCGTGAGCACTGGGTGATTACCCGCGATAAAGGCTTTGATGCGCCAGAAGGGGTTAGAATTTTCCATAGCCCTGAGGCGGCTGCAGAAGCGGCGCGTGCTCTTGATGCGGCCTATGTCATCGGTGGTGCTCAAGTATATGAGGCTTTCTTGCCTTACGTAGATACGATGTACATCACAGAAGTAGACCATGAATTTGAAGGGGATGCATTTTTCCCAGAGTTCCCAGAGGATGCTTTCACCATTGAATCCGTTGTAGACGGCATGGTGGATGAAAAGAACAAATATCCTCATCGTTTTGTAACCTATCGCAGAAAGGCATCTAAATGAGTGAAAGAATGTTTGCCATTATCGGCAGTGAATTAAATGTTAAGCCAAAGCAGGTGCAAGCTGCCGTAGAATTGTTGGACGAAGGCAATACGGTGCCATTTATTGCGCGTTACCGTAAAGAGGTGACTGGCGAATTACAAGATGAGCAATTGCGTACCATTGAAGAACGCATTAAATATTTGCGCAATTTGGAAACACGTCGTCAAGAAATCATTGCCTCTATTACAGAGCAAGAAAAGATGACAGATGAGTTAATGAAAGCCTTAGAGGCTGCTACAAAGCTTCAAGAATTAGAAGATTTGTATTTACCGTATCGTCCTAAGAAACGTACGCGCGCTATGATTGCCCGTGAACGAGGCTTAGAGCCGTTGGCAGAAATGATCCTTAACGATACGGTTACCTCTGGTGATCCGTTAGAGATTGCAAAAGAATTTGTAACGGAAGAGGTGCCAACACCAGAAGATGCTATTCAAGGTGCATCTGATATCGTGGCGGAAATCGTAAGTGATAGTGCTGACTTTCGTGCGTACTTGCGTAAAAAGATGTGGAATGAAGGCTTTATTCAAGCTGAGTTAACCGGTGATGAAGAGGTGCAGCAACAATTCTTGCAATATGCAGAATATGCTGAACCAGTTCGTCAAATGCCGTCTCATCGCATCTTGGCAGTTAATCGTGGTGAAAAATTAGGTGCTTTGAAATTAGCCCTTACTGTGCCTGGTGATACGTATGTAGCGTACATGGTGCAAAAGTTAGAGAAAAATCCAAAGTCTATCTTCGCAGATTATAAAGCAGCGGCCGTAGCAGATGCGTATAAACGTCTTATTTTCCCTGCTTTAGAGCGTGATATCCGCAATGAGTTGACTGAAAACGCGGACGAGCAAGCTATCAAGGTGTTCGGTGTAAACCTTAAAAACCTATTGTTACAACCACCTTTGGCAGGCCATGTTATTATGGGCCTTGACCCTGGTTACCGTACAGGTTGTAAGATGGCTATCATCGACCAACAAGGTAATGTGCTAGATTACGGTGCGTACTATTTAACTAATAGTGAAAAGCTTCGCAAGGAAGCACAAAAGGTATTGGCCGATAAAATCCGTAAGTTCAAAGTTACCCTCTTATCCATTGGTAATGGTACTGCATCTTACGAAACAGAGCAGTTTGCATCTACCATGATTGAAGAGGAAAAATTAGATTGCCACTACATCATCACCAATGAAGCAGGTGCATCTGTGTACTCCGCATCTAAATTGGCTATCGATGAATTACCAGATTTAGACGTAACAATTCGCGGTGCCGTATCCATTGCGCGCCGCGTACAAGATCCATTGGCTGAATCCGTTAAAATTGATCCTAAATCTATCGGTGTAGGTCAATACCAACATGACGTAAATCAAAAACAATTGACTCATACCTTAGATCAAGTAGTTGAAACCGTAGTAAACCACGTTGGGGTAGAGCTTAATACAGCATCTCCAGCTATCTTGCAACATATTGCAGGTATTTCTAGTACGGTGGCTAAAAACATCGTTGCATACCGTCAAGAGAATGGCGTATTTAAAAGTCGTAAGGAATTGTTGAAAGTACCTCGTCTAGGTCCCGCAGCGTTCACACAATGTGCTGGTTTCCTTCGCTTGCAACACGGTAAAAATCCACTAGATAATACATCTGTCCATCCTGAATCCTATGAATTGGCAGAACGCATTATTGGTGAATTAGGGTTTACCTTAAAAGATTTGCAAGATAAGGCACAACTAGAAGCGTTACAAGTGAAATTACCGCTCGTTGATGCGGAAAAAATGGCTGCAAAACTTGATGCAGGTGTACCAACTGTACGAGATATTCTAGCTGCTTTGGCGAAACCAGGTCGTGACCCTCGTGAAGATTTACCAGCGCCACTTACGAGAAAACATGTAGTAAGCCTTGAAGATATCAAGGTAGGTACTGTAGTAAAAGGTACGGTTCATAACGTAGTTGACTTTGGTGCCTTCGTAGACTTTGGCCTTAAAACTAATGGTCTATTGCATCGTAGTGAATTATGTAATAGCCGTCAACATCCATCCGATGTATTGGCTGTAGGGGATATTATTGAAGCCCAAATCATTTCTGTTGATGTTAAACGTAATCGTATCGGTTTATCTGTAAAAGCATTACAACCAGAAAAATCAAAAAATAACGATAATAACCGCAATAGAAATAACAACGGTCAACATCGAAACAACGATCGCAATAATAACCGTAACAATGGTGGTCGTCAAAATAATAGAAATAATGACAATCGTAAGTAAAAACTATTATTGACTAAAAGTCATCATATAGAAAACCGCATCCTCTATGGTGTTAGAGGGTGCGGTTTTTCTATATAGCTTAAAACTATGTATATTAATGCAGAAGTGATATATCGAAAATGATATATCTGATTGAAATATTTAGATATAAGGCGTATGATGAACTCATAGAGGAAATCTTCCTCAATCTATATTCCTACATAGGAGGTAATGCTATGAGCTTGAACCTTAAAGAACGATATGGACTTTTAATTAATAATGAATGGGTACCGGCATCTGATGGTGCTGAATTCAATGTATATAACCCTGCTAATGGCGAACAACTTGCTATCTGTGCAGAGGCTACGAAGGACGACGTTGATAAAGCGGTAGACGCTGCAACAGAAGCTTTCAAAACTTGGAAAAAAGTATCCCAAGTAGAACGCGCTGATTACTTGTTAAAAATTGCTGATGCTATCGATGCGCACAAAGAGTACTTGGCACAAGTTGAAACATATGACAATGGTAAACCAATTCGTGAAACTTTGAATGTAGATATTCCACTTGGTGCTGACCATTTCCGTTACTTCGCTGGCGTACTTCGCTCCGAAGAAGGCTCTGCTCAAGTATTTGACGAAAATACATTGAGCCTCATCGTACGTGAACCAATTGGCGTTGTAGGTCAAGTGGTGCCTTGGAACTTCCCATTCCTAATGGCAGCTTGGAAATTGGCACCAGCTCTTGCTGCAGGTTGTACCGTTGTAATTAAACCTTCTAGCCATACATCCCTTAGTCTTTTAGTATTAGGCGATATTTTGAAAGATATCTTGCCAGCAGGCGTTGTAAATATCGTAACTGGTAAAGGCTCTAAATCTGGTCAATATATCCTCGATCATCCAGGTTTCAGCAAACTTGCTTTCACAGGCTCTACAGAAGTCGGTCTTGATGTATATAAAGCAGCTTCCGAACGCTTGATTCCTGCTACATTGGAATTAGGTGGTAAATCTGCGAATATCTTCTTTGAAGATGCGAACTGGAAACAAGCTCTTGATGGGGCAATGCTTGGCATCCTATTCAACCAAGGTCAAGTATGCTGCGCAGGTTCTCGTATCTTCGTACAAGATACAATTTACGATAAATTCGTAGCTGAACTTTCCGCATTATTTGATAAGGTCAAAGTTGGTTTGCCTTGGGAAGAATCTACACAACTTGGTTCTTTGATTTACGAAGCTCAAGTTGAGAAAGTACTTAGTTATGTAGAACTTGCCAAAGAAGAAGGCGCTCGCATTGCAGCTGGTGGTGTACGCGTTACTGATGGTGAACTTGGTAAAGGTTGCTTCATTAGACCTACACTTATCGTAGACGCTACAAATGATATGCGCGTAGCTCGCGAAGAAATCTTTGGCCCTGTAGCGGTTGTTATTAAATTCCACAGCGAAGAAGAAGTGATTGAACAAGCCAACGATAGCTTATATGGTCTTGGCGGCGGCGTATTCACACAAAACCTTAACCGCGCCATCCGCGTAGCTCGTGCAATCGAAACAGGTCGTATGTGGGTTAACACATATAACTCCATCCCTGCAGGCGCACCATTCGGTGGTTACAAACAATCTGGTATCGGCCGTGAAACACATAAAGTTATCCTTGAACACTACACTCAAATGAAAAACATCATTATTAACTTGAGCGATAAACCATCTGGGTTCTATGACTTAGACTAAAAATATAAATCTCTCCAATAAACTATAATAACGAGGCACCTCATATGAGGTGCCTCGTTTGCGTTTAATAGTTTATACCTTTGAAAGGATAACGTGTGTTATAATTGTAGCCATATGAAATTGTGTTGTTTAGAGAAGGTTATTATGAGTTCAAAGAGAGTATTAACATGGATTGGTTGTGTTGTTGCTGCCATACTATTAATTTATATTACTTTAATGGTAATAGTAATTTTATTGTTAGCTGGTAGTAGTGAGTTTAAAAATAGCTCCATTCATTTAAATGAATGGAGTAATAGTACATTATTTTATGACGATGAAGATCATAAGATTGCTGATAAAGTCGTTGCTGTTCATGAGGTGGATAATAAACTCTATTACATCACCTTAGATGGTATTGGCATATTTGATGAAGATATAAGTCTTTTAGATCGTTGGAATAAAAATATAGATAGTTATAATACGTTTATTCCTCGAATAGATACTAAAGAAACACAATTTAATGTGAGCCTTGATCAGTTATACCCTAATATTTCTAGTCTTGATGAAAATGATAGAGATATATGGCATGAGATCTTTTATGATAGTGAGAAACGATATACAGGTCCACACGCTGGATATACTATAAAGCTACCTTTCTATGTATCATATAGAAAGGAAGATATGGTTAAGCATAATGATATAGTAGATCTTTCTACAGGGCATATTATTGGTAAGTATGGTAGTGAGCATATTTTAAGAAATAATGCTTATTATAATTTTGAATTTGGGAAATTGACTAAAATTGATTTTTCCCAGAAAGGCATATATAGCTATTATTCTGATAATCTCGATATAGGTCGGTTTAGCAAGAATAATTCAGAAGATGAGAGATATGAATCTTATGCACGAAATGAGTTAAATAAAGTAAGGACGAAAGATTTAACGGTATTACCTAATTTAATAAATCAACGGTTCATAGTGTTTAATTCCTTTAACGAGTTTTCTGATTTTGATAAAGATACCTTTGAAGCATTAGCTATTAATGCAATTAAAAATCGGAAGGCGTTGCAGTTAGGGCCATTAGAAAACCAAAGACTACAGCAGTATTTGAGTAAGTAACCATATAGTGGATGGTGTAAAATGAACAAATTTGAAATATTAGGATATTTTTGGATTTTCATATCTATGTCATTATCCATAGGGTTATATAAACTTGAGATTAGTAAACAAGTCATTGATGAAGAGTATGAATATATCAAAAGACACAGAGCTTTTGGCAATTTAACCAAGTATTTATCTATAATTGCCATTATAAGTATATTGCTACTAAACCTTAACTTTTTAGTCTATAAAGATTATGAGTTTGTGTCACGTTTTGGTGGGGCTTGGGGATTCTTCATGCTTTTTATAATGTGTACAGGATTTTTTCAAAAGCGAGACAGTTTATATTATAAACGTGGGATTATTGCTATCGTTTCAATATTATTCGGTGCTATAGGTTCTGCTTATGCGTTTAAAGATATATTCTTTAAATAGTAAGGATATACTTTAAACTGGTTATTAATTTAATAGCGCTCACCCTCGAAATATGATATACTATTCTAACGCGCATAATTCGTGCGCGATAGGAGGAAACACATTTAGATGTTAGAAAAATTTGAACAATTAATGATTAGCGAACCTGTTCTACGTGCGTTAAACGATATGGGCTTTGAAGAGCCTACGCCAATTCAACAGGAAGCTATCCCAGTTGCCATGAGCGGTAAAGACATGATCGGTCAAGCTCAAACAGGTACTGGTAAGACAGCCGCATTTGGCTTGCCTGTATTGGAACGCGTAGACGGGAATGAGCGTCACGTTCAAGTAGTTATTTTATCCCCTACACGAGAATTAGCTATCCAAGTAGCTGAAGAGCTAAACAAAATGGCTCAATACACAAATATCACTGCACTACCTATTTACGGTGGTCAAGATATTAATCGTCAGTTCCGTGCCTTGAAAAAGAACCCTCAAATCATCGTTGCCACTCCAGGCCGATTGATGGACCATATGGACCGCGGTTCTATTAAATTTGACAATGTGAAAGTTGTCGTATTGGACGAAGCCGACGAAATGTTAAACATGGGCTTTGTTGATGATATCAATAAAATCTTGGGTGCTATCCCAGAAGACCATCAAACATTGTTGTTCTCCGCAACTATGCCTAAAGCTATCCAACAATTAGCTGAAACATATTTGACAGAGCCAACATTGATTCGTATGAAACCGACTCAAGTTACGATGGATTTAATTGAACAATATTATATCGAAGTGCAAGACCGTCAAAAATTCGATGTTCTTTGCCGCTTGTTCGATATTCAAACACCTGAACTTGCGATTATCTTCACACGTACAAAACGTCGTGTTGATGAAGTAACAGAAGGTCTTAAGAAACGTGGTTACATGGCGGAAGGCATTCATGGCGATTTGTCTCAACAAAAACGAGACAGCGTAATTCGTCAATTCCGCGAAGGTACCATCGATATTCTCGTGGCTACTGATGTGGCAGCTCGTGGTCTTGATATTTCTGGTGTATCTCACGTATATAACTATGATATGCCTCAAGATCCTGAAAGCTACACACACCGCGTAGGTCGTACAGGCCGTGCCGGTAAAGCAGGTCAAGCTTTCACATTTGTTATCCCTCGTGAAATGGAGCATTTACATGCTATCGAGCGTTTAACAAAACGTAAAATTGCACGCCGTCGTGCACCTTCCTTAGGTGAAGTTCTTGAAGGTCAACAACGTTTGGCTATTGAAAGCCTCGTTGAAATGACAGATAATTTAGAAGCGTTAGCGCCATTCAAATCTAGTGCAGAAGAATTGTTAAATGATACAGACTCTGTAACATTGTTGGCTGCAGCTCTTAAATTGTTAACAAAAGAACCAGATACAACTCCTGTAAATATTACAGAAGAAAAACCATTGCGCGTACGCCGTCGTCGTGAAGGTGGTCGTGGTGACCGCCGCCGTGGTGACCGTCGTAGAGATGGTGATCGCCGCCGTGACGGAGATCGTCGTCGTGATGACCGTCCTCGTCGCAGTCGTGATGACCGTAGAGGTGAACGTCGTGATGATCGCCGCAGAGATGATCGTAGATCTGATCGTCCACGTGGTGACAGAAAACCTCGTCATCAAGGTGAAGGTTTCAAACCTTACTTTAAAGACTAATAGAGTGTGGATTGCTTTCGGGCAATCCACATTTTTTATTACTTAATAGTTAATACTATCTATCTTGATAAGTATTGAGAATTCTGCTATAATAAATAATAATTATTTCTTGTGAATGGCCGATAATGGTCGATGCCTTATAGATTTCCAAGTGGAGAAAGGTAGAGTAGAGTATTATGGATATCGCACAAATTTTGCGTAGCCAAGGGTTCAAAGTGACCCCACAACGTATTGCGATTTATGATGCCTTGCGTGGTCATCATGATCATCCAACAGCAGAAATGTTGTATCATACGTTGCGCCCTGAACATCCAAGCATGAGCTTGGCAACCGTGTACAAGACGATGGAGATTTTTGAAAAAATCGGTCTTGTAAAAATTTTAGAAGTAGGTGATGAGCGCGCTCATTACGATTGGGACACACAAGCTCATTCCCATATCCGTTGCATTCGTTGTAATAAGGTAGAGGATATGATGGGCATTGATTTACAAGCTATCAAAACAATTGCTGATCAAGGTAGCGAGTATCAAATCACAGGTCAACATATTACCTTTGAAGGTGTATGCCCTGAGTGTGCTAAAAAAGAAAGCCATTAATACATAACCCCTGTCGCGAAGGGCTCCTTCACGGTAGGGGTTATATTAGTTATACATGTCTTATATTCATTAGGCTTTTGGAATAGATGTAAGCGTAATAGAATAGATATTAGAATTAAGTATTTTAGAATTTTAGAATTATAAAATTATAAAATTATAGAATTATGTATAAAGGAGTATTATGTTTGTCATAGGCAGTCATTTATCAATTAGCAAAGGTTATTTACATATGGGGAAGGAAGCTACTAAAATTGGTGGCAATACCTTCCAATACTTTACTCGTAATCCTCGCGGCGGTAGTATGCGCGCTCTCGATATAGAGGATATGAATAGTCTTAGTGCATATATGAAAGAGCATAACTTCGGCACCTTGTTAGCCCATGCACCGTATACGTATAATCCATGTGCTGCAAAGGAAGACTTGCGCGCTTTTGCTAAGCAATCCATGAAAGAAGATTTGGAGCGCATGGAATATTTACCGGGCCAAATGTATAACTTTCACCCTGGCAGCCATGTAAAGCAAGGTGTAGATCAAGGCATCGAATATATCGTAGAATGTTTGAACGAAATTTTGTTCCCTGGCATGAAAACGACCGTTATATTGGAAGTCATGGCTGGTAAGGGCACAGAAATTGGTTCTCGCTTTGAAGAAATTGCTCGAATCATCGACGGCGTCAAATTAAAAGAGTACATGGGCGTATGTGTGGATACGTGCCATATCCACGAAGGTGGTTATGATATCGTTAATAATCTCGATGGTGTTATCGACGAGTTTGACCGCATTGTGGGGTTAGACCGTTTGAAAGCGATTCATTTGAACGACTCTAAAAATCCGATGGGCGCTCATAAAGATCGCCATGAAAAAATTGGGGAAGGTCACATCGGCATCGATGCCATAGCTCGCATTGTGACACATCCTAAATTGACGAACTTGCCGTTTTATTTAGAAACGCCAAACGAATTAGATGGCTATGCGAAAGAGATTGCTATGTTGCGCTCTATCGTAGAGAATCAATAATTAAGCTAAAACGTACTCTTAGTTATATAATTGTTTATATAGCTATTTTACATACAGTATAGGGAGAGCTGGAAAGGGGGATAAAATGCGTTTTTTACATACTGCCGATTGGCATTTAGGACGTATTTTTTATGGTCAGTACTTAACGGACGACCAAGCTCATGTGTTGGAGAAACAGTTCTTTTCTATTTTGAAAGATGAAAAAATTGATGGCATAGTGCTAGCAGGCGATGTATTTGATAGAGCAGTGCCACCTATTGAAGCTGTTGAGTTATGGGACTCTATCATTACGCGTCTCGCTATGGATTATAAGGTACCATTCTTTGTGGTCAGTGGTAATCACGACGGCGCTGAACGCCTTGAGGTGGGCCGCTCTATGTTGAGTCGTTCCGGCATTCATATTTGGGGCTCCCCTCATCATGCATTACAACCCTTTGAATTTGAAGGACCTGATGGTAAGGTGGCTATTTGCCCAATGCCTTTCAGCGAGCCTCGTCGCATTGGGGATGCTTTAGGGTTGGGGGCAACTGTATCAAAACCTGTTGATATAGATATGACCGAGGATTCCCTGTTCTCCTATGTGGAGACTGATGAGCAAGAGCCAGCCTCACTTAATTTACATAATTACGATCAAATGTATCAGGCATGGAGTGACTACTTGTACAAACAAGTGCCAAAGGGGATGCGCAGCATTGCCATTAGTCATGCTTTTGTAATGGGCGGTGAAGTAGGTGGTTCTGAGCGCACATTATCTGTCGGTGGTAGTGAACAAGTAAGTCCACAAGTCTTTAAAGACTTTCACTATACAGCCCTTGGCCATTTGCATGGATCGCAACGGATGGGGGCAGACTATATCCGCTATAGTGGATCGCCTTTAAAATATTCCTTTGATGAACATACGCAGAAGAAGTCTTTCACCATTATTGACATGGATACAAAGGGAAATGTCGATATTAGCACCATTCATGTAGAGGCGAAGCGCGATGTTGTAATATTAGAAGGTTATTTTGAAGACTTGCTAAATAATAAGGAGTTACAAGCTAAACATAAGGACGATTATGTGCAGGCCAGATTGCTTGATACGATGCCTATTATGGATGGCATGGCTAAGTTGCGCCAAGTGTATCATCGCTGTATGACTATTGATTTAGTTGGTCGTGTGGCTGCGCCTATGGCTGACATGGGAGATGCAGTCTTTAAAGAGTTAAATGAGCGTGAATTATTTAATCAATTTGCTGAAACCGTATGGAAGGAACCATTAACAGAGCGTGAACAACAATATATTAACTCTGTATGGGACCGAATTCTAAAGGAGGACTAAATGAAGCCTATATCTTTAACTATAGAAGCCTTTGGTCCTTACCGCGATTCGGTTACTTTAGACTTTAATGAGCTCCAAGACCATTCTATGTTCCTCATCTCTGGTCCTACGGGGGCTGGGAAAACATCTATATTAGATGCTATGGTGTATGCCTTATATGGCGAGCCTAGTGGAGAGGTGCGCAAAACAGATGCTATCCGCAGCGACTTTGCAGAACCTCAGCGTATGACGCGGGTGGATTTTTCCTTTGCTATCGGTGAGGCTCAGTACCGTGTTGAAAGATTGCCAAAACAATTGGTAGCAAAGAAACGCGGTACAGGTATGCGTGAGCAGAATGCTAGTGCCACGGTATATGAACTGAAAGATGGTGAGTGGAAGGTCATCGCTACCTCTGCGGCAGCTATTCGTGATACGATTCAAAGAATTATAGGCTTTCGTAAGGATCAGTTCTTACAGGTGGTTCTTTTACCGCAAGGGGAGTTCAGAAAATTATTAGTAGCATCTACTAGTGAACGGGAAGAGTTATTACATACACTCTTTAGAACTGAGTTGTACCGAAGATTACAAGATGCTCTAAAAGCTGCTTACGATGAAGCAAAATCAGGCATTGAAGAAAATGTAACGAAACAAACTGCATTATTGCAATCTATTTCACATGATGAAGAAATGCCAATACTGACTATTGAACATGTACGAGAGCTTTTGAAACATAGAGAACCGCATCGTGATACCCTTGTTATGAAACGTGATAAAGCTGTAACTGTAGTGGAACACTATAATACATTGCGTAAAGAGTGGGCTTTATATAATCAGGCAAAACAATCTCTTGTTGATGCTACGGCTAAATTAGACTTGGTAAAAGCAAGAGAAGAGGAGCGTTCTAGCTTGCAAGAAAAGGTACGATTCCTCACTTCTTTAACGCCAAGCTATGAGCTATATAAACAGTTTCGTGATAAACAGGGTGTATTAAAAACCTTGGAAACAACACTTTCAGATGCAAAACAAGGCGTGGAAAGTGCATCTCAATATGAGGCTAAATGTACAGAGTCGCATGAAGCGTTAGCATCTCAAGCCGAAACTATACAAGCTAAGCGGACTACGTTGGCTCAACTCCAACAACAGTCAGAGAAATTTGATGAATTAGCATTGCTAAATAAGGAACTGAGCACATTAAATAGCAAATTTGAAACACTAAATCGCGAGAAAAGTGAGGCTAAGTTGCAGGCACAGCATAAGCTAGTAGCTGATTTAGAGGTGGAGTTAGTTGAAGCGAGAAAACAGTTCCAAGCTAATAGTAAAGCATTAGAGTCTATTCCTCGTATCCAAGAACAGTTGGGCCATTTGCAACGATATTCTGAATTGTTGGCAGAGAAGTATAAGGTTCAAAACGATATCGATACTAAAGAGCAGGGGTTAGCAACTCTAGAGCAAACAGTAAAGAATTCGAAGGTTCAGCTTGAACGTTTAGAACATTTAATGGCAGAAGGGCGAGCTTTTGAACTCGTTCATTTAGTTGTAGATAATGAACCTTGCCCAGTATGTGGCTCTGTAGATCATCCACAGTTAGCATCCAAGCCCGAGTTATATCCGACTAAAGAGGAGATAGAAGCGGCTCGTGCGATACGTGATGCAGAATTACAGAAGCAGGCTAGCGAAATTGGTCAGAAAGAAACGTTGCTTATTCGTCTGTATGAGCTAGATGAGCATATTAACGATCAAGTGTCTAAACTCAAATTATCTATTGATAATTTTTCAGAAGATGCATTTGATTCAATTCAGCAGGACTTAGCGTCTCAAATGGAGCAGCTTATAGCTTTGCGTAGCGACACTGAACAGTTGAGTAAAACTATAGCTACAAATGAGGATGGCCTGAGTGCGGCTAAAGATAAATTGGCCAAAACAGAGATCGGTCATAATGAATTACTTAAAACCTTGCACGACCTTGAGGTTCAGATTAGCTCTGTACAAGCTAAGATTGACGCTCTTTCTGAAAGCTTACCGACTACGGATGTAGCGGCATGGCATAAAGAAATAGAATTATTGATGTCTGAGCTTAACGACTACGATGAACAGGTAAAAGCTTGTAAAACAAAATTAGATGTAGCTAGAGAAGAACTAAATGCTAAACGAGGGCGTCTAGAAACCTTATCTACTCAAGTACAGGAAGAAACAAAAAATCTTGACGGTCTCTATCAAGACTATGCAAAATCATTACAGCAGATTTCTTTGTGTGAAAATGATTTTATAGATGTGTTGGATGATTATAAAAATTTAGATACTCTTAGGAATGAGCTACATGCTTTAGACGAGGAGTTCAATAAAGCTCAAGCTGTGTATGATGCGGCCTTGAAACATACACAATCTATAGTAGAGCCAAGTGATACGGTAGCTGATGACGTATATGATGCGGCAGTAGTGGAACGTGATGATTTGGTAGGTTCTCTTGCGGCTTGGGACAAAGAAACGAAGCATATTGAAACAACACTGGGTTCCCTAGAAAAACTTGAAACGGCTATGGGCGAATCTCGTGAAGAAGTAGAATTTTTAAGTCGATTAAATGACTTGGCAAATGGCGGTGAACAAGGTTTTAAGAATGTAACCTTTGAGCGTTATGTGTTGGGGGCTATCTTAGATGAGGTCGTATATGCAGCTAATTTACGACTTCAAACGATGAGTCGTAGTCGTTACTCTTTGGAGCGGTCTGACTATACTGGTGGTGGCCGTGGTAAACAAGGCCTTGATTTGGCAGTAATGGATGCTTTCACGGGTCAATCAAGACCTGCGAATACCTTGTCTGGAGGTGAAACATTCTTGGCCTCCATGGCACTTGCCTTAGGTCTTGCAGATGTAATCCAAAGTTATGCAGGTGGGATTCATATGGATACGATGTTTATCGATGAAGGTTTTGGTACCCTCGATCCTGATACGTTGGAACTCGCCATGGAAACATTGGTGAAATTACAATCATCAGGTCGTCTTATTGGAATGATTTCCCATGTACCTGAATTAAAGACCCGTATACCCGCCCACTTAGAGGTAACGCGCGGTGATGATGGTAGTACGGCAAAATTTGTTATTAACTAGCTATAGAATTATAAAATGTGATACTATTAAAAGAGGATAATTCCTACAAAAACATACTGTATTTACAAAAGGAGGTCCTATGAAGTTTTCATTTGCTCATAATAATATAAATGTTAAGGATCTTGATAAGAGTTTAGCATTCTATAAAGAGGCCTTATTACTTGAGGAATCTCGCCGCTTGGAAGATCCAAGTGGTGCTTTCATCCTTGTATATTTAAAAAGTCCATACACAGCGCATGAACTAGAACTTACATGGTTGCGCGACTGGGATCGCCCTTATAATTTAGGGGATAATGAATTCCACTTGGCATTTTATGTAGATGACTACGAAGCAGCTCTTAAAAAGCATAAAGAGATGGGCGTTGTAGCTTACGAAAATACTGACATGGGCATTTACTTTATTGCTGATCCAGATGGGTATTGGACAGAAATCATTCCAGCAGGTAAATACTAATGGAATATATGTTAACTCGTTTAGAATGGCTGGTTGGTCCTGATAAAATCAAAACCTTAAAAGATACGTCTGTGGCTCTCTTTGGTGTGGGTGGCGTTGGTGGTGGTGCCCTTGAGGCACTAGTTCGAGCTGGTGTGGGGCGCATCGTTCTTATCGATGGCGACTCTATTGCACCTAGTAACTTAAACCGCCAAATGATTACGACTCATGGCACAATTGGAGAGCGCAAGGTGGAGGTAGCAAAGGCACGAGCACTTTCTATTAATCCAGATGTAGTGATAGAAACTCATGATATTATGTATACTGAGGAAAATTACCCTGGATTTATTCAAAGCTTGAACGTTGATTATGTAATCGATGCCATCGATATGGTAACGGCAAAACTTAATATTATTGAGGTGTGTCAACGTGAAAGCATCCCTGTTATTTCTTGTATGGGCGGCGGTAATCGCTTTTACCCTGAAAAACTTATGATTGCTGATATCAATAAGTCTCATACATGTCCTTTGGCGCGCGTTATGCGGCGGGAGCTCAAAAAACGGGGTATTAAAAAGCAATTAGTTTTATTTTCTACAGAAAAACCGACAAAACCACAGTTCCGCGGCGAAGCAACAAGCCCTGGTACATGTAGTTTTGTGCCACCAGTGGCAGGTTTTATATTAGCAGCACATGTGTTGCGTACAATTTTGGAGGTACCTGAACAATGAAAAAAGCAAAAATCCATATGGCTGACGGCGGCGATATCGTAATTGAATTATTTGATAAAGAAGCTCCTGGCACAGTACAAAACTTTATTGATTTGATTAACAAAGGTTTCTATAATGGCCTTCGTTTCCATCGTGTAATCCCTGGCTTCGTAGCTCAAGGCGGTTGCCCTAATGGCAATGGTACAGGTGGCCCTGGTTACACAATTAAAGATGAATTGATTGGTAACCCACATAAACATGAACGTGGTGCATTGTCTATGGCTCACCGTGGTCCTAATACTGGTGGTAGCCAATTCTTTATCGTATACGAACCACAACCTCATTTGGATGGTGTACACACTGTATTTGGTAAAGTAATCGAAGGTATGGATGTAGTTGATGGTATCCACCAAGGTGCTATCATGGAAACTGTTGAAGTAATCGAAGGTTAATCTCATGAATGATGTATCTATTAAACATCCGGAATGGCTATATATTGATGTAGACGGAAAGACATCATATGGGTATGACCAAGAGTGGTTCACTGATGAGTGGCAACGCTTGTCTGGTTGTGGCCCTACATCGGCATCACAAGTATTGGGCTATTCGCTATTTAGGGATGGCTTATTAGATCTGGAAACCACATCCGATCAAACGCTTGCTTTAGAACGAATGAACTTAGTTTGGAAGTATGTAAAGCCGCGCTTTGGTGGTGGTGTATATAAAACTCAATGGATGGAACGTGGTCTTACTCGTTTACTCGAGGATAAAGGTCTATCTTATGATGTACATATGTTGAATGTATCTCCGTTCTGCGCATCTCGTGTAGAGGTGGAGGCTGCAGCTCAGTTTATTCATGATGCACTTGCACAAGATGTGCCCGTAGCATTTTTGAATCGTCATAAGGGTAAAGAAAAAGCTCTTTATACATGGCATTGGGTTCCAATTCACAAGATATTTATGGATGGCGATGATATTCGTTGTGGTATCTTTGATGAAGGTGAAATCCGCGATTTCTCATTAGCAAATTGGATGAAAGACACTATTTTAGGTGGTGGTTTCTGTTATATTAGTCGTAAAGATTAAGTAACAGAGCAATTAACGTAATATACATACGCATCGCAATCATCTGCGGTGCGTATTGTAGTATAAAAGTAGGAGGTACTACATGAGTCAATGGATTACAGAGGAACAAACTCCTCATTTACGTCTTAGCGCTGAAGCAGAAGAGGTATTATACTCTGGTGAATCTGAGTTCCAAAAAATTGAAGTATTTAAGTCTAAAGAGTACGGTACAATGCTCGCATTAGATGGTGTATTCCAAACGTCTGAACGTGAAGAATTTATCTACCACGAAATGATGAGTCACGTACCTTTGTTCTTGCACCCAAATCCTGAACGAGTTTTAATTATCGGTGGCGGTGATGGTGGCGTAGCTAGAGAATGTGTACGTCATGATTGTGTAAAAGAAGTAACAATGGTTGAAATCGATGGTAAAGTTGTAGAGCTAGCTAAACAATACTTACCAACTATTGCTAAGGCTATGATTGAAAACCATCCAAAATTAACTGTAAAAATTGGTGATGGTATCGGATTTATGGCAGAAGCAGAAGATTACTATGATGTAATTATTGTAGACTGCTCTGATCCAATTGGACCTGGTGAAGGCTTATTTACTGAAGAATTCTATAAGAATACATTAAAAGCGCTCAAAAAAGATGGCTTATTTGTACAACAAACAGAATCTCCTATGTTGCATCAACCGCTCGTAGAGAAGGTGTTTGGTTACGTAAATAATCACTTCCCAATTGCACGTTTATATACTGCATTTATTCCAATTTACCCTGCAGGTATGCATTGCTTCACATTGGGTTCCAAAACATTTGACCCATTAACATGGACACCAAATCGTGAACAAAACTTTGAAACTAAGTACTATAATGCTGAAATTCAAAAGGCTGCCTTTGCTTTACCAAATTTTGTAAAAAACTATTTGCCAACTAAGTAAATAATATGTATAATAGGGGAGCACCATTCGTAAGGGAAGACTTATGAATGTGCTTCCTTATTTTTCTGAGGAGAAAGAGTTTATATTAGGGATAACACATTTTTTTAGTTTAATTGTAAAAGTTAAATGAAATTAAAAAAAGGTGTTGACACAAATCTCTGGAAGATATATAATTCTCTTTGTTACGAAGACAACGTCTTCGATACCTACAAGGTGGTGGGTATGGTGAAGCGGTTAACACGGCGGATTGTGGCTCCGTTACGCGTGGGTTCGATCCCCACTACTCACCCCATAACCTACACATCATAATCACTGTAGGGGTGTCGCCAAGTGGTAAGGCAACGGACTTTGACTCCGTTATGCGCTGGTTCGATCCCAGCCACCCCTGCCAACATGACTCACTAGCTCAGTTGGCAGAGCACCTGACTTTTAATCAGGGTGTCCCGCGTTCGAGTCGCGGGTGAGTCACCAAATTAAAACTCACAAACTTCGGTTTGTGAGTTTTCTATCTCTATTCTTAGAGAGTTTGGTTATGATTGTATGTATAAAATCAGTTGAAAATAAATTGAAAAAACTTTGAAAAAAGAGGTTGACGATTTAAGACTTGGCTGATATACTTATACAAGTCGTTAGGACAATAAACTAACGAAACAGATCTTTGAAAACTGAACAATGATAGGTAATCAATCAATACGATTGAACATATGCCAGAGTGCGGGTTTTGACAAAGTCAAAACCAACCATAATTCAAAGTTACTTAAATGTAACGAC
>CAKPSA010000010.1 GCA_934183145.1 uncultured Veillonella sp.
ACATGATTACCACATTTAGTACTACCTGCAATACCTACTTGAGCAATCAAGAAGCAATCTTCACCAATCTCAACATTATGACCAAGATGAACAAGGTTATCAATCTTCGTGCCACGACGTACTAAAGTGGAACCCATTGTAGCATTATCAATAGTTGTACAAGAGCCAACCTCAACATCATCTTCAAGAATAACATTACCAACTTGAGGAATATGTGTATGTACACCATTTTCTGTGGCAAAACCAAAACCTTCGCCACCAATTACTGCCTTAGCACGCAATACAACACGCTTGCCTAAAATGCAGTTTTCATGAACAATAGCACCAGCGTAAATATCAGAACCTTCGCCAATACGCACATTATGTCCAATATAAACATATGGGCGAATAGTTACATTATCTTCAATGACTGCATTATCATTAATAACACAATAGGCACCAATAGCAACATTTTTACCAATTGTTACATTTTCACCAATAATAGCTGTACTATGCACTTCTCTAGGAATAACAACAGGTGGATGGAAGAGTTCTAGTACTTGTGCAAATGCAACTTTCGCATTATCAACTATGATTTGTGCCATCGGTGCATCTTTCACTTCAGATTCAACAATCACAGCACCCGCTTGGCATAATGCAATATGTTCAACATATTCACCTACTGCAAAAGTTATGGATTGTTTTACCGCTTGTTCAAAGCTACGTGTCTCAGTAATAACAATAGAGCCCTCACCTACAACACGTCCGCCTACTAATGTTGCGAGTTCCTGTAAAGTTTTTTCCAAGGTAAACTCCTCCCCCTGTGATAATTCTTAATTATTGTGCACTTTCTGTATTAACTGCTGTAGTTTGACCTGATTGTTGAGCATTTTGTTGTGCATC
The DNA here is from genome assembly GCA_934183145.1 of uncultured Veillonella sp. Taxonomy (GTDB): domain Bacteria; phylum Bacillota; class Negativicutes; order Veillonellales; family Veillonellaceae; genus Veillonella. Next base: position 883 of record CAKPSA010000010.1, read on the forward strand.
TTGTTGCTCTTGCGCTTTAGCTGCATTTTCTGCTTCTTTAATTTGATCATCAGAAGCTTTACCCATTTTAGCGATCAAGTCGTCAGTTACATCAGAACCGCCGCCTACAACAGCACCTTTTTCAATAATTACATCAAGTTTTTTCTCTTTTACAAGTTCACCAACTTTTTGTTCTTGATATTGACGGTATTCTTGAGCTTTTGCATTTGCAAAGGCATTTAATTCTTGATTAGCTTGATTATATACATTTTGTTTAGATGCTTCATCTGCAGCAGCAATTTTAGCATCTAGTTCAGCTTTTTTAGCAGTAATTTCTTTAGTAATTTCAATACCTTTTTCAGTACTGTTTGCTACTTTCACACTGTCAACGTAACCAACGTTATTAGAACCACAACCACCTAAGATAGCCATAGAGGCTACTAAAGATGCACCTAATACTAAAGATTTAATACGTTTATTCATAATATAACTCCTTATTGAACTCGATAGGACGCCTTCACTGCATCAGTAATATCAAGCCCCTTAATATTACCACCATCATCGATGATGACTAAATCTAAATGTTGTTCCTCTGCAATAATTGCTACGCGCATACGAACATCTTCTAAAATGGCTTCATGAAGTGCACTCACTTCAGCTTCTTTATCAGAAAGCTTTTTAGCCCAAGAATCATTCCAATCCTGTGCTACAGGCAAGTTATTATTAGCAATGATCGATTGTGCTTGTTGTTGAACCATAGTATCATGTTTAGCCGCCAATTCCTTTTGTAAGGATGCGGCATATTGATTAAGTTCTTCTTGACCTTTTTGTTGCATAGGCGCAAGTTCTGCCTGTACTTTAGCCTTAATAGAGTCTACATCAAGATTCGATGGTTTTCTCTTAGCTAATAGTTCCTTTAATCGTTCCTCTTTCTTAGCCTTCTCTGCCATAGCAGCCTGCTTTTGTGCATCATCAATATATACACGAGCATCATAAGCATATAAATCTAATTGAAGGTTAACGATTTCAAGATCATATTCATTGGAACTAACCTTTAATTCCGCCAAATATTTTTGAGTAAGTTCGTTTCGTTTTGCATTCAATTGCTGATTCAATTCATTTTCTTTTGTTGCAATACGAGTTTGCAATTCCACCGTAAGAGCATCTGACAAGGTTGAATCTAATGCAAGAGATTTCAACTGTTCCTCTTGTGTCTCTGACTTGGCATTTAAAGCTTGTTGTTCAAGTTCATATTGACGTTGCAAAAGATCCAATTCATTTTTAGCTTGTTTATAATCCTCATAGGAAGGATTAAATTCTAATACATCATCAATACGTACAACACCTATTGATACCCCATCAGGACTCTGCTGACGATTTGTCACAAATCCATAGGCCCAAACCATAGCACATAATGCAACAACGAGAAATATGGCAAATCCAATATATCGTTTTTTCCCGTTCATTGTCGTTCTCCCTTACATAGAACTACAGTTTATTTTTTGGCATCAGAAGCTAGTTTTTTCAATACTTGATCTGTAATGTCTACGCCACCGTATAATACAGTGTCTTTAGTCATAACAACGCTAAGACCTTTAGCATCGCCAACTGCTTTTGCAGCTTCCATAGCTTTATCTTGAACAGATTTGGCAATCTCTTGATCTTTCTTTGCTAAGTTTTGACGAGCTTCTTCAGCAAGTTTTTGTTTAGTAGCATCATCTTGAGCTGCATCAATTTTAGCTTGTGTTTCTTGTTGTAATTGGCTTTGATAGCTCATATATTCTTGAGCTGCAGAAATATAAATTGGATTATCTTGAGACATCATACGAGATGTATCGATAACACCAATTGTACTATTACCGCTATTACCACTTGGCGTAGCCATTTGTGTATATGCTAATGCGCCAATACCAATAATAAAAATAGCAGCAATGACGATGGAAAAGATTTTCACATTCGCCTTGTTGTTCATCATTCGCATCATAATAGAGTGCCCTCATTTCTTTAAATTACTGCATCAAAGGATGCCATATAGAGATATTGGTGAAAGCCTCTTTAGAAAAGAGGCCTCCACCATATACATTTACTATATTAGAATTGTGTGCCGAAGCTGAAGTGGAATTTATTTTTGTGTTTACCCACGCCATAGTCAAGTTTAACTGGGCCAATTGGTGTAGTAATACGAACACCAGCACCAACGCCATAGTTGAATGTTTTCTTGCTATTGTACCATGTTACATTTGGTGCATCCCATGCATCACCAATATCAGTGAACAATACGCCACTAACCTTTTTAACGATTGGGAATCGGAATTCCAATGTAGCATTGTACATGTACTTGCCACGGAATTGATCATCTTCGTAACCACGTAAGGAGTCAGCGCCACCCAATGTGAACAATTGGCTATATGGTGCATCACCTTGAATAAAGCCACCACGTGCACGGAATGCTAATACATTCTTAGCACCTAGTTTTTTATACATACGGGTTTCTGCTGTAAATTTGTAGAAGTCGAAGTCACCGCCTAAGCCATGACCAGCCCATTGTGCTGTATAGGAGATACGACGACCACGTGTTGGTTCATAAATGTTATCACGGGAATCGTATACTTTTTGCCATGTAATGGAGTTGATACGACCAAAGTTTTTGTCTACATATCCTTCGTTTTTAAAATTGCGAGGATTTTTCCAATTTGTACCAGAACCAGCATTTTCATCGTAACGGAAACCAGAACTGTCATCATCATCCCATTTGTAGGAATCTTTACGGGATTCAAGAGTCAAGTAATCACGAGTATATTCCCCTGTTTGACGACCGAAGGAAATGTTGAAACCACGAGATTTCTTGTTATATTCAGCTACTTCATTACCATCTTCGTTGTAATCAGTGTATTCATCTTCACGGTTGAAGAAGGAGAAGCCAAGGGAGGTACCTTTGCTATCAATCCAAGGTTTCAAGTAAGAAATTTGGTAGTTTTTGTATTTTTTCTTACCACCGATTTCCCAGTGAACTTTGAATTTATCACCAGTACCACGGAAGTTATCTTCACCAAATTCAATGATACCCATCAAACCATCAGATTTTGAGTAACCTGCACCTAATGTAATAGTACCTGTTTTATGTTCCAAAACATCGATTTCAATGATTACATTGTTAGGATCTTGATCGCCAGGCAACATCCGAACATTTACATCATCAAAGAAGCCTAGGTTGTATACGCGTTCTACAGAACGGCGTACCAAGAATTTATTGAAAGGTTTACCTTTCTTTTGAACGAATTCGCGAGTAATAACTTTATCGCGAGTTTTCTTGTTACCAGCAGGAACGATATCTTCAACAATACCTTCTACGATATGAACATGAAGCACGCCTTGGTCATCTACGCGAATACCATCAACGTGTGCCAACATATAGCCATCGCGAGCGTATGCTGCGTTGATACCTTGAACCTTTTGGCCTACGTATACAGAGTTAAGAACTTGACCTGGTTGAAGGTCCATGAATTTAGTCAATACTTCAGAAGTATAAACTGTATTACCTTCGAAAGCTACACCAGTAGTAATTGGATTTACTGTAACAGCAAAGTCCAATTTAACGCCTTCAGGTACTGTTGTAAATACAGGGTTTACTTCAGAGAAGTAACCAGTATTACCAAGGTTAGTTACGTCTTTAAATACACCATCAACAGATACAGCATCGCCGATTTTTTCTGTCAAAATAGGCAATAATTGTGCTTGTTGTTCAGCTGTCACGCCAGAAATAGATAAACCTGTAATTAATTTACCTACATATGGATTAATAGATTCAGCATTGGCAGATGTAACATATTGAGCTTCTACAGTTGTAACAGCTTGAGTTTGGCCATTTTCAGCAGCCTTATCAAGGTCAGTACCACCAGTAGTTTTAGACACCATTTTTACTTGTTTATCATCTGTTTTCAACGCAGCATTATTAACTGTAACAGTTCCGTCAGAACCTTTAACTACAGTACCATCGCTAGATACAGTTGTATCACCACGAGCTGCTAAGATAGCTGCATCAGTTTCATCTTGTGTTGTTGCAGTTGTAGCTGCATCAGCATTGTAAACAGCTTGTGTTGTAGTAGCATCATTAGTAGTTGCTGCACTAGTTGTTGTTGTGTTATTTAAATCTGGAGTATAGCCAGCTTGTACCTCTGCAGCAAATACACTGCCTGTCCCCATGACAGCAGTCAACACAGATGCTGCAAGCATACTTTTATAGGCTTTTGGTTTAAACATAAATTCCTCCTAGAACTCATCCCCATAAAAAGTTTACATCTTGTTTTATAAAGACTAATAAATCTTTATTATTATAGCATAAAATACTGGGAATGAGTACTATATTAAACAAATTTTATGAAATTAATATGACTAGAATATGCATACCCATGGGATTTGCACACTCTAGTCATAATCTTAGAAGCTTCTTGTCCAACGACCACCTAAATAATTGTTTCCTTGCGATGTATGCCATGCAGTAAACTTGAGGTTTCGTTTTACAGAATACTCTACACCATATTTATTTTGTTTATTATTGATACCTTGAGAGTAAGTAAGCATTACCTTTGGCACAATATACTTGCCAATTTCAATATTGTAATTACCTGCCGTTTCCCTATTAGTCGGTTCATCAGGATCAATGGAGCCTGTCGTAATATTAATCCTATCTAAACCTAATGTATTTTGCAATGCATCTTGCACATAGCCAAAGGCAAACATTTGAAGACCTGCTGTAGCAACAGCATTCACATCATCATTTGTCAATGTACTACTATTAGAATCTGCACCACGACCAAAGGTCAACATGGAAATAATTTGCTTTCTAGATAAGCTAGGGTTAGACGACAATGTTAAATCCATATGGTCTACAGTCCCTTTTACACCAAGCATAATATTGTAGTTGCTTACATTTGTTTCAGCCTCTAATTGTAAATTTGGTAAATAGGAGCCACCTACAAAGTGTGCATTCCCCTTCGTAATATTAAATACATGACTTAAGTATTTAAATGTACCAGATTTAACATCGAACTGGCCACTAGCAGTTGGGTTTTGTAATGTGCCACCGAAATGAACATCACCGCCGATAAACATATTATATAGAGTACGATCATATAAGCGTACGCCCTTGCCAGCATGAATATTAACATCTACGCCCATGTTGGTGCTACTTTCACTAGACTGCAAGGAAAGAGGAATCTTAAATTGGATATTTTCTAGGTCCAAATTACCTATTAAAGTAGGTAATCCATCACGTTCTGCAATGTAAAGTTCACCATTTAATGGACCTCTCACATATTCACTACGAACATCGAGTCCATCAAGTTGAACGGCTGCCTTATAATTTGTAAGATCATGACCAGACCAATTTACCTTAGCTGCTAAACCAGCTGAACCTTTTCCCATAGTAATGCGGGATTGGAAGTCACCTTGCTGACCTGAGAAGATTAAATCTCCATCAATCCCTGTAATTTCATTATCTACATTAGCTAGTTTCATCGTACCATTACGCACTGAAACAGTACCATAAGCCTCAGGTTGGTCTATAGTCCCTGTAAGGTGAATCGTCCCTTTCAATGGGCCTGTAGCATCTTTAACGCGGGTTGTTACTAACGGTATAACCGCCATATCGGCTTCATTAAAGTCAATCGTTACATCCATTGATTTAGCATCACTAGCTTCTAGGTAGCCAGATGTATAGAGAGCTGCTAGTGGAATTTTCCCATATATACTGAGTTTATACCCACTCTTTGTGCCTTGAATTCGTTGAATTTGAATAACATGGTCTTGCATTGTAGCTAATGCAAACCCTTCATCAATGCCAATTCCATTGAAAGAGCCTGATTCTACGGCACCAGAAAGTTCAACCTTAGGATTTTTAGTTTTCCCCGTAACATTTACAACACCTGTTACCCAACCTGTAGCTTGAATATCCTTACCTACAAGTGGTAAAAATGGTACTATGTCAACATCTTTTAAAGCGACTTGTAAATCAGCATCACCATCTAGATCCAATGTACCGCCCATGGCAATGAGACCTTCATCAACAGGTAGTTTTAAGGTAGTAATTTTGAACTTCCGATTAGCCAGGCTAGCATCAATCGTTGCATCACCGACAACCTTATCATCAATACTAACATCATTAATTTTACCGTTTACAGTAACGCTTGGATTATCCTTCGTGCCACCTAGTTCAACAGAACCATTTAGTTTACCATCGAGATGCTCATTAGCACGGTCTAGTAATGCCAATAAATTCTTAACACTACCATTGCTTACATCTAACACACCAAACAGCTGTTTACTATCATCAAGCTTCATGCCACCTTTGGCAATATAACGCCCACCATTTGATTCAGCAAAAGAAAAATCTTGTACATTTACGACGGATTTATCTGCATACACATGACCATGAATATCGGTCAACAACTGTCCATTTATAGATAAAGCATCAGATAAAATGTAACCATTAAACTGAGGATTATCCATAGAACCCATTATAGTACCACGGCCCGCTAACAAACCATCTACCTTATAATCAGTATTGATGAGTAATCTACCCATATCGATTTTCTTACCTTCAAAATCAATATTAATAGCCTCTTTCGATACTGTACCACCACCTGTAATAGTCGCTCCGTAGCCTTCAATGTCGAAACGATATAACTCTAATCTTTCATTTTTATAGTTATATTTTGCAAAAGCATTAGTTACAAGCTTGCCATATGCAGAGCCATCCCATAAATGAGCTCGGCCTTCTACAATAGGATTAGCCGCAGTCCCTGTTATATGGTTATCGGTTTCAAACCATCCTGTAATAGGAATGTCAGTTGCAGGGCGAATTAAATTTTCAATACGCACTGCGCGAGCTTTAGCATTTAAATCTAAGGCGTCAGTATTGATATTATACCAACCTGTAATATCATAGCCACCACTACCGTCACCAATATGACCATTGGTAATTGTTAGAACATGATCATCTAAAGTAATATCGCTATGAATATCATTAAAATGAGCACCCTTATAAAGAACCTCTTGTCCCCATACAGTACCAGTCACATTAGGGTTATCTAAGGCGCCTTTTACATTAATAGACGTGCTGACTGTACCAGCCACATCGTCACCTATAATTGGACTAAGCGATGTCAACGGTAAAGCATTACCAGAAATCGTGGCATCCACTTGACCATTTTGAATAGAACCATATCCACTAAAGGATCCAGTTCCCATATTTCCAACCATAGTTATATTGGTAAGGTTGTCATTATGGGTTAGATCCGCTTTTACAGAATCCAACACTACACCACGGACCCCAATCTGATGACCTTGGACAGCGCCTACAAGATTAGTAACTTGATTATTCTTACCCAAAACGTGGATTTCTCCATCAATGGTTCCCGTAATAGGCATAGTCATATCTTGTGTGAAAGTATCCAACGATAAGGCATGAACATTAGCAGCGGCGTCAAAATCACCTGTATCTACAACGTATTGACCTTTAACTTTAGCATTACCAGCACCAATAGACAATTGGGCATCATCGATACGAACCACCCCATTATCATACACTACATTTCCCTGCACGCGGTCTACATGGTACCCTTTATAAGATATCCCATCACTACCTATAGTGGCATCCACCCATGGCGCTACAGTAGTACCACCAATATGTGCACGACCACCAACAATACCAGTAACCCCCACATCGGTAATGGCTTCAAGATTCACCTTATCAGCTACAACATTAAGATTGAGATATTCTTCGTCCTTCCCTAATGTAATGAGACCATTAAGCTTTGCTGCTTGATCATTGATACGCCAAGAGCTATGGCTAATAACAATTTGGTCATGATTGAGCATAATACGACCTTCACCATCAGTAATAGTATACATCGTATTGCCCCGCTTATAAGTGCCTGTTAAGCCTTTAAAGCCAACATTGCCACTCATAACATATTGTCCATCTTCACTTTTAACATTGAGATGTAAATCTTGTAATTTCCCCTTCGTTACAACAAGATCTTTGTGCAACGGAACAAAGCTCATAATACCAGCAGTATCAATTTCATCGGCTTGTACAAATACGTCAAAATTAGACACATCATCCATATCTATTTCGCCATTTACAAGGACAGATGAACCATCTACATCAGCTGTAAAAGCCCCTTTGGACATACCACTCATATTAAGAGCAACCGTACCATCAAGATTTTCAACATTACGTTTAACACCATCTTTAGCACGCAGCGCTACATGTCCATTATTAATGGTAATATCACCATCAAAACTCCCCGATTTATTCGGATCAGATGGTTTTACTAACTTTTCTATACTCCAAGATCCATCGTTCAATTGCCATATGTGAAGATCAGGTGCATCCACGGTAACACTAGATATAGCTGTTGCGCCTGATGTATTACCCCCAATAATACCTGGTAATGCAGATAGTTTAACCCCAACGGCTACATCTTGTGCCGTCCCTACCAAGTGACCATCCCGATCTTTAATCACCACATCTGATAAAATTACATCACCATTCCAATTGATACGAAGAGAATCATAGTCCACAGATCCGTTTATGGTATTATTTACTTGTTCTTTAACCATAGGTGCTACATAGGTCTGAGCTATAGGGTTTATACTAGCACCCACTCCAGATAAGCCTAAAATCGCCGCTCCTATGAGACACCACTTTTTACGGGTCATAATGATCTCCCATACACATTATGAATAATATAAATATATATACTAATCTTACCACACACAAAGTAATAACTATAGTATTTTAAGGGTAAATTTTATAAAACTAATATATTTTTTTACTAATCATTTTCTACAATAACTATAGATAAAATTATTTAAATATTACCATAACATAAAAATGAAAATATACAATGAATCTACGCTTTATAAATCTATACAAAAAAAGACGACCGAAGTCGTCTTTTTTTTGTATCCTATTATTGATTACCACCAAGTTGTGCTAGTTGTTCAGCTGCACCACTGTTTGCAATAATTTCTGCGCCTTGTCCAACCGGAGTATTCAATGGAACACCTGTCAATTGTTCAAGAGCTGCAATGCTAATATTGTAATTATAAAGAGCTTGTACATAGTTATTACGAGCATCTGTTAATTTAGTTTCCGCATCGAGTACATCAAGGTTTGTACCAACCCCTGCACGATAGCGAAGTGTAGCAATACGGAAGCTTTCTTGACCTTGAGCCACTGCAGTTTGAGTGCTTTGGATTGTTTGCTCTGCAGACCGCAAGTTCAAGTATGCTTTTTGTACTGCTAATAATACAGCATCAACAGTAGCTAAATTAGCTTCTTTCGCTTGTTCAAGTTGAGCATTTGCTTTTTTAATGGCATTTTGCGTAGCACCGCCATCCCATAAGCTCCAAGATGCAGTAGCACCTACGCTCCAGGATTTAGTACTTGTTCCAAAGTAACCATCTGGATCTGCATATCCACGACCTGCTTTTACAGCTACAGTTGGTAAATAACCAGATTTAGCAGATTTTACAGCTTCTTCTGCAGATTTTACATCAAGTGCAGATTTAACAAGGGCTGAACGATGAAGCAGAGCATATGCCTTAGCTTGTTCTAATGTAACATTATAAGGTTTATATTGTAAGTCATGTTCTGCTGTGTTAATAGCCGTTTGTGCAGGGTATGCAATAACTTGATTCAAGCTAGCCTCTGCTAAATTGGCAGAATTTTGCGCTTTTACAAGATTTGTTTCAGAATCGGCAAGATTTGTTTTAGCAGCCAATACATCAGAACTTGCTACTAAACCAACATTATATTGAGCTTGCACATTTGTTACATGACCTTGGTAATCTTTAACAGCTTGTTGAGCTACATCAACAAGATTGCGGTTCATGATCAATGTGTAGTAGCCACTAATAGCATCGTATTTTGCTTGTTGCAATGCTTCTTCATAGCTAGCGCCAGTACCTTCGCGAGTATAACGTGCAGAATCAATACTTGCATCAAGTTGAGGATTAAATACAGGTGCACTAATAGAGAAGTTATGGCTACCAGATTTACCACGGCCAGTATCACCGCCTGTTTTTTGAGCAGACCACCCATAGCTAACACTAGGATTCTTAGCTGCGGCCACTTGGCTAACTGCAGATTTAGCAGCCTCATAACCCCATTTAGTTTGTTTTGCAGTACGGTTATTCGCCAATACCAAGTCTATAGTACGAGACTCATCGAGGTCCAATTTGCTCTCATATGTTTTGCTATCTTGAACAGATTTTTCAGCTAATTGCTTTTGTGTTAATTGAATAGCTTCTTTTTGATATTTGCTTAATTGATCTCCATTATTAACGGAAGTTGTAACTACATCAGCAGCCATTGCACCTGTAGTAGCTAAGGAGAGCATTACACCTAAGGATAAAACCTTTTTATTCATAATATGTACCTCCATACTCACCTAACGTGAATGTATTAGTCTTTAAAATACTTGTTTGATACCAAAGTAGGTACCACCATTCGTGGAACCGAACGGTCTGGTCATTTGAATAACCCCATAAGTATCTTTATGTAAACGTATGTCACTACGAATACGATATTTACGATTGTTAAGGTCATATACCGCCGCGGACAATGAAACAGGACCACGTAAATTATAGTCAACACCAAGTCCTAATTCACTTTCAAAAATACCGCCACGTACTAGCCATTTAGAGCTAATGAATCGACCTGCATTTAAATCGAATTTAGTGCCATCACCGATATTGGAAAGACCAAGCTCAGCCATACCCTTATCATTATAAGCACGAACACGACCATTGATGCGGAATTCATCAGCTGTTGTGTTATATAATAAATCTACAGAAGGCTCGACTTTAGTAGATGACTTTTTTTCAACGTTATTTCCATCTACTACATTTCCACTTGCATCAGTTTGATATGCTTTACCACCCATCAATTTGTTGATGCGAGCTGAAATTTGTGCCGTATTATGTAATGTTTCCTTAATATTTTCCTGTGCTTTAGGATCTGTTACAGTAGACTCCATAGAACGAGCCATATTATCTACACGATCCGTAGTTTGTTTTAAGTTAGTCAAAATAGCACGCATATCATTACCTGCATTACCATCTGCATTAAATTGTTGAGCAGCTTGATTTAGCTGTGCCGTTACATCAGCCATATTTTGTGTAATCGCTACAGCATTATCAGCCATCGTTGCAGTAGATTGCAAGGAATGCTTAAGTGCATTTTGCGTTGCTGGATCACCAATAATATTATTGATAGATTGCAACATTTTTTCGGTGCCATCCATTAGTTTTTGAGCACTTTGCATCGCTTTATCCATAGCGTCTGCACCTTCGCCCTTAACAGAGTCACCATCTTGTAAAAATACCTTAGATTGGCCTGGTGAAATTTGAATAAATTTATCACCTAAAAAACCATCTGATCCCAATGTAAATGTAGAATCACTTGGAATTTGTGTTTTTTCATCAAGCTTCATTTTTACTACAACACCATGCGGTGTAATCTCGATATCAGAGACATTACCAATGGCCACACCTGAGTATTTAACTTGATTGCCATTTTTTAGGCCATTAACTTGAGCAAAATCACCTGTAATCGTCATTTGCGGTTTAGCCCATATATCAATGCGGCCTACAAAAAGTATGCCCGCAATAAATAGAGCTATACCTATTATTGTGAAAGCCCCTACCTTGGCCTCCGTCGTCCACTTCATTATACATCTCCCATCGCAGATACATTAATTGGTTCTGCTTCACCATGAATAAACTGTTGTACCTTTTTATTTGTAGAATTCTTAAAGTCTATTGTATCAGAAATTTCCACAAATTTCCCCTTATCAAGTAAAGCTATGCGATCTGCCACATAAAACGCGGATTGCATATCATGTGTTACTACGATAGAAGTACAACCAAGCCGTTGTTGCATTCCCTTAATGAGCATACTAATCGTACCGGATGTAATAGGATCCAAACCGGATGAAGGTTCATCATAGAGAATTAAGCTTGGATCTAGCGCTATGGCGCGAGCTAAACTAACGCGCTTTTTCATACCGCCAGACAACTCGTTAGGCATATAGGATTCATACCCTTTCAAACCGACCCAATCTAGTCGCTCTGCTACAATGCGTCGTATCTCATCATCCCCCAAGTCCGTATGTTGACGCAAACCAAAGGCCACGTTTTCGCCTACTGACATAGAATCAAACAGAGCAGAGTATTGGAATACCATCCCCATTTTTCTTCGTACTGTATTAAATTCATCTTCAGATAATGTTGTAATATCTGTGCCATCTACAATAATCTGTCCCGATGTAGGGCGCTGCAAGCCAATTAATAATCGAAGCAAGGTACTTTTACCACTGCCACTACCACCTAATATGACTAACGTCTCCCCATCATCAATGGTGAGATTAATAGAGTCTAAAATCACACGTGACTCATAGGCAACTACAACATCGCGTAGTTCTATCATAAATCCCTCTAGCGTATCTACTAATATAACAAGGTAGATAAAAAGTAATTTAATACAAATACTAAAATAATACTAGTCACAACAGAACTAGTTGTGGAGAAGCCTACAGCTTCTGCGCCCATTTTAGTTTCCATTCCCTTATAGGCCCCTACCAATGCAATAACAGCACCAAATACACTGGACTTAATTAGCCCAAGTGTGAAGTCTGAAATGGTAGAAAACATTTGAATAGAATCTAAATAGGTACTTGGTGCTAACCCTTTGATAGCGGTAGCTACAAAGTAACCGCCCGCAATCCCAATCACAACACCATAAAATGCCAAAATTGGCACCATAATCATACATGCTACTACACGAGGCACCACAAGATAACCTATAGGATCGACAGCCATAACACGAAGCGCATCGATTTGTTCGGTTACCTTCATTGTACCAATTTCAGCCGTGATAGCAGCGCCAACACGGCCAGCTAATACTACACCTACTAAGATAGGGCCTAACTCACGCCCCATAGCAACAGCCATAAGACCACCTACAGTACTTTGTGCACCATATGTAATCAATACATCTGTAATCTGTAAGGTCATAACCGCACCAGCAAACAGTAATGTTAAGCTAATAATCGGTAATGAATCTACACCTAGGTGAGCCATCTGCTGAAATACATGCCACAGGTTAATCATTTTCAGTTGTCTTATTGTTTGCCACACTAATAATGTAGCACTACCCATCTGTGATAGGCCGTTCATTACAGCGCGTCCTATCGTTTCTAGCCAATTCAACAGTCTAGCCCTTTCCCCTTACATTTACAGCTTATTCAGCGGTATTAGTATCATTTACTTTGGATTCATCCTTTTTATCAGGTGCTTTTGTATCTTGTTTATCAGACTTTTTCACATCTTTTTTACTGGATTTATCCTTTTTAGATTGATCTTCCAATTCTAATTTATGTTCCATCTTGACTTGATTTTTAACTTCTTTTATACGTTTAGCCAATGCTTTATCACGATCAGCTGGTTTCATAACATGAATTGTAAATTGACCATCACCTTGAACGATGTATTCCGTATCAATAGCAGTCTTTTCAATTTGATTATCATCGTCTTTACCAGAGCTCAAATCTTCTTGACCTGTTTTTTTCTTTACATCTCCTGGCATAGGTTTTGATTCCACATCTTTAAGTTTAGCTTTTTTAACAGATTTGGAACCATCTTCATCAACAAGGCTAATGCCATCTTCTAAAAACTCTACAACAATTTGATTGTTTGTATCAGTCTTTTGAATTTCATCATAAAGCTCATCAAAATCTTTATGAACTTTTAATCGACGTAAGATTTCATCGGTTAAATTATATTTTTGTTTTTCCAATACATAAGGTAATGGGATTTCACCGCCCCCACGTACCTCTAAGGTATACTTGCCGACAGCTTGATCCGCAGGAACCTTAAAGAAGATTTGTTTAACAACCTTCTCACCGCGGAATGGTTCCAACGTTACATCTACAACGATTGTATCTCCAGGAGAAACAATGGTTGATGATGCAGAGGCATCAATAAGCTTTGCTGTTTTCTTATCTTGTGTTACCTCAGTTTCTACAGAGATATCAGAGATTTCATAATTGATGAATCGGTTATTCATGAGAACATCGATAACATTATAGAACTCATCAACAGCCTTCTCAGAGATAGAGTCAGAGCTATAGAACATATTAGTTCGTGTCAATGGCTTATGCTCTTTACCTCTTGGTGTAATCGTATAAGAAATGGTAGCCGTACCAGCACCACTACGATCCAATGTTTTATTCAACATGTTATATAGAGATGTAGCCGCTAAAGTCGGTGTCATCTCACTATCTTCAATAACCTTAACAGAGCTAGTTTTATCACGCCCCATATCTAGGTCTTTCAAATGGAATCGCATAGGGATACCTGGAGAGATTACACCAGAAACACCTGCAATACCAGCACCTCTATCTTCAGTTACAGAGCCAACTTCCTTGCCCATAGAGCCCAATTTAAAAGCAGCATCATAACTTTTAACTACTGTAAAGATGCTTGCATTATGCATGAAGTAGTTTGAGGATCCATGTTTCAAGAATGGATGACCAAAGGCAACAATCTTTTCACCATCTACATAGGTAACAGTACCAATGGCCCCTAGTTTTAAGTCACCATCAACTAGTAATGCTGCTACAGAACCACCAGCCTCTAGAGGTTTTGCAATTTCATCACCACTAGCACTAGCCGTATCATATGTTTCATATTTATATTGTGGCAACTTGGATTTAAAGTAATCCATGGACGCTGCATCAAAGCCATAGGCCATAAGTGGCGTACCAAGAGGGATCAACTGTTTATCATCCCAAGGTCTTGATAGGTTCTTCTCATATGGAATATTCCATAATTTCACCATATCCTCGATAGGGGTAATCATCCCAATCGTACCATCTGCAAAGCCCCAGCCATAGGCTACAGCACCTACGAGCTTGCCATTTATATATACAGGACTACCACTCATGCCATGAGCAATGCCTCCAGTTTTTTCCATAACAGGGCCAGAGAACTTCGCCAAAATAAGGTGACCAGATGGCCCCTTATCCTTCATAACACCAAGTACCTTTACATCAAAGGTAGAAATGGTATCTCCTACAATTACAGTTTTTGCAATACCTTCCATACCTGTAGTTACATCATTGACAGGCATGAAATCGACAGCCTGTACAGCTGTAAGTGAAGTACAGAAGAAAAGCGCCAGTATCGCTTTTCTATACCGACGCCAAGAATGAGAAAACTTCATTCCTTCTCTCCTTTATTTACTTTCTACTGTGACAACGATTTGATCACGAGAAACGTCTGAGCCCACTGTAACATTAACCGCCGTTACAGTACCAGTTACAGTAGATTTAGCAGCAGCCATAGGGCCAGCCAATGTCTCTACAGTTACCAATGTTTGACCTTCTGTTACAGCAGAGCCAACAGAAACTGTAGAAGCAACTTTACCTGTTAATACACTTTGGTATGATACAGGGGCCGCCATTACAGAGCTAACACTTAAAATGCCTAAAGCAGCTAAGGCCAACACTACTCTTTTCATAACGATCCCTCCTTTTACAAATTTAGTTATGTATTTATAGTATACTAAATTATTACTAACATTTCAAACAAAATTGTATGCAACGAATTCATTTTATAATTACAATATCCTCATAGGTCATAGGATTTGAAGTAGCTTTATGTACGTATGTATCATTAACTACTAAATCAACACTACCTTGATTTGATAATTCAGCACCATCTACGACACCGAGCTTCGATAATAGTTGAGCCCCTTCTTGTTGTGTAACCCCTACGGATTGAAGCCCCGCTTTATCAACAGTGAGCACCACCAAATTATGATCTTTAGTAGTTCCTATAAAACTACGAGCTTTGTTATTGGTCGCATCAGCACCTACATAGTTACCATTTTTTAATACCATAGTACCTGCTTGTAAAGCTGCACCACCAGTGGTATTCACTTGTGCCAACTCCGGTCTATTTTGAATCGTAATCGGTGTGCCCACCTTTAATTTACGTAGTGCATCTCTTGCTTCTCCGTGACCAGATAATACATACTGATTTTCACCAATTTTAGAATTCCCTTTTTGACCACTAACCACCTTGCCATTGGCTACAGTCACTTCGTATCCGAAGTCATTAGTCTTTGTAGATGCCCCATACGCTGATGTATATAGAGTCAGAGCATTTTCTTTACGACCTGTATTAACAGAGGTAATCAGGAATGTATCCTTCTGTGTTTTAGCCTGTAGTAAAGGTCTTTTTTCTTCAATAAAATATCCACGATTTGGTGTATATCTCAAGGTGCCACGGTTAGAAATACGCTCTAAATCGATAGTTCCATCACTTGCCACAGAGTAAGGGCGATCAAAACTACCACCTTTTACCTTTGCACCAATTATGGCAGTGTGCGATTGAACTACAGATGATAAGGGTTTACCTTCCGAAACATGGGCAACTACCATAGGTGAATCATTATCCACAGATAATGCAAAGGCTTGAATTTTCCCCTCTGCTACAGTGTTATTAATCTTGCTATACGTAACAGATTTATTTACATCTTTTGTTGTTTGTTGAGCATAGCTAGAAAACAAATCAACTACAATACGCGATGGCTTCTCCAATGTAAATTCATGATGTTGTACATCCTTATTTGCCGTCAATGTTACTTGCAAAGAGCCATTAACGGGTTGTAAACCAATGCCTTTTAAAACACCTGTTTTCGTATTATTTTGCGCTATAGGACCCGTCAATCCATTTGTAGTACCACCAAGATTAAGTGTAAGGGCATGTGTGGACTCATTGTAAGACTTAGTCCAAGATACAGGCATTTCAGATACATCTAATACGATTCGACTTGTGCCTTCGTGATTAGATACACGTACGCCTGTTAAATTCCCAGCCTCAGCATAAGGTACGGTACTGCCTAGGAACCCTAAAACAGCAAAAGTCATATATAAATATCGTTTCATATACAATTCCTCTATAGCGACAAACCATATTAACCATATTAATAGGTTTATATTTGCACATCAATTTTATGCAATATACTTTTACTATAGTATACATCATAAAGATGAAAATTACAAAAAGAGGACACTAAAAAACGAAGTTACTATCTATAGTTAATCCACTCATCAAGGACCTATCTAAAAATAGCAACTTCGTCAATTTATATATTATTTTAATACAATATTTTATTGTAATTCATCCAATGTGTCACGCAATTGGGACATTTCATCAAGAGCTTTTGCTACCCCTTTGATAACAGCATATCGTGGTGTCTCTACCAAGTATGATGCAATGCCTACAGAGCGTGTAATAACACGATCCAACCCATCAATAAGAGCACCGCCACCGGTAAGAATGATACCATGATCATTAATGGCCGCCACAAGTTCTGGTGGCGTTTTTTCTAGAATAGATTTAATACCTTCAAGAATATTCATCACTTGTGCCTCTAAGGCGCGTTGAATTTCTAATGAATTAACTGCAACCATCTTTGGTAGTCCCGAGCTTGCATCACGACCTCTAACCTCTATAGCTCGTTCTTTAGCACGTCGATCTACAGTGCCTACAGAAATCTTAATCTTTTCTGCTGTTAATGGTCCAATAACTAATCTCTTCTTACGGCGTATATAACGGATAATCGATTCATTGAAAGAATCGCCCCCAATACGAAGGGACTCACTTACAACAACGCCAGTATCACAAAGAACAGCAATATCTGTAGTACCGCCTCCTACATCGACAACCATGGCTCCAACTTGATCAGCATCATTGAGCCCGGTTCCCATAGCTGCCGCCAACGGTTCCTCTATAAGTACAGTCTTCTTCGCTCCGGTTCTAAGCAAGGCCTCCAAAATGGCACGTTTTTCAACAGGCGTAATTCCAGATGGCACACATACGATAATACGCGTTTTCATTAATCTGGAAGCAGGTACAACTGAACGAATAAAGTACTTTAACATAAATTCGGTCATATCATAATCTGCGATAACCCCCGCTTGGACCGGACGAATAACGGATATACCTTTAGGTGTACGGCCTATCATAGTACGCGCAGATTCGCCTAAGGCAAGAATATCACCTGTTTTGTCATCCTTCGCAATATAAGCTGGCTCATCTAAGACTAGCCCCTTACCTTTAGCGAAAATAAGAATGTTCGCAGTCCCTAAATCAATGCCTAGATCAAAGTTTAATGAGCGATTTAAACGTCCCATTAAATCTCCCACCTGTTCAGGGCGAACTAAACGCTTAAGAGTCATAGCAGGTGTAGTTTTTGCAATAGCTACCGTCTCACGATTACGACGTTCAACACGGCGCATCTTCGTGACTTTAACCATGGCTTCACGCATATTGGAAGCTAAATGGCTAGCTTGCTTAGCTACGCCCTCAGAAAGCTTCGTGGACTTGCGTTTCGTCCTACGCAATGGCTTTCGATTAGTGCTAGTTTTAGCATTTTCAACCTTAGCAGCGCCAAGATTTTGTTGCTCGTTGTATAAAGCCGGCCCTTTTGAGCGCCGGCTTCGTTTCTTTTTATTCTGTTTTGGCTCTGTACTTTTATTCGTCAACCCGAACAATATCAGCACCTAACCTTTGCAATTTACCTACGAAATCATCATAACCACGATCGATATGATGTAAGCGACCAACTTCTGTTCTACCTTCTGCAGTCAATGCAGCACAAACAAGAGCCGCACCTGCACGCAAGTCTGTAGCATTAACTACAGCACCATGTAAGCGTGGCATACCTTCAACAATCGCTTGACGATTGTCGATATCGATATGAGCACCCATTTTGCGAAGTTCAGCAACATGCATGAAGCGGTTTTCAAATACAGTTTCCGTTACTGTGCTTGTACCTTCAGCGATTGTAGTAAGCGCCATAAATTGAGCTTGCATATCTGTTGGGAAGCCTGGGTATGGTAACGTTTTAATATCAACAGCTTTGATACCTTTACCAGTGCTGATAACGCGAATACCATCAATTTCTTCCTCTACAGTAACGCCAGCTTCTTTTAATTTAGCTACTACTGGTTTCAAATGCTCAGGCAATGCATTTTCTACAAATACGTCGCCACCAGCCATAGCAGCTGCAATCAAGTATGTACCAGCTTCAATACGATCAGGAATAACCGTATGAATCGCACCATGTAATTGAGGCACACCTTCAATGCGAATTACATTGGTACCAGCACCGCGGATATTAGCGCCCATTGCATTTAAGAATGTCGCTAAATCAACGATTTCAGGTTCTTCCGCAGCATTTTCGATAACAGTTTTACCTTCCGCCATAGAAGCAGCCATAATTACATTTTCTGTAGCCCCTACACTTGGGAAGTCCAAGTAGATTTGTGTGCCTTTAAGGCCTTCTGGAGCATGAGCATATACATAATCTTCAGTAATTTCAATTTTAGCACCTAATGCTTCAAAAGCTTTTAGGTGAAGATCAATAGGACGTGCACCAATTGCACAACCACCAGGCATGGAGATTTTAGCCTCACCTTTGCGCGCCAAAAGTGGCCCCATCACTAGGAAAGATGCACGCATTTTGCGTACAAGCTCATAAGGAGCTTCCGTAGCAGTCAATGTAGATGCATCGAAAATAATTTCATCATCTGCTTTATTACGAGTGATTTTAACCCCCAAAGACTCGATAACTTGGCAAATCGTACCTACATCTTCCAAATTTGGAATTTCAAGTAATTTACTAGGCGTTGATGCTAGCAAAGTACCGGCAATAATAGGGAGTACCGCATTTTTAGCACTACTAACACGTACACGGCCTTCCAACCGATTGCCACCTTGAATGATTAGCTTTTCCAACAGAATTCCTCCTACACTTTTATATCGATCATCTTGTATGAACTACAAGACGTTGTATTTATAACGTCATATACTAAATGTTATTATACTATTTTTCGATATATCTCATCAAGAGAATGTGAGAAAATACTGAGAAAAAAGCCCCTCATTTTGAGGGGCTTAATTCTTATTTTGCTTTTAAAGATTTTAACTTTTCATCCATATGTACTGTATCTAAGAAACGAACAGTACCAGTTTTAGAGCGCATTACGATAGTATGTGTACGCGCACCACCTGGGAAGTATTGAATAGCATTCAATAAGTTACCGCGAGTAATAGCAGTAGCAGCAAAGATAACATCATCTGTACGAACTAGATCATCCAATGTAAGTACTTGATTTACATCGGTAATGCCCATTTCATGACAACGACGAATTTCTTCTTCTGTTTCTGGTTTCAAGCGTGCTTGCATATCGCCACCTACGCATTTCAAAGCGGCTGCAGCCAATACGCCTTCTGGTGCACCACCAGTACCAACAACCATGTGTACCCCAGAACCTTCAATACAACATTCCATAGCTGGGTTAACATCACCATCAGAAATTAACATAATACGTGCACCAAGATCACGAGCTTCTTTCATCAAGCCATGATGACGCTCACGATCTAGCATAACAAGTGTGATTTCATCTACATTGCGATTCATTTTTGCTGCTACATTTTTGATATTTTCAGTCAAAGATTTAGTAATATCGATAGCACCTGCACCACGAGGGCCAACGCAAAGTTTTTCCATGTACATATCTGGTGCATGTAACAAGCCACCTTTTTCAGCAATAGCCATAACTGCAATCGCACCATTTTGGCCTTTTGCAATCAAGTTTGTGCCTTCAATTGGGTCAACTGCGATATCTACTTCTGGGCCACCAGCACCTACATGTTCACCAATGTAAAGCATAGGAGCTTCATCAATTTCGCCTTCGCCGATAACTACTGTACCAGAAATACGAACAGAGTCAAATGCTTGACGCATTGCATCTACAGCAAGACCATCCGCTGCATCCTTCTGACCGCGACCAAGTAAACGACCACTGCGTAAAGCAGCCGCTTCAACGACACGAGCAAATTCCAAAGATAATGTACGATCCATAATAGGCCTCCTTATAAGTCCTGTGTGTATTGTAATATGACTCTTACATTGAGCCGAATACTTAACTTATTGATTAGCTTGTTTCCAATCTGCCATAAATTTTTCAAGTCCTGCATCCGTTAAAGGATGTTTCATCGCTTGCATAAGTACTTTGAATGGCACTGTTGCAATATGAGCACCAGCTTTAGCACATTGAATAATATGCAATGGCGTTCTCACACTAGCTGCAATAATTTCAGTTTCAATGCCATGAATAGCAAATATATCTGCAATATCTTGAATTAATGTAAGGCCGTCCATGCTGATATCATCAATGCGACCCACAAATGGGCTCACATAGGTAGCACCTGCACGGGCTGCCAATAAAGCTTGGTTAGCAGAGAAGATTAATGTTACATTAGTTTTAATACCTTCTTTGCTCAACAC
>CAKPSA010000011.1 GCA_934183145.1 uncultured Veillonella sp.
TTTATATGTTTTTATTCTGTAGAAAGGAGCTCGTATGAATCGACTTAGTTTCTCACGAACTCAGATTTTAATTCTTGTCAGCGTATGGCTAACATTTTTAATTAGTTTTGTTATGCGCTTATCTTGGGCGTCCTTGATGCCTATTGTTAATGAAGCGTTGAGTTTCACGCCGCAAATGGGTACGGCTTATTTATCTGCCTTTTATATGGGCTATGCCATCATGGTTTTACCAGGTGGTATCTTAGCGGATCGCATTGGTTACCGTTATACTATTTTAGTGAGCTTACTTGCCATGGCTGTTATTACGGCATTGATGAGTACCATCGATAATTACACCTATGGTTGGGTACTACGCTTCTTATTAGGTATCGTATCTGGTCCAGTACAAGCATCTTGCTTAAGTGCTATTGGGGATTATTTTGGTCCTAATCAACGTGGTGCTGCAGTGGGTATCTTTATGTCCTGTACATCTCTTGGGTTGACCACTGTAAACCTTTACGCACCATATGTAGCCACTAATTATGGTTGGCAAAATGCATTCCTTTTAACAGCTGTATTACCAATCCTTGTTTTCATTCTTAGCTATTTCACCGTTCGTAAACCAAGTGCTGAAATCTTAGCACAACGGGAAGCAGAGGCGAGTGCTGCGTCTGCTCATGTAGGCGAAAAGACTTCCTTAAAGGAAAATTTGCTACATGTTTTGAAAAACCGCAACATTTGTTGCCTTGCCTTTGCAGGTTTCTTTGCTACAGGTGCTACGTGGGCCGTGGCTCAATGGTCAAATCTGTACATGGTTAAACAACTCGGCGTTAATGCTATCTATGCAGGTCATGTAATGTCTGCCTTTGGTTTAGCCGCGCTTATTGCAAAACCGACTATCGGTATCTTGTCCGATATTTTACCAATTAAGAAGAACCATTTAGTAGCTCTTGTTATGTTCTTATTCGCACCAGCATTGATCCTCTTTGCGAGCACTACAAATCCAGATATGCTTTTCATAACAGGTCCAATCCTTGGTATTGGTGCTTTCATGCATAGTGCATTGACCAATGCTCTCGTAATTCAATCCGCAGCACCTCATTTACGGGGTACAACAGCAGGATTTGTAAACTTATTTAACCAAATTGGTGTTATGTTGGCACCTATGATTTTAGGTAGCATGTTAACTGCCACAGGTAGCTATCAATCTGCATTGATGACTCTTGCCATCGCTCCTGTAATCGGTGCTATTGCATTATTCTTTGTACGTCTTAAATAATGTGAAAGCATCATACAATAGGTTTATCTGATTGTATAGAAACAAAATATGAAATAAAAGAGACTGAACTAAATCTCCTAAAATGGGGATAGTTCAGTCTCTTTTTGTAAGTTACGAGTCACTATATTTTATGACTATGGTTTTCGTGGTGCATGGTAGTCTGGTTGAGGTCTCCAGTCACTCATAGATGTATTAGGCCCTGGCATATCTTGGTTTTGGATATCGAGAATCCAGTCGCTCGGTCTTGGCCCTTGAGGCGGTGGTGGCGGAACCGGTCCATATACACCTAGTTTTGATGGGCTTAACCGTGGTTGATTAGCGGTATAGGGTGATTCCAATTGGTTTAGTGGTTCGTACACGCCCTCTGGTGGTCGAACACCAAATAGTGGTTTATCTTCTGTTGGGGCCGGTGTACTTAGTGGTTTATATGGTCGCGGTGGTACATAGGGATTTGTAAAAGTATATGTAATACGCTCTAACTCCAATGCATTATGTAGAATAAACTGGCCTATTTCAGCTACTGCAGAGCCTTTTGTGGCCACATGAGCCCCTGTAGATAAAACAGAGCGTTGGGCATTTGCTGTTTCAATAGGAGCCCCATTTACTTGGTAGAATTTTGCTGGTGCCACATGCCAATCCATGAGATAAATATCTTTAGAAGTATTGCCTCGATGATATGTATAGCTAGTCACATAATCTGCAATAATATTTTGATTTTTATATAGACTAATTGTACGGGCGTGAAGCGTACTATACGTAGGTGCTGCCTGTGCTAAACTGAGTGTGCTTAAGTCGATGTACACTGTTTCTATAGGGCCATTATAAGCAACTTGATATTGAGTAGGCTTGTTCTCTAATTCATATTGTGAAATAGCACTTGCAGACTGTAATGTAGCTACTGCTAGTATTAAAAAGGGATATATTTTTTTCATGGTAGACCTCTCTTATGTGGAATTAGTATACCATAGTCATACATGTAATTCTATAAAAAATGTATATAAAGCTCCATAATATGTATATTGTGTATAATCGTCTTTTTGTTATATGATTAATGCATAGTACAGGAGGTCTTGATATGGAAATTATCTGTTTTGGCGATAGTATTACTCGTGGTTATGACGTGCCTTATGGCCAAGGGTGGGTTGAAATCTGTGATGCATCTATAGAAGGCGTACATTTTACAAATTATGGAGAGGACGGATGCTCTGTTCAAGGTATGATTTATAATATTGAAGAATGGGCGTCTACAGCTGTAGCTGATCCAACGCGTTATATCTTCTTAATGTGTGGCACTAATGATATTTTGCAAGGTCGCGATAGTGCGTATGTATTCAAGACCTTGGTGAAAGCCATTGAATTAGCGAGCATAAAGGGTAAGGTTATTATTGGTTTGGAAACACAAATTGATAGCGATATGGATGGGTTAGACCTTGTTGTGCGAGATGTAAATGACCGATTAAAAGCTTATGCAGCAGAGCATGACTTAAAGGTTATAGACTTCTATACAACTTTATATGAAGCGGATCAAATAGGCCAAATTGTCTTTGCTGGTGAAGTACATCCTAATGCACGTGGCTATCGTTTGATGGCCTATAAAGCATTAGAAGTATTTACAAGATTATAATAACAATACATTTACCAATCTATTTAATTTGGTTACCTATAGGCGTTAGTTCTTTAAGTCTGAAATCTATATTGGGAGATAAAAAATGCCCCTCATGATTTATTTCATGAGGGGCATTAGTGATTTATATAGTCTTTATGTGTGAAGGCTTGTAGCTTTCACCATTATAGTTAATTCGTAACGAATTGTAGTTAGAATTAGCGAGTACGTGCGTTAGATACGCGAGCGGATTGTGCAATTGCGTATGCAGTACCTTTTACTAAATCGTAAGCATCAGCAGTGTTGCCAGATACTGTTACAGCAGCTACAGTGTCGTCAGTTACTGCGAACAATGCAGTTGCGTAAGGGTGTTGAGCACCGTTTGGAACAGTTACAGCACCGGATTTAACAACGATGTAACGGCTGCCGTTGTTGAATACGTCGTAATGAGCAGCTTGTTTTACGCCATCATAGCTTTCATTGTAAGCGAACAATGCAGCTACTTCGCCGCCTGCTACTTGACCAGTTTGTTGCATGGAACGCAATTTAGCAGCTGCTACAGCTGTTGGTTGAGTCATGTTAACAGTGATACGCAAGGAGTTATTGTTTACAACTGCTTCAGTGATTACATTTGTAGAGAATACGTTTGCAACGCCGTCACCAGCACGGTTGTAGGAGCTAGCAGTTTTTACTTGGTAGCCGTTAGTGTATGCTGGCAAGTCGTATGTATAGGATTTGCCGTTCAACAATAAGTCGAATGCGTTTAATTGGTTAGTTTTGTAACGGGAAACGTATGCACTGCCGTTGCCATTAGCTGTTACGGAGTTTACAGTTTCTTGGTATACAGGTTGGTTGTTAGTAGCGATAGGATCCATGATTTGAAGACCTACAGCTGTTGTTTGAGGTGCTACGAAGATTGGGTCGCCCAATTCTTTGGATACAGGCATTTGTTGAGCCATGTCACCTGCTGTGTAAGGTACTGCTGGCAATGGTTTGTAACCAGGGCGTGGTGCACTTGTTACATAGCCAGATTGGTACGCTGGTGTAGCTGCTTGAGGTGCAGCGTAAGTATATTGCTCAGCTGCAGCGCGTTCGTAAGCGCGTGCATTAGCATCAACGGATGCTGCGAAAGCAGAGAAAGACATAGTTGTAGCTGCAAATACTGCGAAAGCAGCTGCTAAATGTTTTTTGTTCATTATAATTCACTCCTAAATACATGATTTTACAAATAACACAAATACTAATGTGTATTATATATGAAATTTTCCTAAATGTAAATAAAATATAAAATATTTTCTTAATTATAAACAAATATAATTTGATGTGTCAAATTTTGGACAATTAGGCACAGAATGTCATATTACTATATAATAATAGTATAGTTATATAGTATATCGAATAATTTAGATTAATGCTATACTTAATGGTAGAAATTTAAAGATAAGATGAAGTTTATGAATTCTATAAATTGAGATGGTGAAAGTTTCACTAGGGAGGTCTCATGAGTATTAGCGTCTATTATGGACGAGCAGGATCAGGTAAGACACGTGCCGTATATGAACGGATACGTCAAGTTATGACCGAGTGTCCAGGAGAACCGATAATCTTACTCGTTCCAGAACCAGCTACGTATCGGGTAGAACGGGAGCTTGCTGAATTTATGCCTGAAAAAGGCTTTACTACAGTTCGCGTCGTAGGCTTTGGTCGTTTGGGGTACCAAGTATATCAATCCATAGGCTCAAAAGGGGCCGGTCAATCAAGTTTATCTAGCTTTGGCCGGTCTATGTTGTTGCGCCTTGTTATGAAACGAAAACAAAAGGAATTAGGCCTCTTAGAACAGGCCACAAAGCGTCCTGAGTTTTCGTCTGTCCTGCAACAGCTCTTTTCTGAGTTTCGCGCATTTCGCGTTGGTCCTACCGACCTAGAACGTGGGGCGGATTCAGTAAAAAATAAAGTATTACAAAAGAAACTGCGCGAATTAGCCATTTGTATGGCCGCCTATGAAGAGGAAATCAGCCGTCATGGAGAGCGGGACATCGATCCTATCATGGAAATTGTTGAGGCTTTGCCTCAATCTCCTCTGATGGAAAATAGTCATGTCTTTATCGATGGATTCCATTGGTTTACGCCCACACACTATGAGTTGATTTACACCTTATTTGATTTGGCTAAGGAAGCCGTTATTACTATTGATTTACCAATGGCTCCGAAGGCGTTAAATCTCGCTCGTCGAGGGGAACATCTTTTCAGTCGTCCTCTAGAAATTTACGATACCTTAGTGGCTCGTTATGGTACTCGTATTAATTGGGTTGGCTTTGACGGCAAGAGAGGTCCTCAAATAGTTCAAGAGTTAGAGGCGAACTACTTTACTAGCCCTAGTAAGCAAAATTCTACTGATACTACGATTCCGCTCATTAGAGGCTACAACAGAGAACGGGAAGCCGACGCCATAGCCCGTCGCATCTTAGCGTATGTGGAATCCTCTCCAGAGGCGCGGTATCGAGATGTATGTATTATGCTTCGCGAATCTGAAACATATGGGGATACCTTAGAAAAGGTCTTCGGTCGTTATGGTATTCCACACTTCATCGACCGCCAACGTCCTATGAAAAATCATCCGTTAGGCGAATTATTGACGGCCCTCTTTGATATTGTGCGCCATAGTTACAGCCGAGACAGCATGTTCCTCTTGCTTAAAACGGACTTGATGCCTCTTACTCGTGAGGCTGTAGATGAATTAGAGAATTACGTACTCGAGTTTGGTATCGATCATTATAAATGGGAACGTGAAAGCTGGCCGTATCTACGGGGATTCCATGAGGGGCAAGATGAAGAAAGTCACTTAGATTCACCTCGTAGAGCCCGTGTTAATCAAGCAAGACAAACCATTATGGATATATTATCTCCGTGGTTTGACTTTGCCGCTCATAGTGAAGGGCATACGGGGGCTGAATGGGGTGAGCAACTTTATGGTTTATTAGAAACCTTGCAAGTGCCACAGCGCCTTTATGAATGGGCAAAGGATGCAGAAACTGTAGGCGATCAAGAGTCTAAAGCTAGTCATGAGCAGATGTACAATGCAGTTGTTTCTTTCATAGACGAAATTTCTATGGTCATGAAGGACGAAGTATTGACCTTGGATGAGATGATGCTACTCCTTGAGGAAGGCTTGAGTGATGTAAATTACTCCATGATTCCTCCGTCCTTGGACCATGTAGTGATTACCACCATCGAACGTGGCTATAGCCAATGGTGGCCTAAGGTATTCGTGATGGGACTCAACCAAGGCGTTTTCCCACAAAGCATGGGCGATGAAGGACTTATCAAGGATAAGGAACGCCAAGAATTGGCCGATGCAGGCATTACCTTGGCTGAAGGGGCTTTGCCGAAGGCTTTCAACGAGAACTTCCTATTATACCTAGCTATGACACGGACATCCGATTCGTTGACCTTGTCCTATGCAAGCTCTGGTGAAGATGGTACAGGCCTTGAGCCATCCCTTGTGGTGAAGCGCTTAGAATCACTTGGTTATGTAGATAAAGCTGTAGATATACCGCTCTCTATTACGCCTGATACTGAGGCTGATTATGTATGGAGACCTTTACAAAGTTTGTCTCTATTATCTGAGCGCTGGGGCGCTCTCTTTAGCGGTCATGAAGTTAATCCACTGTGGTGGGGCCTTTATAACTGGGCTCGTGAAAGCGATACCTATCGTCCTCGTTTAGGTGAGGTGTCTCGTGGTATTCGCGATAATAATGATGTGCCGGTCATTACGAAGGATTTAGTAAATGGATTATTCCTATCTAAAGGCTATATGTCAGGTTCTGTAACGCGCTTAGAGAGATACCAACAATGTCCGTTCAAGTTCTATGCTCAATATGGTTTGAAGTTAGAGCCACGTCGCGTACGCTCCTTTGGAGCCCCTGAAATAGGTACATTCTTACATGCTAATCTAGAACGTTTAGGTAATTATCTATTAGAAAACAATAAACAATGGCGTGATCTCAATGAAGAGGAGCAACAAAATTTATGTCGCTCTGTAGCCGATGAGATTTTACAAGAAAATCAGGGCGGTGAAGAAACGAGCGATGCCTACCAAAAGGCAATCGAGCAGCGTGTACAACGAACATTACATGTGACGGTAGACCGCCTTGTAGAGTGGTCCAAGCGCAGTGATTTTGATACAAAATACTTAGAGCAAGATTTTGGCCGTCAAGGCGGGTGGAATCCGATTCGGGTGCCTCTTGGAGAAGATCGTTATTTACGACTCATTGGTCAAATTGACCGTATCGATGAGTATATCCGAGATGGTCAAACTTACGGTATGGTTATTGACTACAAATCTGGCGGAGCCCATGTAACAGCGCAAGATGTGTACTACGGTCTCAAGTTGCAGCTCATGACCTATCTATTGGCCTTAGAAACTGCTTATGGCAAAGCGGAAGGTAAATCTATGTCGCCTGCGGCTGTGATATATTCCTATGTGAAGAACCCTAAAATCCCTGCAGGTACACCTATATCTTATGAAGATGCAGTGTCCTTGGCTAAGGAAAGTAATGCATGGCAAAATAGTGGGTACTTCTCAGATGATATTGAGCTGTTGACGCATATTGATAATAAGTTCTTATCGTATGGTGCAAAACAGGGCCCGTATGTGCCGATTGCGACGAAGAAGGATCAAACTATTTCTAGTAGAGACTTACGCAAGGTTAAGAACCCAGGAGAATTTGATGTGTTGTGTCGTTATACCAATCACGTAATGGCTGAAACAGGGCGTAATATTGGGGATGGCCAATTCCCAATTAAGCCATATCAATTGAATGGCTTTAGACCTTGTACGTACTGTGATTATCATACGGTATGTCGTTTTGACTCTAGTCGTAATAAATACAACTATTTGTCAGGATTATCTGAAGATGATGCATTAGAGCGGATGAAAGAGGTCTTAAACAACGGAAACAACAGCAACGACAGAAATAATAGTAACGAAGGAGGTGAAAACCATGGGTGTTAAATGGACGCCAGAGCAGGAATCTGCTATCATAGCGCCTAAAGATTCGTCTTTAGACAATCAAACCTTGCTCGTAGCAGCTGCTGCGGGGTCAGGTAAAACAGCTGTTCTTGTAGAGCGTATTATTACGCGTCTTAAAGATATGGATAATCCCTTATCCGTACAAGAGCTCATGGTTGTAACCTTTACAAAGGCGGCCGCTCAAGAGATGAGTGCTCGTATTGGGCTTGCCTTGGCAAAAGCCATGGAATCTACTGATGATGTGGCTATGCAAGAACGTCTTGAACGACAGCTCAATCTCTTGCCGTCTGCTCATATTTCTACATTGCACTCCTTCTGCCAATGGGTAATTCGTTCTTATTTCTATAAGCTCGATATTAACCCGACGGCTCGCATCGGCAACGAAGCGGAGATGACATTGCTACAACAAGAGGTGTTAGCCGACTTATTGACTAAATCCTATGAAGAGGGTCTTTATAATATTTATGAGTTGGCAGACTTCTTCAGTGATGATAAATCTGATGCGGGCTTAACAGCGAAGATTATGTCTCTATATAACTACGCTATGTCCCTTGCTAATCCTGATGGTTGGCTACGCAAAGCCTTAGAGCCTTATAAAGAGGCTATGACTATAAATGCTAGTGATACGCTGTGGGGCCAATATATGTGGGATAAACATGTAGCTGTTATCGACCGCATTCGCGAACGATTAGAACGGATGGAACAAATCTTGCTCGATCCAGTAGGTCCTCACAAATGGCAAAAGATATACGATAACCAATTAGCTGCATTAGGCATGCTTTCAGGTGCTCAGTCTTGGGATGATATGGGTGATGCTTGTAAGCATATAGATACCTTTATTAAAGATCAGTTCCGCATGGGTTCAAAAGAGGCGCAAGCCTTTGACCCTATATTGGTAGCAGAGTTTAAATCTTTAGGTTCACAAAATAAGGAAGACCTCAAAGGGATGCAAGCGGCTGTGTTTACCGTGCCTGAATCTACCTTACAAGAACAGTTCAAGGCTCAATATCCCATCATTGAAGGTTTAGTAGAGCTCACCATTGCGTTCCACCAAGCCTATCGAGATATGAAACAAGAGCAAGGTATCATGGACTTTAGTGATTTGGAGCATCTATGTTTAGCCCTTCTTGTTGAACCTGGTACAGAGGATAATCCTCAACCGTCTGAGGTGGCAAAGGAGCTGCAAGATACTTTCAAAGAAATCATGGTCGACGAATACCAAGATACAAACGGCGTGCAAGAGACGATTATTAACTTGATTTCTCGCATCGATAATCGGTTCTACGTGGGTGACGTGAAGCAGGCTATTTATAGCTTCCGTATGGCGGACAGTTCTCTATTTATGGAGAAATATAATACCTACGGCGGTAATGATGCGGTAGAACGTCGTATCGACCTAGCGAAGAACTTTCGATCTCACGAAAATATTTTGGCCGCCACGAATTTCTTGTTCTATCAAATCATGACAGAAGAGGCCGCTGAGCTTAACTATACAGAGGCTGAATCCCTCATTCCTGGCCGTATCGTAGAGGATGCGCCTGAGGATTGGGTTGGAGGCGATGTGGAATTGCAGCTCTTAGATGTGAGCAAGGATACCCTCAGTGCTAGTGAAAGCGACGAAGATGAAGGGGATGACCCTGAGAATAACGAGCGCGAGTTAGATTTTATCATTCAAAAGATCAAGGAAATTCACGGTGCTAAGAAGAAGGTGCAAAATCCAGATGGTACCTTCCGTCAAATCGAGTGGCGCGACTTTGCTATTTTGCGCAGATCTTTGGCTGGTTGGGGCACCCGTGCCGTAGAGGCCATGCGCCAAGCAGGTATCCCTGCGGTGGTAAATGAACGGGATGGCTACTTTGAAGCCCAAGAAATTCAGCTTTTACTAGCGTTGCTATCCATCATAGATAATCCTGAACAAGACTTGCCGATGGCTGCGGTGTTGCACTCCGGTCTCGTTGGGCTTGATGCAAACGAGCTAGGTGCTTTGCGTCTATCTGGTGAGGGTTCTTTGTGGTCTCTCATGCCTGCTTATGCAGAAGAGGCACAAGATGAGCGCTTATTATCCTTTATTGGACATATGGAGCGTTGGCGTACCTTGTCACGTCGTCATGGTGTGACCGATTTATTGTGGGATATTTACGAATCCCAAGACTATGTAAACTATGTAGGGGCTATGCCGAATGGTCTCGTGCGTCGAGCAAATGTGCTCGCCTTATATGACCGCGCTAAAGGGTATGAAGCCTCTGGATTCCGTGGACTCTTTAGATTCTTGCGCTTTGTTGAAAGCTTGCGCGATAGCAACCAAGATATGCCTCTTGCCAATGTGGTAAGCGAAGCGGACAATGTGGTACGCCTCATGACCATCCACAAGAGTAAGGGCCTTGAGTTCCCTGTTGTATTCCTATCTGGGATGCAAAAGAAATTCAATATGATGGACCTTCGTTCTGAGCTCCTCATCGATAAGAACGCAGGGCTTGGTCTTAAGGGCTACTTCCCAGACATTCGAGTATCCTTCCCGACTATGCCATGGTTCTATGTGAAAGACGTAAAAGAGGCAGCGCTCAAGGCCGAGGAACAGCGTATTCTCTATGTAGCCTTAACACGGGCACGAGATAAATTATTTATGACAGGCTTTGTGAAAGGCTTCAAAAAGTCTAGCGGTGGGTTGAGTACATTAGGTGAACTCATTAAAAATGTGGCCTCCGTAGAAGGTCAACAATTGCCGACGGATATTATCACCCAAGCTAATACATATTTAGACTGGCTTATTATGGGCTTCGCCCGTCATTTGGATGGCGGCAACCCATTGCGTGTAGCCATAGAATATGAAGGTCCTACTTATTTTGATTTACCAGATAAGAAGTGCCGTATAAAGGTTGAAATTCATGATGGCTCTCTTTATGGCGATCTTGATTATAAAGCAGATATCGATGAAAGCACCATTAACAAGGTGCGTGAGCTAAAAGCTGTTAACTCTGTAGAATTACCACAGGAAATAGTAGACCGCTTTAACTATACCTATCCGTATAGCGATGCCACACGTCGCACTGCTAAAATTTCCGTTAGTGAATTGAAACGCCGATTCCAAGAACGAGAACTAGAAGCAGGGTCTATTGATACACTTAATGAACCGATTGCAACGGTAGATACAGGTGTACAAACTGTTACGGTTTCAGCCGATGATTTAGCTAATTCTGTATTTGGTCGCAAACCACAGGCGTTACAGTCTGAAGAGGATGTATTAACGGGGGCTCAATGGGGTACCTTAATGCATGAGGCTATGCAGTGGTTACCTCTTACTAAGTATACGCAAGCTTCTTTGACAAAAGAGCTTGATGAATTGGTAACGAAAGGGACTTTCACAGAGGAAGAACGAAATTTATTAAGCGATACAAGTTTATATAAATTCTTCAGTTCTGATCTTGGGAAGCGTCTTATCAACGCTAAGCGTATCGAACGAGAATTGCCGTTTAGTATGCTCTTTGACGGAAAACGCGTATATGACACCTTAGAGGATGGCGAAAATCTATTCCTTCAAGGTATTATCGATACTGCCTTTGAAGAGAACGGTGAATGGGTTCTCGTAGATTACAAGACGGACCGCGTAAAATCTGGGGAAGACCTCATCAAGCGCTATAAAATCCAAATGGACCTCTATAAAGAGGCCTTGCAGCGATTGACCGGAATGCCGGTAAAAGCATGCTATATTTATAGTTTCCGCTTGCATGATGCCATCATTATAGATTAATTAATACAAAAGCTCTCTATCCACAGATAGAGAGCTTTTGCATTAACTGTCTAATTATTGTATATACTACATATTATAAGTATGTTATAAGTCAATATGCGGTAATTTAGGCAAATTCAAAGCCTTTTTCTTTTTGTGTTTTGCTGGTGCAAATACTTTCAGTACACGCGGCAATACTTCGATATCTACCGGCATGGATGGGCCTTGATCGCCGTCCATATTAGTAGGTAAATCCCCAATGTCGGATAACAGTTCAATTTGAGCCTTTTTCACGGTCAATGAAGTAGTATATCGTGAGTTATAGATGGCGCCGCTGAGGATGAGCGGTAATACGCTGAGAATATCGAGGATGAAGTATTCCTTGAAGATGATGATACGCATATAACCATCGTCTACAGAGGCTTCTGGCATAAAGCGTTCAAAGCTAGAGACTACATTGGTAAGCAATGCAAGAACGAGCGGTGATTTGCAGATGAAATCATCGTTCTCTGTTTTGATGCGGTATGTGTAGTCCTTCGTTGTGAACAAAGCTTGGCCTGCGCGCAAGAAGTAGGCGAGGGGACCTAAAATGCTTTTTTCCTTTGGTGTAACCTCTTCGATTACCTTTGGAATAACACCAGCTGCAATATTATTGCAGAAATATTTATCGTTGCAACGACCAATATCAATGGTGCGCGTTTGATTGATATCAATGCGTTTGATTGCTTGTGTTGGATTTTGGTGAATGCCAAGGGCACGAGACATATCGTTTACCGTACCTACGGGGATAAAACCAAAGGTAGATTTGAATCCCCCTTGGGCAATACCGTTTACGGTTTCATTTACGGTGCCGTCACCGCCCATGCAGAATACAGCGTCGAATCCGCGTTCGCAAGCATCCTTAGCAAAACGTGTAGCATCGCCTTCACCGGTGGTGAATTTGACCTCAATCGTTTCGAATAAGGTGCTCAATTTCCATTGTAAGTCGAGGGCATAACGGCGCGCCGCACCGCCACCCGATACAGGGTTTATGATTACCAAACAACGGCTCATGGTATAACTTCCTTACTTTCAAAAATGAGATATAGCTATTATCTATCGTAAATTGACAGTCTTAGATATGGGCTCTATAATTATATTATATGCACTAAATCACATATGACATATTTATTCAAAAATAACATATGTTGCACAATATATTATACTCATTTTAGCCGTTCTTTGAAAGTATGAAAGATATAACGGGCCATAAGGTTAGGGGATAGTAATGGGACGACAAGATTCTAAAGATAAATACAAATTGTCCGCGGTGGACTCTATTGAAAGATTACCTCTTAGTGAACAAGTTTATTTGACATTAAAAACAGCTATCTTAACAGGCGAATTGATGCCTCAAGAAAAGCTTAACGAAGTAAAAATTGCAGAGCAATTGCAAGTGAGCGCTACACCTGTGCGTGAAGCATTCCGTAAATTGGCTAAAGATAACCTCGTAGTTATCGTTCCTTGGAAGGGCGTTACTGTAAAGTCTGATACACCAGAGGAAATCGTTGCATTGTATCAAGTCCGTGAAGTTATGGAAGGCCTTGGCGCAAGACTTTGTGCACGTCATGCTACAGATGAACAAATCAAAGAATTGCGTGAAATCTGTAAAGAAATGCATCAAATCGAAGATGCTACAGAACGCGTTGAGGTAAACAGTCGTTTCCATACAATGATCGCTCATTACTCTGGCAATGAACGCGTTGTAGAGTACCTTGCGAGCTTCCGTGAACGCGTTAATCGTGATATGTACATTAGCTCCTTCAATGCAGTGCGTACCCATGATTGCGACGATGAACATGATCATATTGTAGATGCTATTGAGCGTCATGATGAAGTGGCAGCAGAAAATGCTATGCGTCAGCACATTAACAATGCATTTATCTTCAAAAAGGCAAATGCAGAAGTGCAACACAAAAAACTTAATGAAGTATAATGCCTTTAATTGGGCATGCTATATAAAAGGCTCCGCCGTTGGCGGGGCTTTTTCTGTAGGAGCGATTTTAGAGTATTTGATTAACTTAACTCAGCTTTGGCTCGGTTTTAGCTAGTGTGTTGTTCCGCGTATGATTTAGAAACTCTAATCGTTTGTAGTGTGATGTAAGATGCGCATTGCAGCTCTTATAATCTACGATTCGCAGCCTTACGAGTTGAGCTACATCAATTTGGAATGCTTCGGCGATTTTAAACAAAATCTCTAAGGACATGCCAGATATGCCCGTGCCACATTCTAGCTTGCTTAAATAACTGCGGCTAATGCCCACGTGGTGTGCTAGCTCATATTGAGACATATTTAGAGACATGCGAATATGAGCAATTTTATGGCCTAAACAAACATACTGATGCTGTAAGACCGGATCTTCATAAGTGTTGATTCGTAGCTCAGTTAGCGGTGTCGATGCAGATTTCATAGGGATTCCTTCCTTTTCCCTGCTCTCTAAATATAGTATACTGAGACTATTAGTAATTGACTAATATAGAAAAATAGATAATTATCGGTTATTTCAGATAATTACACGTATTGTGAAAATTGTAGGATAGTACTGTTAATAGAGGAGGCAATATGGAAAAATATATTGCAGTTGCCCTCGGTGGAGCCGTTGGTGCGTTATGTCGGATGGCTCTTGGCGAATGGGTTATGACAAAGGTGAGTTCCTTTCCGTATGGAACGGTTGTAGTAAACCTCATCGGTTGTCTCATTATTGGCCTTGTACTAGGGCTATACATGCAAAAGCCAGATTTGCCGCAGTGGGCGAGATTTTTCCTCGTTGTAGGTGGTCTAGGTGCATTTACAACTTTCTCTACCTTTGCTTTTGAAATGCTACAACTGATGATGTCTGAGTCCTATGTACAAGCTTTATTCTATGGCTTTGTACAAGTTGTAGGGGGCTTAATCCTTTGCTGGGTTGGGATACTACTTGCACGTATACTCTGTGCAATCTGATCTTAGTTAATAAGGTGACTTGAGTTACAGCATATATAAAGCCATTTTTATATGATTAATACATAAGACTATTTAGGTCTTATTCGTAAGATATTTATAAACTAAATTGCAAGATATTCAGAATAGGATTAGATACATTTTGTTGTTATAACATACATTGTATAGAATTCAGAATTTAATATTTGAGTAGAACTTAGAATTTAATATATGACATAGAATTTTGAATTAAAGGGGAAAGAAATGAAATCCATTAGAACACAAGATGCTGTAGGGCATGTATTAATACATGATTTAGTGCGCATTGTTATCGGTGAGGTGAAAGATACGCCATTCCGCCGTGGCCATGTGATTACGGAAGAGGATATTCCCAAATTATTAGACCTTGGTAAAGAGCATATCTTTGTAATGGAACCTGAAGATGAAGGGTTCTTGCACGAAGAGGATGTGGCGCGTGCTTTGTACGATATGGCAGGTGGCGAGAATATGCACGATGGCCCTATGGCACAAGGTAAAATCGAAGCCATTGCAGACGTAGATGGTCTCTTTAAAGTTGATGTAGATCGCTTACATGCTATTAATAGCATTGGCGAGCTTACCATAGTAACGAGATTTAATAATACACCTGTGAAAGCAGGCGATAAATTAGCAGGCATGCGTTGTATTCCATTGTTATTAGAGGAACAACAAGTAGAGGATGCAAAGAAAATTGCCAATGGCAAGCCTTTACTCAATGTAAAACCATTCGTACGCAAAACAATGGGCATCGTTACTACAGGCTCCGAAGTATTTGAAGGCCGTATTAAAGATGCTTTCACACCAATCATTGAAGAACGTTGTGCTGAATTCGGCGTAAAAAAGGTAGCCCATGAAATCGTAACAGATAATACAGACGACATCGTGGCTGCTATCGACAAGGTAAAACAAGCTGGAGCTGATATTATTTTCTGTACCGGCGGCATGAGTGTTGACCCTGACGATTTAACACCAGGGGCCATTAAACGCTATGCAGATCGCGTAGTAACTTATGGTTTGCCTGTATTGCCAGGATCCATGGTTTGTATTGCATACTGTGCAGATGGTACGCCAATCCTCGGCGTTCCAGGAGGGGTATTATTCAGTAAACCGACTGCTTTCGACGAAATCTTGCCACGCCTTGTAGCAAACGATGAAATCACAAAAGAGGATTGTATTCGCATGGGCCATGGTGGTTTCTTGGGTTGATCCTTTTATGGAACATCTAAAAACTGTATAAGTCTATACAAAAAGCGGGTAGATATCTACCCGCTTAATTTGTTAGTGCCATTATATTATTAAAATGATTTTTTCCCTAGTGTAGGATGGCTACAACGTTTTAACGTAAGAGTGTCAATCATGTGGACCGCTTCGTCCAATGTAATGTCCTCACGCTTTGTCGGTGTTTCCAGAACTGCCAATGGATGTTCAGTGCCTACCTCACCAGAGGGCAAGTAAATATATTCTTGGTTGATAGTATCACCAAAAATATAGCCCGCTTGTAAATGTTCTTTATGAATGCGACTCATGGTCTCTCCTTACATAATTTCTTTTAGGTTAAAGTCTAGATAGTCTGCAGATACTAGCTCTAACTTTGTGGAGCCAAACTCCTTTGGAATACGTTTAAAGGATATTTGGTCGTGTAAATGTCCAAAGATACACGTATCTACATTGTATGTCTCCATGAGATCCGTAAAGCCGGAAGGCGTGTTGGACTCATTGAATGGAGGATAGTGTAACAATAGGATTTTTGTTACTGGTATCTTGTCTATATCTATAGTTAGTAGATTGTTTTTTTCAGAGACTGTAGTATCTACATTTATTTCTGATTTTAATGTTTCTATCGCCTTATCCATTTCTTGTAGGGCGGCTTCGGTGCGCATTAGTTCTCTATCGTAAATAGATTGGTCTGTTTCTGGTGTGAAATGGGAGTCTCCAGGGCAGAGATAGGCGCGTGTGCCACCAAAGGCAATAATGCGAGGGCCTTCTTCTGTTTGAATAAGCTGTGCTGTACCGTGACCTTGTAAAAAGGTAATAGCATCGCCCATGAGGTTGCGCATCTTGTTAGCAGAGGCCCACCAGTAATCGTGGTTGCCGCGGATCATATATTTCTTGCCTGGCATGGATGCAATTTCTTGTAAGTCGCAAGCCGCTTCATCGAGGCGAAGGGCCCAACTCATGTCACCTACGAGAAAGACTATATCTTCGTCTGTTACACGGGTCATCCAATCTTTTTTGATGCGGCTCCAGTGATTATCCCAGTGGGGACCAAAAATATCCATCGGCTTCGTCGGAGGATTGCCAGATAGATGGAGATCGCCGATGGCAAATACTTTCATAAACATCCTTTCAAATATATCAAAATTATTTAGATACAATATGTATAAGCAAAACTATTTTGACGCGTGGAAATACGGCGCAATGTCTTGAATGATTTTTGCAGCGCGCTCTTCGTCGCAAGTTTGAGGAATTTTGTAGCCTACATAGAGTGGTGTTGTTACATAACGGGCTACTACCTTGATATAGTCGTAGCCGTCCTCAAGATTATATACAAAATAGTTATAGGACTGGCTATAGTTGGCGATGCTGCGCAATACATAACGCAATACTTGCTGTAATCTTAGCGCTACGGAGCGCACAGGTGCATCTGGTTTAAATCGTATATTGTACTCAAAGAAGCCAATGATAGGCTGCGTAGACAAGGTGATACGCACATCTTGATCCTCGTGTAAGAGCCAGCCTTCCATATTCTGAGCCGTAATATCTTCGTGGTAATCGTAATCTTCAAGGCCTATGATTTGGCTGTGAGGATGACGAATGGAACCACCGGACATATAGCCATGGTTTTTAAAGAATAATACAGATTTGAAGTCTTTCCGTTCTCGTGTTTCGCGCCATTTATCAAGGCCGAATTGGAGAATACGGGCTGCTTCATCAGCAGGCAAGGTGGAAAATTCACCTTCGTCCGTTTCTGTTTCAATAATAACCGTGGGCCATGTCTTATCTAGTACAGGATATTTGTTCATGAGCCAAATGATATGACCCGATGTATCTAGGATATCCGTTAATTTTGAACGATCACAGAAGGGGCAGCGCACTTCTTCGTTCCGAATATTAACAGGCTTAGTGCGCCCTAGTGCGATGTTAAATCGTAGTGGTTTAT
Source organism: uncultured Veillonella sp. (assembly GCA_934183145.1). GTDB lineage: Bacteria > Bacillota > Negativicutes > Veillonellales > Veillonellaceae > Veillonella. The sequence continues at coordinate 17,779 of CAKPSA010000011.1, forward strand.
TCATCATGTGCCTCCTTCCTCGTAAGAAAATCTATACTCTTAATCATACCATAATTAGCCCATTCGTACATGAAATAATGGTATAATAATAGGGTATTATATAAATGATTAAGGAGGCTCTATGAAACCGACGACGCTTGTATTTCCTATTGATGAACAAAATCGTATATTGCTAGGTCGTAAAAAACGCGGTTTCGGGGCTGATAAATATAATGGATTTGGCGGTAAACTCGAAGCTGGTGAAAGCTTCCGAGACTGCGCCATCCGTGAGTTGTTTGAGGAATCTGGTCTTCATGGTCGCCCAGAAGATTTAGAATGTGTAGCGGCTTTTGATTTTCAATTTCCCTTTGATGAAAGTTTAACGCATGTCGGTTATGTATACTTTTTGCGTACTTTCACAGGCAATGTAGAGGAAACCGACGAAATGGAGCCCCATTGGCTGACAGTAGATGAAATTCCCTACGAGCACATGTGGGATGGTGACCGCCAATGGTTGCCGATGCTGCTAGAAGGTAAGAAATTAAAAGGGCCTATCGTGTTTGGTCGAGATAATAGTACGGTAGATAAAATGGATTTAACCACCGTCGATACCGTTCTTGAAAGCGAACACTTGGCGCGCATTGATCTATATATTAATGGTTAAGAGGTAATATGACTGATAAAAAGAGCCCCAAGTGGGTGCCACAGCTATTAGCGTGGTATGATGTGAATAAGCGGGATTTACCGTGGCGTGATTGTGGAGATCCTTATAAGGTTTGGGTTTCTGAGGTGATGAGCCAACAAACGCGCATCGAGGCGATGAAGCCCTATTATGATAACTGGATGCGACTATTCCCAACCATAGAGGACTTGGCAAAGGCCAGTGAAGATGAGGTAGTTCACGCTTGGCAAGGGCTTGGCTATTATAGCCGTGCTCGTAATTTGCGCCTTGGTGTAAAGGACGTCGTAGAAAACTACGGCGGTATCGTGCCTCATGACCGCAAGACCATGGAGTCCTTGAAGGGCGTAGGTTCGTATACGGCAGGGGCTATTTTATCCATGGCGTACAACGAACCAGAGGTGGCTGTAGACGGCAATGTACTGCGCATTTATGCTCGTTTATATCGCATCTTTGACGATATTTTGAGTACTAAAGGTAAGAAGGCCATAACTGCTATTGTAGAGGAAACATTGCCTCACGATCGACCTGGCGACTTTAACCAAGCCTTGATGGACTTTGGGTCTGCCGTGTGTATTCCCAAAACTCCACGCTGTGGAGAATGTCCTATTGTAAACATGTGTGAAGCATACCAACATAAGGATACTGACAAACTACCTGTGCGCATAAAGAAAACAAAGGTAGTAGAGGTGCCTCTATTTGTGGGAATCTTGCAATACAAAGACCATTATCTATTGCATAAACGTCCTAACCGTGGACTGTTACGGTCCATGTGGGAATTCCCATCTGTGGAAATGGTATCTGCCTTTGAGGTCGGAGAACAAGGCCTTGAGGCGTTAGTAAAGGACCTAGGTTTTGAACTATCCTTGCAACCAGTATTAGTAAAAGAGATAACACATATTTTCTCTCATCGAAAATGGTTCATGAAAGCATTCCGCGGTGATTTAACGTACGCAGGAGATGCTGAGAATATAACGATCGCAGATATTCAAAAGCAATTGCCGAAGGATTGGATGCTCATCAAGCGTGATGAGTTCGCCGATTACGCTTGGGCTGGGCCTCATGGTAAGCTGACGGAGATTGCAAAATAATGTGTAGGAGCAATGAATGAGAATTCTATTTAATATCATTTTCTCTGCCATCCTCGTAATAGGATTGGTAGGGTTCTGGGCTCTATTCCTCAACTTGTGGAAGCCTAAAAAGAAATGGCCTGCTTGGGTAGGTTATATCATCATTATCGGTGCGTGGTTCGCTGCCATTCGATACTATATACTAAATCAAGTAGATCTATATGGAACAATGTATTATCCGTTGATGAATATGTTCCGTACTGAAAGCTATGGTTTTCTCTTTGGCTTATTCTTGGCTATTCCTGTGTTTATCGTTCTCAGCTTGTTATACTGGGCGGTTAATAAGATTTGGAGTAAAACGCCAGAGGAAAATAGAACAGGTCGTCGAGCCTTCTTTAGGACGGCGGCCACAGTGGTGCCGTTGGCAACAATTGGTGGTTCTAGCTATGCTGCCTATGTAGGTCAACATGAGATTGAGGTCACTCATGAAAGCTTTGGGTATACGAATTTACCGCCTGGGTTAAAGGGCTATAAAATCGTTCAACTCAGCGATATTCACGTAGGCCCAAGCATTGACTTAGATGACCTTGATGAAATTTTAAAGCTAGCACTCATAGAAAAACCTAATCGAGTTGTTATCACTGGTGATTTAATCGATAAGTTAGCTTGGTTGCCACAAGTCTGTGAAAGACTGACAACCTTTGCAAAGCAAATTCCGGACGGTGTTGATTTCATCTTAGGCAATCATGAGTACCATCACGACGTAAATAAGGTATTAGACGAATTGAAACACAATACACCGATGAATATTCTTGTGAATAGTAATATTCAAATTATGGGCGGTAAACAACCTGTGTACATTGCAGGTGTTGCGTACGACAATGATCGAGAAAAAGAAAAGCGTGAAGCTATGATTGATAAGGCTTTATCTGGTATCCCAGACTATGCCTTTGTTATTCTTTTAGCTCATCACCCTGAATTCTTTGAAGAAGCCATTGAACGTAAAATACCGTTGACCCTTTCTGGTCATACCCATGGTGGTCAAATTGTATTTATGGGCATGCCGTTGGTACCAACAGGCACACCATATACAAAAGGTCGCTACGTAGAAGAACAAAGCGTGTGCTATGTTAATAACGGCTCAGGTCATTGGTTCCCAATCCGTATCAACTGCCCACGAGAAATTACAGTCATTACATTCTTTGACGGAGTAGCTTAGAAATAAAGGTGAGCTCCTTAGAATAAAAGGTAAGCTCATTAAAGGGATACAATCATGTATAATACATCCTTTATCCAAAAAATCCTTATATGTATTATTGTGCTCATGCTATTTGATATCTCTCTAATCTACGATATGACAGCGAACATATATAAGGGATATCTTAAAATAGCGATACTAGTGGCAATTGGATGCCATTTAGACCTATACCTGGAAATCAGTAAACAAGAGGAATTACTGATACAGGCATTTAAGAATGATACATTTAACGAGACCTATGAACTGTTAAATACGAAACAGATGCTTTTTATCATATCTTTGATCCTGTTAATGACTATTAAACTTGTGTAATATTAGAAAAACATAGGTTACAAATAGAAAGAGGCATTGTATTTTAGATACAATAAATCCCCGATACATTATGTATCGGGGATTTTTCCGTTCATTTGAGGTATGAGAGGATGTTATAGATATATCATAGAGATGAGAGAGATTTTATTTCATTCGAACTGCTTCAGCAAATTCGTCTTCAGTCATAAGTTTTTCTTCCAAGATGATTTCTTTGATAGAGCAACCGCGTTTGTACGCTTCTTTTACAACCTTAGCGCTCTTGTCGTAGCCGATGTATGGCGTTAAGGATGTAGCAATCATGAGGGATTGTTCTACGAAGAAGTTGAGTTTTTCAGGCACGAATTCTACACCGTCGATACAGTGTGTTGTGAAAGAATTCATCGCGTCTGCGAGGAGGCGACAGCTTTCGACAAAATCATAGATCATGATAGGCATGTACACGTTCAATTGGAAGGCACCGCTGCCTGCACAGAGCGTCATAGTCGTATTATGACCGAATACTTGGGCACATACCATGGTCAAGGCTTCGCATTGTGTAGGGTTTACCTTGCCTGGCATGATGGAGGAGCCCGGTTCGTTTTCAGGAAGATGCCATTCGCCATAGCCACAGCGAGGACCAGAGCCTAAGAAACGCACGTCGTTAGCGATTTTGAATAGTGTAGTAGCCAATGTGTTGAGCGCACCGTGAGCCATCATGAAAGCATCTTTCAAAGATAGGCCTTGGAATTTGTTGTTCTTAACGCGGAATGGAGCGCCTGTAACCTCTGGCAATACAGTTTCCATAACGTCTAGATAGCCTTTAGGTGTGTTTACACCGGTACCAACGGCAGTGCCGCCAAGGGCTACATCGAGTAGGTGGTCAGCGTTTTGTACAAGCATCGCTTTGGCAGTTTTTAGGCCTTCTACAAAGGCACTGATTTCTTGGTCCACCATGATGAAAGTCGCATCTTGTAAATGTGTACGACCAACTTTTTGCAAGCCTTTACCTTTTTCTTGCAATTTTTCAAAGGATTGGATAAGGCCGTCCAATGCAGG
>CAKPSA010000012.1 GCA_934183145.1 uncultured Veillonella sp.
GGTATCTCCTCTGGTGCTGCTCTTTGGGCTGCTCAAGAATTGGCTAAACGCCCTGAAAATAAAGGTAAAAACATTGTAGTAATTCTTCCTGATACAGGCGAACGCTACTTGTCTACAGCTTTATTCCCTGAAGTGTAATAAAATATGATTGGTGAAAGTAGATAAATTGCTTTCTCCTGATATAATGAAGCCCCTCGTTAGAGGGGCTTTTTCTTGTTTATTTATCATTTTCTATAAGAAAAAGGAGCTACTAGGTAGCTCCTTTCTTGTTATGGTATGTATTTAATTTTGATTATCTACCGTTTTTAACGATATTGTCCATCCAGTTGAATAATTCATCTAAATCGTAGTCTCCAGAATGGTCTACACCAAATGGTGTTGCCATATCTACATTATACCCAAGGTTTTGAGCACGTGTACCTACGATCAATGGAATAGCTACGGATGTATTGCTATCAGCTGTACCATAGCGGATACGATAGTAGCGTGCATTTGTCGCTGCTGGAGAACCGAGATAGTTCATTGGGTTCATCATAGTAACGATTTTAGCATTTTCTACGTATACATCTTGGTTTGATGTTGTATCGTGTAATGCAGCAGTAATTGTAAAGTGAGTATTATCTGTAGTACTTGTACCAAACAGACTATTTTCGCCAGAGTCATTAGAACGGGAGTCGAATGCACCTGGTGCTTTAGAACGACTTACAAATTGGTTGTAAGCTTCCCAGTTAATATCTTTGATGGCGCCTGTTTTAGTATCTCGTACAAGGTATGTATGTTTAGATAAATCAGTACCTTTAGCTTGTGCTTTATTAGCCGCATCAATGATGAACGCTTTCACATAATTTTTGAAAGTACCATTACCATTCTTATCTAGTTTCAACACACGTCCCATAGAGTCATGCAATTGTAAATTATTTACGTATTCAGGGAAGTGTTCACTTAATAAGTTGGAGTATGCCACATCATCAGAATTCAAGTTTACACGTTGCATTGTGCGTTGTGGAGGTGCTGTGTTACCACCTACATTGGCTTGAGGTAATTCGCCTTGGCCCATTGTTACTTTATTGAAAGAAGTGATACCTTTATAGCTCCATTCATATGCCATATCAGCCGCATCAAGATTTGTAATAGGTGCATAAGCAGAAACTGCATATACATTGGTTGCCGCCGTAGCAGCGCCTAATGCTTGTAAATATGGTTGGAAGTCGGAGTTATTACCTGCAGCACCTTGTAATAAGGATACGGCACCACCAGCACTTGTACCATTTGTGATAATGCGGTTTGCATTACCTGGCATTGTGGAGTCGTTAGCATGTAAGTATGCTGTGGCAGCTTGTAAGTCAACGATTACAGCTGGAGCTTTACCGATGAAGTTGCCATCGGATGCTTTATTTGTACGACCACGTGTAGCTGGAGAAGCTACAACATAACCACGAGATAATGCGTAAAGAACACTGTTAGGTTTGCCATTCTCAACTTTAGGTGTCATAGCTTGGCTTGGCATGTAACCACCTACCGAATTTGGCATGAAGATAGGGGCTGTTTGTGCATTGTAGCCATTTATAGTGCCATTATTAAAGTATTCTTCCGGTACATAGATATTCATGTACTGTTGATCAATATCGATTGGATTAGCCACGTAAGGAATATATTCGAAGGCGCGGTATTTGATTTCCTTATTATCTACTGTAGTAGACATGGACTCATAATTTTTTGCATCGAAGGCAAGGCTAATTTTTGCAGATGCATCGGCTTGCAATGGTGGTTCTATTGGTTGAGATAGAATATTTTTCTCTTCTGTTGCTGTAGAACCTTTTGTGGAAGCTTCGTTACGAGCATCTACATAAGATTGAGGTAATTTATTTTCTTGAGCTTTAGCTTTTGCTTCCGCTTCTTCTTTTGCTAATTGCTCAGCAGCTAAACGTTCTTGTTCTTCTTTGATGGCAGCTTGTCTAGCCATTTCTGCTTGTTGTGCCGCAATGCGATCTTGTTCAGCTTTGATTGCTGCTTCACGTTCAGCTTTTGCTTTTTCCGCAGCGATGCGTTCTTGCTCAGCTTTTAAAGCTGCTTGACGTTGAGCCTCAACTTCTTGAGCTGCAATACGCTCTTGTTCAGCCTTTAAAGCCGCTTGACGTTCTGCTTCCGCTTTAGCAGCAGCTTCTGCACGTTGGCGAGCAGCTTGTTCAGCTTCAATACGTTCTTGTTCTGCTTTTAAAGCAGCTTGACGTTGAGCTTCAGCTTGTTGAGCAGCGATACGCTCTTGTTCAGCTTTTAAAGCCGCTTGGCGCTGAGCTTCAGCTTGCTCGGCAGCAATACGATCTTGTTCTGCTTTTAGAGCCGCTTGACGTTGAGCTTCCGCTTGTTGAGCAGCTAAACGTTCTTGTTCAGCTTGCATAGCAACTTGACGTTGAGCCTCAGCTTGTTGAGCTGCTAAACGTTCTTGTTCTGCTTTTAAAGCAGCTTGACGTTGTTGTTCAGCTTGTTGAGCTGCTAAGCGCTCTTGTTCAGCCTGCAAAGCCGCTTGTCGTTGCGCCTCTACTTGTTGAGCTGCTAAGCGCTCTTGTTCAGCTTTTAGAGCCGCTTGACGTTGAGCTTCCGCTTGTTGAGCGGCGATACGTTCTTGTTCCGCCTGCATAGCCATTTGACGTTGCTGTTCTGCTAGAATTGCCGCTTGGCGTTGTGCTTCAGCTTGCTTTTGGGCGACCATTTGTTGATCAACTTGATTTGTACCTGTTTGCTGTGCAGCTTCTTCGGCTGCTAATTGAGCTAATCTTTCACGTTCTGCACGTTGGATATCACGAATCGTTAATCGTTGTTTTGCCACAACCGCTTTAGTTTGTGTTGTGTTAGCAATAACTAATGGATTAGTAGATTCTTGTTGGACCATAACAGGTATACGTTGAACTTGTGTCGTTTGTACTTGCTGTCTGCCATCAACTTGTTTTTGTACTGTCACAGGTTCTGTTTTACGTTGTACATTTATCAAGCTATGCATAGCCAGTGTTGGTTCCATTACAGCATTAGTTTGTTTATTAACCACATATTGTGGCTGTGAAACTGCCCTTTGCTGATCTGATAAAGCCTTTGCTATATCGTTTACAGGGACCGGGCGTACACGAGGTATTAATGGTGTTACCTTTGGAACTGATTGTGTAGTTGCAGGGATAGGCTGCGTGGCCATAGGTCGTACGACTGGAGTTGCTACATTTGTAGTACCTTGTGTCGTTGATTCAGTGGTAGTGTTCGAACCTACCAAATCATTCATGTTGAGGGTAGGGGCTGCGTGGGCAACACCACCCAACGCTGCAGCTGCAAAGAATGCAGCGGTAACCTTACGTTTCCTAGATGATTTCATGAATTACTCTCCGAACTAGATTTCAAATAATAATTTATAATTTTAAAATTTATTTATATTTATATAGTTTAACATAAATCGATATATTTGTATACTTTTGAGCTATATGGAGTATGTTGTTGGTAGTAGCAATATTAGAGTTTATAAATCAAAAATAAAATTGTAACTTTATTACATCTCTTATAGTTGTTATTCATATTATTTTTTTCTTTTGGTATCTATATCTTGTTTTAGTAGTAAAAACTCTATTTGTAGATAGTATTGATATTTCATAAGAACTAATAATATAAATAATCGATTACTATAAGTTATTATTCAATACATGGAAGAGTTGACCTAAAAATAAGGCGAAAAAATATTCAAATCGCTATTCTTATATGTGTGAAAAAAATAACTTGCTATAACTTTAACCTATAGTTCACATAAAAAATAATATTAATTTCAATGAATAATTAATAAAAAATAGTCTTAATATTTTGATGAATTAATCCGCTTATTATAGAGGGTTAATGGGTAGAAAAGTACTCATAATTCATTTGCATTTATATAAATACTATAAAAAATAACCGTGTTATCGAATTTTGAGAACTTGCTTAAAAAATGAGTTGATCGTGAAAGTATGATTAAAATCACTTGCAATTATATCGAAAATTTTATATACTCCCAATATCGAAACATTTAAAAATATCAATATAGTTTACAGACGTATTTAAGATGATTAGAGAACTTGAGAGAAGCTAAATAATCATCTAAGTTTTGAGGGGAATTAATGAATAAAATATTTAAAGTTATATGGAATAAATCTAAAAATTGTTATGTCGTAGTTTCTGAATTTGCTAAGAATAATAGTGGTAAAAAGAAAGTTGTTGTAGCAGGTATTTTTGCTGCATTAGCTATGGTTAATGCTGGTAATGTCGGGGCTGTAAACTCAGTGCCTTCAAATACCGGTGTCGCTTCAGTAGCTTATGGTAGTGGTACAATCACAGGTCCTGCTGCAGTTGGTCTAGGTAATAATGTAACTGTACCGAACGCTGATGCTATCGGTATTGGTACAGGTGCAAAAACTGGATCCGATAAAGCAATTGCAATCGGTGCTAATTCTAGCGTTAGTGGTTTAACAGCTATTGCGATTGGTGCATATACTGACACTGGCACAAATAATCCTCAAGCGATTGCTATCGGCGGTGGTAATGCAGCCGGTCAAGGTGCTATCGTACGTGGTCAACAAGCAATTGCTATTGGTGGTAACACTGTTGCTATGGGGCACTCCTCTATTGTTATTGGTGGTGATGATACAGATAGAGCCAATGCTGTAAAAGTAGTTTATACAAATAATAGTACTGGTGCTCTTGGAATTACTAGCTTACAATCTGCTGTACAAAGTTTGACTGGCTACTCCTTGAGTAATCCACGCTGGACAGACGCTACTTCTGGACAGGCTGGTATTACGGTAGGTATGAAGGGTAAGTCTGGTAATGCAGGTATTGCTATTGGTACTGGTGCTAACTCAAAAGATCGCCTTTCTGGTGCTTTGACTGGATTTAACACATTTGATTCTGACAATGTTGATGTAACAAATGCTATCGCTATCGGTACTGGGGCTAAAGCTAATCGTGATAATTCTGTTGCTTTAGGTGGTGGTTCTACTACTGATATAGGTGGTACCAAACAAACTAGTTATACACTATCTAATGGTGTAACTGCTTCTTGGGCTGGTGGTAGTTCAACATTACCAGGTGATATCGTATCCTTTGGTTCTAAAAATTTTGAACGCCAATTAAAAAACGTGGCGCCTGGTGAAGTGAGTGCTACATCTACAGATGCTATCAACGGCTCTCAGTTAGCAGCTATTGCAGATCAAATTGCCTATAAATATGTATCTATTAATTCTACAGTTACGCCTAATAAAGATAATACTGGTGCAAAAGGGACGAACTCTATTGCAATTGGCCCAAATGCATCTGCAGATGCTACAGCTAATAGCTCCGTAGCTATTGGTGATGGCGCTGGTGCTCTTGTAACGAATGGTGTAGCTATTGGTTCTAACTCTTCTGCAGATATCATTGCTGGTGTAGCTGGTTACAATCCTGAAACAGGCCGTACAGATACTATGGGTGCACTAAATGGTGCTACATTAACTTCCACTTATGGTGGTGTTGCTGTTGGTGCTGCCAATAAAACTCGTCAAATTAACTATGTAGCAGCTGGTACAGCTGATACAGATGCAGTCAATGTGGCACAGTTGAGAAGTGTTAACCTAGCTTTCACAGGTGATACAGGTACTGGTGACGTAAATCTTGCTCAAAGTAAATTAGCCGTAAATGGTGATAATACTTATATCACAACTACAGCGGATGGTAAGAAAATTACAGTTGCTGGTAAAAAGCAAGACATTACTGTAACAAATGGTACAGCTACAGCTACAGCTGGTATGGCTGACTCCGCTAATGTAGCTGATGCTATTAATAATGCGATTGATCAAAATAAATATACTTGGAATCTTTCTGCAAACGGTGAAGCAACACCAGTAGCAGTTGAAAAAGGTAATAAGGTGGATTTCTCTGGCGATGATAATATTACTGTCGCTAGAAATGATAAGAACATTTCTGTATCCTTGAAAAAAGAGTTAACAGGTTTAAACAGTGCGTCCTTCAACGATGCAGCAGGTAATGAAACTGTTAAAATCGATGGCAATACAGGTATCAACGCAGGTGATAAAAAGGTTACTAATGTAGCTGATGGCGTAGCTGATAAAGATGCTGTTAATGTATCTCAATTGAAAAAAGTTGACGATAAAGCAGAAGCAAATAAAACAGCTATTGCAACAAATAAGTCTAATATTGACAAAAATACAGCTGCTCTCGCAAATACGATTTCTTTAGATGGTAATACTGGTACTACAACAGAAAAATCCTTAACTGCTGGAAATGTAAACTTCGCTATTAAAGGTGAAGATGGTATTACTACAACTGCTGCTGGTAATGATGTAACTGTTAAGCTTGATACAGCTACAAAAGGCAAAATCGAAAATGCTGCTGACCGTGATTTGAGTAATTTGACTCCTGCTGGTGAGCAACAAGTTAAAGATTTGGCTGCATGGAAGGTAGTAGCTAATAATGGCACTGCTGAAGATGTTAAAGGTGGCAATACAGTTAAATTTATCGACGGTGATAACATCGAAATCACTCAAGCTGGTAAAGATTTTACTATTGCAACTAAAAAAGATGTAACATTTGATAATGTAACAGCAAATCAAGCGATTACAGCACCAACTGTAAATGCAACTAATGGTGTAGTGACACCTCAAGTAACCGGCTTAACTAATAGAGATTGGACTCCAGGTCAAACACAACCAGTTGCTGGTCGTGCAGCTACAGAAGATCAATTGAAAGCCGTTGATGATCAAGTAGATACGAATAAACAAAATATCACAAAAAATACAAATGATATTGCAACCAATAAAGCAAATATCGACCAAAATACAACAGCCATCGCTCGTAAAATTTCCTTAGGTGGCAATACTGGCTCTACAACTGAGAAATCTTTGAGCACAGATGATGTGAAGTTTAATGTAAAAGGTGATAATGGTCTTACTACAGTTGCAAGTGGCGACGATGTAACCGTTAAACTTGATGATACTACTAAAGCAAAAATCGATAACGCTGCTGACCAAGATTTGAGCAACTTGACTCCAGATGGTAAAAAGCAAGTTAAAGATTTAGCTGCTTGGAATGTGGTTGCTAATAATGGTACTGAAGAAAAAGTTCTAGGTGGTGACACTGTTAAGTATATTAATGGTGATAACATCGTAATTACGCAATCTGGCAAAGAGTTTACATTTGCAACTAAGCCAGATGTAACATTTGATAGCGTAACTGCAAATCAAACTATTACTGCTCCAACAGTTAAAGCTACAACTGGTGTAGAAACACCTCAAGTGACAGGTTTAACTAATAAAACTTGGGATCCAACGAATATTACATCTGGTCGTGCCGCAACTGAAGATCAATTGAAAGCTGTGGACGATCAAGCTAAAGCAAATAAGGATAATATTACTCAAAATACGGCAGATATTGCTAAAAATACAGCAGATATCGCTAAAAATAAAGGCGATATTGCAGACAATAAACAAAATATTGCAGATAATAAAGCTGCCATTACTAAAAATGCTGGTGACATTGCTCAAAATAAAGCCGATATTGCTAAGAACAAAGATAATATCGATAAAAATACAACAGCAATTGCTCGTAAGATTTCCTTAGGTGGTGACACAGGTTCCACAGATGAAAAATCTTTGAGCACAGGTGATGTGAAGTTCAATGTTAAAGGTGCAAACGGCATTACAACTGAAGCAAATGGTGATGATGTAACTGTTAAGTTGGATACTGTTACAAAAGATAAAATCGATAATGCAGCAAACAGAGATTTGAGCAATTTGACTCCAGCTGGTGAACAACAAGTAAAAGATTTAGCAGCTTGGAATGTAGTAGCTAACAATGAAACTGCAGAAAAAGTTCAAGGTGGCGACACTGTTAAATTCATCGATGGTGATAATGTTTCCATTACACAAAATGGCAAAGAATTCACAGTTGCAACTAAAAAAGATGTAACATTTGATAATGTAACAGTAAATCAAAAAATCACAGCTCCAGAAGTAAGTGGTTTAACAAATACTACTTGGACTCCTGGTGTAACACAACCAGTATCTGGTCGTGCTGCTACGGAAGACCAATTAAAAGCAGTTGATGATCAAGTAGCTCAAAATAAAGCAAACATTGCTGATAATAAAGCTGCTATTGATAAAAATGCTGATAATATTGCCAAAAATAAAGACAATATCGATAAAAATACAACAGCTATTGCGCGTAAGATTTCCTTAGGTGGTAACACTGGTTCTACTGATGAGAAATCTTTGAGCACTGGTGATGTGAAGTTCAATATCAAAGGTACAAATGGCATTACAACTGAAGCTAATGGCGAAGATGTAACTGTTAAATTGGACGATGATACTGCAAACAAAATCAACAATGCAGCAAATACTGATTTGAGCAACTTAACAGATGCTGGTAAGCAACAAGTTAAAGATTTATCCGCATGGAATGTAGTGGCCAATAATGGTACTGCTGAAAAGGTTGAAGGTGGCAACACAGTTAAGTTCATCGATGGTGATAATATTTCCATTACTCAAAATGGTAAAGACTTCACAATTGCAACTAAGAAAGATGTAACATTCGATACTGTAAAAGCTAATCAAACAATTACAGCACCTAAGGTAAAAGCTACAGATGGTGTAGAAACTCCAGAAGTAACAGGCTTGACTAATACAACTTGGGTTCCAGGTCAAACACAACCTGTATCTGGTCGTGCTGCAACAGAAGATCAATTGAAAGCAGTTGATGATCAAGTAGCAGCAAATAAAGATAATATTGCTAAAAATGCTGATGATATTAAAACAAATAAAGATAATATTGCAGCAAATAAAGCTCAAATTGATAAAAACACAGAAGCTATCGGTCGTAAGATTTCCTTAGGTGGTAACACTGGTTCTACTGATAAAAAATCTTTGAGCACAGGCGATGTAAAATTCAACATTAAAGGCGAAAACGGTTTAACAACTGAAGCTAATGGTGAAGATGTAACTGTTAAAATCGATGATGCAACAAAAGCAAAAATCGATAATGCAGCGAACCAAGACTTGAGTAACTTAACAGATGCTGGTAAACAACAAGTTAAAGATTTATCTGCATGGAATGTAACTGCAGCTGGTGGTGCTGTTGAAAAAGTACAAGGTGGCGATACTGTTAAATTCCAAGCAGGTGATAACCTTGAAGTTAAACAAGATAAAACTACTTTCACATATAGCTTGGCTAAAGATGTTAAAGGCCTTAACAGTGTAACTGTAGGTGATGAAAATGGTCCATCCACAAAAATTACGCCTGCAGGTACAACAGTGAAGGATACTGCTGGTAACTCTACAACAGTTAATGGTACGGGTATGACTATCACTCCTGCAAATTCTGCAGCTAGCCCTGTAGCTCTTACTGTAGATGGCTTGAACAATGGTGGTAATCAAATTCATGGTGTGGCACCTGGTACAGCCGATACAGATGCAGTAAACGTTAGCCAATTGAAAGGTACTCAAGCTGGTTTACAAGAAGCGATTAATCGCGTTGGTGTTGAAACACAACGTGTTGGTGCACATGCAGCAGCTATGGCAGCATTGAAACCAATCCAATACGATCCATTGGAAAAAACACAAATCATGGCTGGTATTGGTAACTACCGTGGTGAAACAGCTGGTGCTATTGGTCTTGCTCACTATACAGCTGAAGATACTATGTTCAACGTAGGTGTAACACTTGGTTCCAATCATAATATGATTAATGCCGGTGTAACTCATAAATTTGGTGGTAGCCGTGAAAGAAAAGAAGCAATTCCTGAGCGCTACAAAGCAGGCCCTATTAGTTCTATTTATGTAATGCAAGATGAAGTAACTCAATTGCGTTCTGAAAATGAACAACAAAAATCTAAACTTGATGAACAACAACTCAAGTTAGATCAACAGCAATCTGAGATTAATGATTTAAAAGCTATGGTAAATCAATTACTTACTAAAATGTCTTAATCGATAGAACTATTTTAATAGAGCATTATATAGTAGAGTGTAATTACACTTGAGAGACTATTAGATTACTATCTAATAGATGAACGAAAAGACCCTATGTCAATATTATGACATAGGGTCTTTTTTTATATACAGCTTTCAATAAAGTATGATATGCTTTTGGTAATTTAACTGGTTTTCTATTATAAAGGAGAGAGTATGTTTAGAAAATTTTTGCTAGCTTGTACGGTATTAGCTACTTTCACTATACAGACACAAGCCATATCGATTAATGAGTTAAATAGTTCACCTCAGTTTAAAAATGTATACGAGAAAACATATTCTTATGGTGATGGTTCAACTAATAGGACTGTATTCTTTTTAAATACCTATTCTGTGGAGACTCTAGAATATGCAGCACCACATTATAAATTGAAAGGTACTGTTTATTCTGTAGACGAACGTGCTCGTGATTGGGCTATTACGGAATATGAATTGACTGCTACCTATGATACGAATTATTCCTTGGCTAGCTTAATACAAGCCCAGCAAAGTGTAAAACCGTCGCCAGCTATGTATGCTGTAATTAAGGCTGCACAAGATGATTCTGGTATACAAATTGAGTTACAAGCAGTCAAACGATACACTTGGGAGGGCACTGTGGTTAATAGCCCAGCTAGATTGCTACATCAATCACGACCTCTTGACCGTAGTCGTTCCGATGAAGATCTCTTTGCTATAGCAGATGCCATGTTTGTCGTTGCCTATCAGCGGCATTTTGATGATATTGTCGTGAAATGAGGTGCCTTATGAAACGTATTTTATTTTTTATGGCCCTATTGTGTGTTTGGTGTATTTCTTTTAATTCTGTAAACGCTGTTTCTAATGCTGAACTACAAGATGCAAGTCGTTTTGAGCACATCGTTTCTAAAGGTGACACAGGTGGTGGAGATGGTAAATACATTGAGTTGAGTACAGTCAAAGATGTGTCTACAAGTGACAGTACCAAAAGTATAGAAGCTAAGATTTATGTTGTATTGCCTTCGTCTGATTTGATTCGAGAATACACAATTCATTATGACTATAACCTAAATTATTCCTTTGCCAATTTAGTAGAAAAAATACCAACGTTTAAACAACAATTTCCGGATTTCTATTTAGGTGAAATATGGAATGTAAAAATGGATGATTCTGGTATTGTAGGGACTGTTAAGGCACAACAGGATTATACTCTTAATGGTGAAAGCAAACCGACACAACCAGGCTATAAAGGATATGAGCATGTTACCTTCTTAACACCGACTGACTTTGATTTTGAAAGCTATCACGTTGCAAATCGAGTTTTTAAGAAAGTATTTGGTGTATTTTATGATGATGTAATCCGATAGTATTACATAAGAAAAGGACTAGAACTCTAGGAGTTCTAGTCCTTTTGCTATATGTACTTATTTAGCATATGTACGTTTTTGCTATATCTACTAATATTATACGAGCTTTCACCATTATTTTTTTAAGCTTGGTTTTAATAGTGCCAAGATGATACAAGCGATAACGGAGCCGATTGCAATGGATGCAAGGTAAAGAAGTGGGTTACCGATTGTTGGTACTACGAAGATACCGCCGTGTGGAGCACGTAGTGTACATTCGAAGAACATGGATAACGCACCAGCTGTACCTGCACCGATGATGCAAGCTGGCAATACGCGAACTGGATCGGCTGCTGCAAATGGGATAGCACCTTCTGTGATGAAAGATAGGCCCATGATGTAGTTTGTGATACCAGATTTGCGTTCAGCCTCTGTGAAGCGGCTAGGGAAGAATGTAGTACAAAGAGCGATTGCCAATGGAGGAACCATACCGCCTGCCATTACAGCAGCCATGATACCATATTCGCCAGTCGCAAGCGCACCTGTACCGATAACGTAAGCAGCTTTGTTTACAGGTCCGCCCATATCAACGGACATCATCGCACCAAAGATGAGGCCTAACAATACGCGGCTAGTAGTGCCCATGGATTGTAAGGAGTCCATTAACCAGTGGTTAAGTGCAGATACAGGAGGGTTGATTACGAAGGTAATAGCGAGACCGATGAACAATACACCTAGTACAGGATAGAAGAGAACTGGTTTTGTACCTTCTAATGCTTGAGGCAAACCAGATACTAATTTCTTAACTAATAATACTAAATAACCTGCTGCAAAGCCGGCAATCAATGCGCCAAGGAAACCAGAGCCACCTTGGTTAGCCAATAAGCCACCAACGAAACCAGCTACAAGACCTGGGCGGTCAGCAATACTCATAGCTATGTAACCTGCGAGTACAGGCAACATGAAACCAAAGGATGCACCACCAATTTGCATTAAGAATGCAGATAGAGGATTGCCAGAACCAAAGTTTTTAGGGTTTGCTGGATCTAATGTATCAAACAAGAATGCAAGGGCAATCAAGATACCGCCACCGATAACGAATGGCAACATGTGAGATACGCCGTTCATCAAGTGTTTGTAGATCTGACGACCTACGCTGTCAGATGCGCTAGCAGCGATTTCAGCAGCTTCGCGGTCTGCCGCGGATGCTTGGTATACAGGTGCTGTACCAGCCATTGCTTCTGTTAAAAGCTCTTCTGCCTTGTTGATACCGTTTGCAACCTTAGTTTGAATCATAGGTTTACCGTTGAAACGTGCCATTTCCACTTGGCGGTCAGAAGCGACGATGATGCATTTCGCATGTTTGATTTCTTCTGCTGTAAGAGCATCTTTTACGCCAGACGCACCGTTCTTTTCGACTTTTAAGGAAATGCCCATTTCTTTAGCTTTCCGTTCTAAAGATTCCGCAGCCATATATGTATGAGCGATACCAGTAGGACAACCAGTTACAGCCAATACGTCGTAATGTGGGTTATCTACAGTGATTTTTTCAACTGATGCAGTCGTTCCAGCTGCTACAGCTGCTGTATTAGCGTCAGCTGTTTCAGTTTCCTCTGCTTGGGGTTCTGCCGTTTTAATGAAACCTTCAACGGATGGATCGAAGTTGCCTTGTTCTTTCGCTGTTACCAGTTCTAAGAAACGTTCTACCGTTGGAGCAGCGATGAGGGCTTCTTTGAAATCAGGATCGATAACCATCATAGCTAATTGGCTCAATACCTCTACATGAGTGTCAGCTGCGCCTTCTGGAGCTGCGATCATGAAGAATAAACGAGATGGTTGACCGTCGAGTGCTTCAAAGTCTACGCCGTGAGGCACAACCATAGCTGCGAGTCCGGCTTCTTTTACACCAGCAGATTTAGCATGTGGTGTGGCGATGCCGTCACCAAGGCCTGTAGAGCCAGATTCTTCACGAGCGAAAACGGCTGCTAAGTACTCACCTTTGTCAATGAGGTTGCCGCCTTTTTCCATTAGTTCGCCTAAGGTGTAAATAGCGTCAGCCTTTGTAACAGGGTCTGCATTTAGCAAGACAGATTGAGGTTTTAATAAATCAGTGATTTGCATATATGTACTCCTTGATGCAAATAAAATATAAAACTAGTTAGCTCGTACTTGTGAAAGTAGTACTTCTACTTCTGCAAGTGTAGCGAGGTTTTCAGAGTAAGCGGAGGCAGAGCCACTGGAAATACCCCAGTAGAGCGCCTCTTGTAAATCGCCTGTCTTTTCAAAGCCTGTAATAAAGCCAGCTACCATGGAGTCGCCGGCACCTACAGAATTTACCAGAGTGCCTTTAGGGGCAGGGCTTGTATATACAGTACCGTCAGCCGCGACCAAGATAGCTCCATCACCAGCCATGGAGATAAGCACATGCTGTGCGCCTTTCTCTTGTAGTGCTTTAGCTGCCTCCACGAGGTCATCCTTTGTGGAAAGGGTACGACCAAAGATTTCACTAAGCTCGTGATTATTTGGTTTAATCAAGAACGGCTTATATGGTAGAACTCGTGTGAGTAGGTCTTTTGTAGCATCTACGACAATGCGAATATTTTTATGTTGTAAGCGCTCCATAATGAGTTCGTACATATCGCTTGGTAAGCTAGAAGGAATGCTGCCTGCAAGAATCAAAGTATCCTTCTCAGTCAATGTATCGAGCTGTTTGTAGAGGGCTTCTAGTTCGTCGTCTGCGATGATGGGACCACGGCCGTTAATTTCTGTTTCTTCGTCAGAGGCTTTCACCTTAACATTGATGCGAGTTAAACCTTCGCGAAGACGGATGAAATCTTCTTTCACACCGAATTGGTTCAGTTGTGTTACGATTTCTTCCCCTGTAAAGCCAGCGATGAAACCGAGTGCCGTTGTATCCATGCCTAAGTTGTTGAGTACGATGGATACGTTGATACCCTTGCCGCCACCGAGAACGTACTCTTGTGTGGTGCGATTAATGGTACCTGTCTTGAGTTGATCAAGACGGACGATATAATCGAGGGCTGGGTTAAAGGTAATGGTGTAAATCATACAAATTCCCCTTTAAGATAAATGAATTAGCCTATGATTGGTTAATCTTGTAATTAGCGTAAATTTGATTGATTTTGTAATTAGCGTATAATTGCTTGTTCTTGATTCCGTAGTCGTAACCAGTAAAGGAGCGGTACGAGGTATAGGAAGAAGGCAAATGGTACATAGCCAGCGGTGCTAGTACCCATCATAACTACAGGTACGTAAGCAGCGATGTTCCATGGCAATAGTGGAGCGATAAGAATACCGCTATTTTCAAAGTCGAGCATCACATCTTCGTCTTGAATACCACGCTGTGCGTAGGTAATACGCATGATGGAGTGTGTCATCACAACCGCAATAGCTTGGCTACAACCTACAGCGCCTGTTAAAAGTGCGAGACCTACATTGGCAGCAAATACATCGCTACGCGTTTTTGCTCGTTCTAATAGTTGTCTAATATCGTTCCAGAAGCCAACCCCTTCGAGCATGCCAGAAATGGCAGTGGCCATAAAAATAGAAAGGGTAGGGATAAACATCGTTTGTAATCCGCCACCATGAATGATATCTGCTAGTGGATTATAATATGGTAGCTCAAAGCCTGTTAAGGTATACCAGCCTAAATCAGAAAGGGTAGCTCCCTGATTGGTATAAGCCAAAATTGCCGCTGCTAATGCACTAAGGCCGATAGGCCAACGGATAGGTACTTTCAAAGGCAATAGACCAATGACGATAATGACTGGGATCCACAATGTCCAATCAATGTTGAAGATAAAGTGGATTGTGTCGGATAGCAAACTATTTTCATAGTTGAGAGGGAACCACTGCGATAGTATTAGGTAGAGCACTGTGGAAATAACAAGTGCTGGTAGACCATCCTTAAACATAATAGGGATGTTGGTCGATACCTTTGTATGCGTTAAGGCCGCTACAAGAGAGGCGCTAGATGATAAAGGACCATTTCGATCACCAAAGTACGCACCGGCTATGATGGCACCTGCTACGATATTTTCTGGAATATTACCGGCTTTTGCCATCGTAATGAGTACAATACCTATGGTACCCACAGTACCGAGAGCGGTTCCTAACAGCATGCTCACTAGTGCGGTTAATAAAAAGGCACAAGCGATAAAGATAGAAGGATCAATCAAGTCGATGCCTGTGGCGATAATCATAGGGATAATGCCCGCTGCCTGCCACATGGCAATGAGCCAACCGATGAGCAGGAATATTTGCATTACCACAATGGAGGTTTTAGCACCTGTCCATGATAGGTTTAGTAGTTCCTTTGGTTGGTACCCTTTGCGGTAGAACACATAAGCCATAATGCACCATACCACAATCAAGGCGTAACCGATGGCAATGCTATTGGCTACGGCGATGATGATGACGAGTATGGATAGGAGTAAGCCTATGAGAGGCTCTATATTTTTCGGCATCATTGAACGGCCTTGTTGATACTTTAGAAAGGCATTTAATATGAGTTGTAACCACTTCATCTTAATCGATAGGAAGTTCTGTTTCGAATACTTCCTCAGCAGGGCCTGTCATGAGCACCGTGCCATCCTCCAAGTATGAAATATGCAATGTTCCTAAGTAAAGCTCTACATCTACTTCGCGACCTGTTAAGCCTTTTTCAAAGGACATAACGGCAGAAGCACAAGAGCCTGTACCACATGCTAGTGTAGCACCAGCACCGCGTTCCCATGTGCGAACCTTGATGTGTTTATCGTTTACTACTTCAATGTAGTTAACGTTCGTATTGGATGGGAATGCATCGTGTTTTTCAAGGATAGGGCCTTGTGTAGTAACAGGGGCGTTTGTAATGTCCTCTACGTAAACCTCTGTATGAGGTACGCCGAGCAATACAGAGCTGACTGTTACAGTTTCACCATTTACATCAATGTCTACGTCGATGACCTTATCCATGTCTACATTCATAGGTACATCTTTACTGTTAAAGAATGGTTTCCCCATGTCTACTGTTACGAGTGTAACCACACCATTTTCGATGGTTAAGGTTGGCTTCATCACACCTGCTAATGTTTCGATGGTGAAAGTTTCTTTTGTGATTTCCCCGTGTTCATAGGCGTATTTGGCAAAGCAGCGAATACCATTGCCACACATTTCAGCTTCACTGCCATCGGAGTTGATGATGCGCATGCGCACATCACATGTGTCGGATGGTACAACAATGACTAAACCATCTGCGCCAATGCCGGTACGACGATCGCAAAGGCGAATGGCTAAATCAGTATAGTCCTTATTAGCGCCTTGAGGGTCGGCAAAGAGGATAAAATCATTGCCGAGACCATGCATTTTAGTTAATTTCATAAAGTCTCCTATCAATAAGTAAGACTTTCACCATGAAGCCCGTGAAAGTCTCATATGTATAATATTATATATTCTATATTATTATATCATAAATGGCTTTCAATTATGGGGTGTAACTTTATAAAATTATAGTAAAATCAAGTAAAAAATGACCTCCATTAAAAGTACTTGTTATAGTACATATTAAGATGATTGGGAAATATGAGTATGATGTAAAATCAACCCACCTGGGACAAACGAAAGGGTGGATATATAAGGCTCTATCACTTTATTGTTTACTAGAGAAATGATAAAATAGAGAGTAATGTAGTTTATCGTAATAGAAAGAGGAACACACATGCGAATTCAAGGGATTTCTGGATCTCGTGGCGTTGCAGTAGGCAATGTATATAGATATATTCAAGAGGAAATTGTTATTCCTGATTACACCGTAGCAGAGAATCAAGTAGAAGCGGAAATTGGTAAGTTCGCTGCGGCTATGGCATCCACCTTAAAACAGCTGGATACGATACGCCAAAAGGCTTTGAAAGAAATGGGCCCTGAAGAGGCAGCTATTTTTGAAGCTCATATGCAAATTGCTCAAGATCCATCCTTATCTGATGGTATTAAATCCCTCGTTGAGTCTAGTCATACTAATGTGGTAGCGGCTACGGCCCAAACGATTGAAACCTTTGCCAATATCTTCCTCGGTATGGAGGATCCATATATGCGTGAACGCGGTGCAGACATTAAAGATATCGGTGATCGTTTGATGCGTAATATGTTAGGTATGAACCCTCGTGGCTTATCCCATATTTCTGGGGAGGTTATCTTAGTAGCTCATGATTTGGCTCCATCCGATACGGCTTCTTTAGATAAAAATGTGGTAAAAGGCATTGTAACAGCGGCTGGTGGCCCTACATCTCATGCGGCTATCATGGCGCGTACCTTGGAAATTCCTGCCGTTATGGGCGTTGGTGATATTGAAGGATTCGTAGATGGCGAGAAAGCTGTTGTACTTGGTACAGATGGTATTGTGGAAACAAATCCATCTGATGCGGATTGGGCTGAATATACAAATCAAGCCTCTGCATACCAAGAGGAATTAAAACGCTTACGCGAATCTGCTAATCTTGAAGCTAAAACAACTGACGGTCATCATGTAGAATTGTTTGGTAATATCGGTAAGTCTAAAGATGCTAAACATGCTCTTACAATGGGCGCACAAGGTATTGGCTTATACCGTACAGAATTCTTGTATATGGAAAACGATGAATTGCCAACAGAGGATGTGCAGTTTGAAGAATATAAAAAGGTTGCAGAAGATATGCAGGGGCAGCCTGTTATCATTCGTACCATGGATATCGGTGGTGACAAGGAGTTGAAATGCCTTGATTTGCCAACTGAAATGAATCCATTCCTTGGTTACCGTGCCATTCGTATTTCCTTGAACCGTCCAGATATCTTCAAAGTACAATTGCGTGCGTTATTGCGTGCTAGTGCCTTTGGCGATATTCACATCATGTACCCTATGATTGCTTCCGTAGAAGAAGTGAAACAAGCGAATGCTATGCTCGAAGAATGTAAGGCAGAACTTACAGCTGAAGGCAAAGAATTCAACAAGGATATTAAGGTTGGTATTATGATTGAAGTACCAGCAGCTGCTGTTATTTCTCCAATCTTAGCTAAATACGTAGACTTCTTTAGTATCGGTACCAACGATTTATGCCAATACACCTTGGCGGTAGACCGTATGAATGAGTCTATTGGTTCTCTATATCAACCATTGCATCCAGGCGTATTACGTCTTATCAAACATGTTATTGATGCGAGCCATGAACAAGGTAAATTTACAGGTATGTGCGGTGAACTCGCTAGTGACCCTGTAGCTACAATGATTTTATTAGGCCTTGGCCTTGATGAATTCTCCATGACAGCGTCTTCTATACCACTTATTAAGAAAATTTTGCGTTCCGTTTCTAAAGCAGAATGTGAAGAGGTGGCTAATAAAGCGCTTTCCATGGATACAGCAGAAGAAATTACAGACTATGCTAAATCTGTACTAGCTGAAAAAGACTTACTATAATTCTGCATAGATAATAGATAAATGTTAAGTGAATCAGTATATAGTAAATAACTTTCAATATACTTGAATTGAAACGCTTGAAATTGATACAATATATCTATTAGAACGTATGGGATAGGTACTGCCTATCGAGATAGAAAGAGGTTATCATGAAAGAATTAACAGTAGAAATTACTAATGAATCTGGTTTACATGCTCGTCCTGCTACAGCTTTTACACAATTGGCTGCTAAATACGCTTCCAAAGTGACAATCGCTGCTAATGGCAAAACAGCTGATGCTAAATCCATTTTAACTGTATTGACTTTGGGTGCTACAAAAGGCACATCTGTTACATTGACAGCTGACGGTGCTGACGAAGATGATGCACTCGCTGCATTGAGCGAATTCTTAACAACTAACCACGACTAATACTGTGTGGTAATACAAAGGACTCTACGAATGTAGAGTCCTTTTTTGTTGATATATATTTTATGTATATGTTTTATGTTTGGTTGGGGGACTTAAATTTTTACTTTGCTTTAGTATGGAGCATTTGTAAGTTATTAGTGTGTAGTTTTAAGTAAAAAAAGAAGAGGCGGTTTAGCCTCTTCTTTATTTTCCCATGTTTGCAAAACGCTCTACAGCCTTTGTAAAGTCGTTAATGGTTTTTTCTACGTCACCGTGTTCGATACCATCTCGCACGCAGTGGTTGATATGCCCTTCAAGGACTACTTGACCTACTTTATGTAGTGCAGATTTAGCTGCATTAATTTGGCTCAACACATCTTCGCATGGAATGTCTTCTTCAATCATTCGATCAATAGCTTGCACTTGACCAAGGATTTTACGTAATCGACGATGTAGATTTTCTGAATCCATACATTGTTTCATAATACTCCTCCAATGGGCATGTTTTTATCATCTTTACTATTATACTCTATGTAAAGTTTATAATACAACTTAATAAGTATACCTAATATGCATAAAATCTGCATATGTAGATATACGCTTGGTTATAAATGTTAAGATTTTCTCTTTTATATTGTTATAATTCTGTTCATAACCGCTATATAGCAAGGTCTATCCATATCTTCTTCTTGATTGATGTGATACAATACATTTAATACACATTATATTAGTATATGTATATAAGGCACTGTAGATATTGTTAGTTAATTATAGCGTTAACTTATGTATAGTATGGCCTTTTATGAAATAGGTGAAAGCAATGAAAGTGTTTCGCTACCTTCGGAACCTAGTGGTATTTATACTAGTTATGATATTGGCTATGTTCATATATGATGGCTTCCACAGGGTTCAAGGTACAGATCGTGAAAGTAACGCGCATACAACTGTTGAAAAACGCATAGAACAAGGTGAAGATACCCTTAGTCGCACAGATCGTATCATACGATTATTTACCTTTAAAGAAAAGGTAGAGGCGGCACTAAACCAACGTGTTAGTAAAGAGCATTGGGTAAAGGGGGATGTTATTCCAGAATATACAAAGAATGCACTCATCGCCATAGAGGATAAGAGGTACTATAAACATGGAGCCATAGATGTACTTGGTATCATTCGCGCCTTTTATACGAATACCATCGCTGGTGAAACTGTAGAGGGTGGCAGTACCATAACACAACAAGTAGTAAAAAATCTTTTCCTTTCTTCAAAACGTATTATGAGCCGTAAGATAGAAGAAGCTATCTTGGCGAGTGAAATGGAACATTACTACACGAAGGACGAAATCCTCACCATGTATTTAAATACTGTATATTATGGTCATAATTACTACGGTATTTACGAAGCTGCGCACGGCTACTTTGGGACAAGCCCAAGTCGATTGACATTAGGACAAAGCGCCATGCTGGCAGCCTTACCTAATGCGCCATCTTATTTAGATCCATATACAAACTATAAAGGAGCAAAGGCCCGTCAAAAACTGGTGCTCGAACAAATGGTAGACCAAGGTATGATTACACAAGCTGAGGCAGACTATGCATACCAACAAGACCTAGGACTTGTGGATGAATAATTAAATAACTATAGTAACATCTCTGTTGGCTGATTACTGTTGGCTAACAGAGGTTTTTTTATAATAATAGTTACGTTCCGAAATATATTATTAAACTGAATAAAAATAATACTTGCATTTATAATTATACAGGTGTATACTATTTTTTGTCAGAAAGAGGGAATGACTGTTGAGCTTGATGCCACGGTGCTTTCACAATTATCTGATATAATATTGATTATATGAGTTTAAATACATAGTAAGTTTTTTATGAGGTGTTATCATGGGTAAAGCAAATAAAGTAGTACTCGCATATTCTGGTGGTTTAGACACATCCGTTATCA
>CAKPSA010000013.1 GCA_934183145.1 uncultured Veillonella sp.
TCTATCATCTTTCTCATCAAGCAAAGCACGTAACTCTGCAAATCGAGGATCCACCACAAAGGATTCACAAGAACAAGGTGAAACATTTAAATTTGCTCCGCAATGAACGCACAATCCTTTGCAATCATCCTGACATAACACTTGAGAGGGCTCATTGATGATTAATGTATCCCTAATTAGTTCGGTTAAGTCAATTTCCTCTCCATCGAAAGGAATCACATCTTCAGCAGCGTCTCTAGAATCACTAAAGATTTCCTCGAAGGAATCCTTACGGTCATGCTCTGTCGTAGTTAAACAACGAGAACATTCGTAATCACCTTTAGATTCTATTGAACCTTGAACGATGTAATTTTGACCATCAAACCAAAACTCACCATTAATGGTTATATCATGACGGCTCCAAGGAAAAGCAGTTACGTCACCAAGCTCAGAGGTTGGTATCGTATAGCTATAAGGAAATTTCTTTCCTATATGTTCTTTTGCTTGCTCTACTTGCAGTTTCATAATCTTACCTCGACTTATAATATTATAAACATGACATAGTGCTTTGTCAAATAAAAAAGACTATCTTAAGCGGACTCAAGATAGTCTTTTTGGTAAGTCAATTACATTTTTTCGAATTGGTCTTTACCAACACCGCAAATTGGGCAAACATAATCAGCTGGTTGATCTTCGAATTTTACGCCTTCAACAGCTTCGTCATAAACCCAACCACATACTACGCATACGTATTTTTCCATGAGTATTTCCTCCTTCACTTGAAAATTATTGTTTAATGTTTATCTTTTATAATTCAGATACTCTATCTGTAATGTAGTATATCAAAGATATCGAAACTTTTCAATACTCATTTTCTTAATTTCTCATCTTTTCTAATATTTAAAAAGCATATATAATATGCGGATTTGTGCTACATCATAATTTGAAATGTATTATCATTTAGATAATTTTAGACCTAAATACAAAGCAACACACTACTTCATCACTCCCCTGTTTCAATACAAAAACAGTTATTATTATACCAATTATTGTTAGAGTATTAAGTAAATCAACTACCTAAGGTGTACATAATTTATATATTATACTATTATATATAGAAGAGAATATGGTCACATTCTATATTCTAAAACATCTAAATTAATAACATATTATATAAGTATGTACTTATGAACTCTTACTTCTCTATGCAATATACTCATAATAAGATATTTACCTTCTTAATATGAATTATTAACTAGAGAAATCATCATTTATATTGTTATCATAGGAGGATTTATGAGAACAGCTTTAACAGAACTTTTACAAATTGAATACCCTATTATCCAAGGTGCTATGGCTTGGGTATCTGAACACAAATTAGTAGCTGCCGTTGCTAATGCTGGCGCAACAGGTGTTATCGCCCTTGGTGGTCGTGATGCTGAATGGACACGTAATGAAATTCGTGCATGTAAAGAGTTAACTGATAAACCTTTCGGTGTTAACCTCATGTTAATGGCACCTAATAAAGACGAATTAGTAGATGTTATTATTGAAGAAAAACCTGCATTTGTAACACTAGGTGCCGGTAATCCTGTACCATATATTAAACCACTACAAGAGGCTGGTATCAAAGTTATTCCTGTAGTACCTTCCCTCAAATTGGCTAAACGTATCGAAGAAGCTGGTGCCGATGCAATGATCGTAGAAGGTATGGAAGCTGGTGGCCACATCGGTAGCCAAACAACTATGTCCTTAATGGAAAACATTTTACCAGAAATCTCTATTCCAGTAGTAGTTGCTGGATCTATCGTAGATGGTCGCGGTCTTGCAGCTGCATTACTAATGGGTGCAGAAGGTGTACAAATGGGATCTCGCTTCTTATTAGCTGAGGAATGCCAAGCTCATCAGAACATGAAAGAAGCAATCATCAAAGCTACAGATACTGATTCTGTTGTAACTGGTCTCCTCTCTGGACACGGCGGTGTTCGTAGTTTAAAAAATGAATTTACTACTCGCTATTTAGCAGCAGAAACGGATGGTGTTACTACACCTGAAGAGCGCACAAAAATGTCCCAAGGCACTAATAAACGTGCTGCTATCGATGGCGATGTTGTTAACGGCGCGGTACAAGTTGGTCAAGCTTTGAATCGTCTTGTTGCTATTGAACCAGCTCATACAATCGTTCAAACTGTAATGAACGAAGCAATTATGTCTATTCGTAAGGCACAACGCCTTCTTGAAATTGTTTAATAAATTAGGAGTACCATATGTTACCATTTCACGGAAAATATCCAAAATTAGATCCTAAAAGTTGCGTAATGCCCGGTGCAGAACTTGCTGGTGATGTAGAACTTAAAGAATATGCTTCTATTTGGCAAAACTGTGCACTTCGTGGTGACGTAAACAAGATTGTAGTAGGTCGTTACTCTAATGTACAAGACAACTCTGTATTACATGTAGACGACGATAAAGCATGTATTCTTGGCGATTATGTAACTATCGGCCATGGTGCCATCGTTCATGCTAGCACAATTGAAGATAACGTTTTAGTTGGCATGGGTGCCATTGTATTAAGCGGCTGTCATATCGGCTCTGGCTCTATTATCGCTGCCGGTGCAGTTGTAAAAGAAAACACAGTAATCCCGCCTAACTCTTTAGTCGTTGGTATTCCTGCCCGTGTTGTTCGCACAGATGAAACTCAAATCGATCGTATTCATAATCAAGCTTTAAAATATAAACACTTATGGACTATTGAATACGGTATGCTTCCAGATGCAGGTGGCGAAGAATACGATAAAAACGCAAAAATCGTATAAACTCATATACAAAAAATTATATAAATAACAAAAGCGGATAGTTGATAAACAACTATCCGCTTTTATTTTTAATTCACAACCTTGATTTACCTATATTAACTAAATATAGAATTATTACTTAATAAAAATATGTAATCAAACACCCTTTAAATACTCAAGTTAATAACTATTTACCAGTATTTAATTTGGCCTGAACAATTTGTTCTACCATGAGCGCTGTCCCCATAGTCAAAGCTATAGGGAATAACATTTCTACAGAAAATCTAGACAACTCCAACATAAACACACAAGACGTCATCGGCATCTTTTGAGCAAGTCCAAGAAATGCTACAGCACCAATAAAAGCTGCCATGCCTAATGAAATAGGAGCTACAGCAATAGACCAAATAGTACCAAATACTATAGCTAGCGTACTTCCTAACATCATAGATGGTGTAATACGACCACCATAAGCACCTGCCGCTAATGCAAGTAATACTGCCACCCACTTCGAACCAAACAAACCTAATGCATAGGTCCATGTAATATCATTGGTAAAAGTTAATTCATTGCCAGCTTTACCATTCCCAAGAATTTCAGGGAAATACATTGCTAATACACCGATTAGTGTGAACGCTATGATAGAGATGGGAATCATAACAGGACTACTACGATGAATAGCAGGTAACTTACTTTGAGTAATATTAAATAAAACTACACCTAATGCAACAATAGCACCTAAGGCAATAGAGAATTCTACATAATGACTACCCAAGCTAGGTTGAGCCATTGTATATTGAATGACATCACCTACCCCCGCCTGTCTCGTTACAAAGGTTGCTAATCCACAGCATATAAGAGCAGCACTCATAGCTCGTATATTCCAGGTAAGAAGCAATGTTTCCAACGTAAAGATTGCAGCCGATAACGGAGAATTATAAACCGCTGCCAAGCCAGCACCGGCTGCACAAGCAATCAATAATTGGCGATCCTCTTGTTTTATGTCAAAATGTTTAACTAAAAAGGTTGTAATCCCTGCACTGGCTTCACGTGGTGCTACTTCTCGCCCTAATGGTGAACCAATACCTACGGTGATAATTTGCAATGTTGCATGCAAAACAGTAGTGATAGGGTTCATATCCATCTTGCCAGATACGGCAGTTTTGATATCTACAACACCCTTACCATATCGGTGAATAAGTACCCAACCAACACCACCTATAAGGCCACAAATTATGAGAGGTACCAACCGCTCTACTGGAGATACACGCGCAACGGCAGCACCAAAACTCATATGATCAGCAGAAGAATAATGATATACAAAGTGCTGAATCCCATGTAATAAATGTGTATAAGAAGCCCCAACCAATCCCGCTATAAAGCCAACGATAATTATGAGGCCTATTAAACGTTTATCAAATGCCATACTTACTCCATTGCTAATACGACTTCGCCAGAATCTAATGTTTTCTTAACATCTATA
Organism: uncultured Veillonella sp.; assembly: GCA_934183145.1. GTDB lineage: Bacteria > Bacillota > Negativicutes > Veillonellales > Veillonellaceae > Veillonella. The sequence continues at coordinate 4,258 of CAKPSA010000013.1, forward strand.
ATACGTTGATTAGATGACCCTCTAAATCGTAATGCTGGATCTTTAAGCTCATCTACAAAGCGACCATCTACAAGAATATCAATCTCATGTAATAAGGCGCTTCTCAACTCATCTTCTAAGATATCATCTAATACGTAGCCTGAATAGGCCCAAATTTTCTTTTCAGGTGCCGCCGCACGGACTGCCCGTACCACTGGTAATAAGCCTTGTACATTTTGGAAAGGTTCCCCACCTAACAAGGTTAAACCTGAGCATGTAAGATTTTTTACATAGGATACAACTAAATCAGTTTCAGCTTGCGTCCATTCTTTACCTGCATTGAAATCTTGATATTCTTCATTAAAACAGTTATAGCAGCAATGTGTGCAGCCTGTTACAAATATAGATGTACGAATGCCTTCTCCATTAGCAATATCATACTGTCTTATTTGCCCATATCTCATAATTACCTCCATAGTAGTGGTTATCAAATTTGACTAACACTATATAGATATATTTCTATCACTCATAAACACAGTAAAAGCTGTGCCTTAAGCACAGCTTTTACCATATATTTATAACAACTATAATTCTAATAATTTTAAATGTGCATTACACGATCTTTGATTTCTTTCGTACGACCTTCGTTCCAGAAGTTTTCACCTAAGTAACCACATGTACGACGAATAACAGTTAATTTATCGCGGTTTGTATTATGGCAACGTGGACATTCCCATTCATTATTCTCGTTTACCTTAATTTCACCATCAAAACCACATTCATGACAGTAGTCGGATTTCGTATTGAACTCAGCGTAAGAAATATGATCATAAATATATTGAATCATGGTCAAAACAGCTGGGATATTGTTAGTCATATTTGGAATTTCCGCATAGGAAATACAACCACCTGTCGATTTCTTTTGGAATTCAGATTCAAAATTAAACTTATCAAATACATTGATTTCTTCACGAACATTAACGTGATAGCTATTAGTGTAATATCCTTTATCAGTAATATCTTCAATTACACCAAAGCGAGCACGATCGAGAGAAGAGAATCGATTTGTTAAACTTTCAGCAGGTGTACCATATAAACCAAAACCAAGATTATGTTTATCATGCCATAGATTAATGGCATCGTTTAGTCTATCCATAATCTTCATGGCAAATACGCGGCCTTTTTCACCTGTATTAGACTGACCAGTAATCAATCGTGTTGCTTCATAAATGCCGATGTAGCCAAGAGAAATTGTCGCATAACCACCAGTAAGGAAGCGACCGATTTTTTCTCCTTTTTTGAGGCGCGCAATAGCACCGTGTTGCCAATGAATTGGAGATACATCACTCACTACATCCTTTAATAAGTTATATCGTAATAGTAATGCTTTTTCTGCTAATTCAAGGCGTTTATCTAAAATTTCAAAGAATTTTTCTTCGCTACTACGAGCTAAGATGCCAATTTGAGGTAAGTTCAAACTTACAACGCCCATATTAAAGCGACCATCAAATTTATAGTTCCCTTTTTCATCTTTCCAAGGAGATAAGAAAGAGCGACATCCCATTGGGCTAAATACATTACCTTCGTAATTTTCCTTCATCTTCTTAGCAGAGATGTAATCTGGGTACATGCGTTTAGCCGTGCATTGTGCAGCAAGTTCAGTTAAGTAATAATATGGACTATCAGGCGTTACGTTATGTTCATCAAGAACATAAATCAATTTAGGAAATGCTGGTGTAATATATACATCAGCTTCATTTTTTACACCTTTAATGCGTTGACGCAAAATCTCTTCTGTAATAAGAGCAGCTTCTTTAGCATATTCATAATCAGGTTTAAAATACATGAACAATGTAACAAACGGAGATTGACCATTTGTAGTCATCAATGTATTGATTTGATATTGGATAGTTTGGATGCCATCCTTAACCTCTTTACGCGTACGTTTCCACGCAATTTCACGGGCTTTTTCCATATTTGGTTCCATACCGTAAATCTCAACTTGTTCTTCAATAACATTGTTGAGGATTTTTTCGTAAGACTTACGTACGAATGGTGCCAAGATACGATCGATACCATTGATACTTTGACCGCCGTATTGACCAGATGCAACTTGGGCAATAATTTGCGTTGTTACTGTACATGCAACTTGGAAGGATTTAGGTGTATCAATTTTCTTACCATTGATAACCGTACCATTTGTAAGCATATCTTCCAAATTAATCAAGCAACAGTTAAACATAGGCTGGATAATGTAATCCATATCATGGAAGTGAATGGCACCACTATCATGGGCTTCTAAAATATCTGTAGGAATTAATTTACGGCGAGCAATATCCTTAGATACTTCACCAGCAATTAAATCACGTTGTGTAGATACAATGGCCGCATCCTTATTAGAGTTTTCATCGAGAACGCTAACATTACTGCGATCTAATAAACCGATTACATCATCATCTGTGGTATTTTGACGACGTTTAAAAGCTTGAACAGCTTTGTAACCTTCATAGGCACGTGCCGTTGCAGGATTATGATACTCAATCAACTTATAATACACTTGATCTTCAATAGCATAAATTGTCATGTCTTTTTGGAGCTTTGTTGCATATTCTTCAATTTCATCAGCAATACGCTGTGCCAACCCCGCTTCGTACAACCCTGTACTACTATGCTCAGCCTTTTCTATAGCTAAAGCAATCTTCTTCTTATCAAATGGTACCTTTGTACCATCCCGTTTGATGACCTGCAACATATTGGCAACCTCCCCATTCTGTTACCGCTGAAATATATGTTAAGACATAGAAAAAAGTATGGAAAACCATACTTTTTATATAAATTTATATGTAAAATGTAAAGAATTATGACTAAATTCTCTATTTTTTACTGCTAACTCAGTATACTATATATAGTGGTTGTTTTCAAGAATAAATACAATATAAAGCAAAAATAGGTTCTTTTAACCATGCCAATACAGCATGAATAAAAGAACCTATATTGATTATAATGTAAAACCAAATAGACGCGTCAAAAAGTTAGATTTTTGACCTACCCAACTAGAAGGTACAGCTGGATAAAATGTGCGATCAGCTAAAAGATCGCGCTCATTGAGATGAATATTCGGTAACAAATCTTTTTTGTACGTACTATCTAATTTAGAAATAGCTTCTACGTATCCTTGATGCGCTTGTACATCACTTTCATTACAATAACCAGTACCAAAGAAGTGAATTAAACCATTACGATATAATTCAATAGCTCTATGATAATTAGAATTGCCATGATTAAAGGATGCCATATTACATTGGATTAAAATCCCTTTATCAACCCATTCCAATAATTGCTCTGGCTTTGTAAACAATTGACGATGAGTTTCTACTTCACTAATAATAGGAACAATGCCCATATTTAGCAAATCTAACAACCATGCATTAATGTGATAGACTTTACTATTTTCAGGAATGGACACTAACATAAAATGGCTATTTCCCAATAGATACTGCTTCCGATGAGATGCAATATATTCAATCATTTCATCACAAAGTAAAACTCGAGCGCCACTATGAATTGTTATATCCAATTGCTGTTCCCCTACAGCACTCTTCACATCATTCAATAACAGTTCCATCTCATCCCATGTATTCATATCCATAGATACTGTTACATCAGGTGTGCTGAAAATATCTGTAATACCTTGTTCAGCCAAGGATTTTATCATATTTACTGCTTCTGCCATTGTTTGAGGCCCTTGGGGTCCTAATACAGCTGGCAAAATGCAACCATGTAAATCAACCACGCGATTCATATTCTTTCCCTTCTACTTACGATAATCCCCTACAGAAATCGTTCTCTTTATAAAGTTCATGTTTATCTCATTTGTTTTTCATTTTCTATTCATGATTATATCAAGGGAAAAGTCGCTTGTACAGTGGTTTTTATATAAAAATAGATAAATTATAATATGTTCATTTAATACATTTTTTAAATTTTCATTTAGTCTTCATTAAAAATACCTCATAATCGCTAAGATTATGAGGTATTTTTTACTCATTTGTATATTATTAACAATTTAATTTTTAAATGTACGTATCTTATACTCGATGTAGTAAGCTAGCTTTACTAGTAGAATACCAATAATAACACCAACTGTATCAATTAATACATCAGAAATCTGAGAACTACGACCTGGTGAAAATAATTGTATAAATTCATCAAGACTAGCTATCAACATTCCTAAACCTATAGTCTTAATTACGGTACCATATGTAATATATCGGCGTAGTATCGCATATAAAACACCACCAAGGATTGTAAACTCTGTGAGATGTGCTAACTTTCGAACAATCCTATTTAAGGTCCATATATTTCCATGAAAGCCTAATTTATTTACTATAGGAGCAAATATTTCTGCAAAAAGCAAACTAAATCCATCTGAAGATCCACCATTTTGCATCGAATTATCCCATATAAAAAATACAATTAGACCTAACAGAATATATAGTATCCAACGTTTCATAGTACTCTCCTAAACGCCATAATACATATCAATCTTAATCGCGGTCAAAAATATCTCTTGTATAAACTTTATCCTTCACATCTTCCAAACTCTTATCCCAACGATTAGCTACTATAACATCACTAACACGTTTAAAGTCTTCAAAGTTGCGAATAACAGGTGAATTAAAGAAGTCCTCTGCATCAAGAGTAGGTTCATAAACAACTACAGCAATCCCCTTTGCCTTGATGCGCTTCATTACACCTTGAATTGCAGATGCTCTAAAGTTATCAGAGTTCATTTTCATCGTCAAGCGATAAATACCAACAATTTTAGGATTCTTTCCTATAATAACATCTGCTACATGGTCTTTACGAGTTCTATTAGCATCTACAATAGCAGAAATTAGATTTTGTGGAACATCATTATAGTTAGCTAATAATTGCTTAGTATCTTTTGGTAAGCAATAACCACCATAACCAAAGGAAGGATTATTATAGAAATCGCCTATACGAGGATCTAAACATACGCCATTAATGATTTGACTAGTACTAAGACCACGTACCTCTGCATAGGAATCTAACTCATTAAAGTAAGCAACGCGCAATGCTAAATACGTATTGGCAAACAGTTTAATAGCTTCTGCTTCTGTAGAGTCAGTATATAATTGAGGTACATTTTCTTTAATGGCACCATCAGCTAATAACTGACCAAAACGACGAGCTCGTTCTGAATCTTCCCCTACCACAATACGGGAAGGATGTAAGTTATCATACAAAGCTTTACCTTCACGTAAAAATTCTGGGGAGAAAATCAAGTTCTCTGTATTGAATTCTTTACGCATTTGAACTGTATACCCAACTGGCACAGTTGACTTGATAACCATAACAGCATCAGGATTAATATCTAGTACTGTTTTAATAACTTGCTCTACAGAAGAGGTATCAAAGAAATTCTTCTGAGGGTCGTAATTAGTAGGAGTCGAAATAATAACATAATTAGCATCTTTAAAGGCTTCCACAGGATCTAGTGTAGCTTTAAAGTTTAATTTCTTAGTAGCTAAATACTCTTGTAATTCCGCATCAACAATTGGTGATTCTTTGCGATTTAGCATCTCTACCTTTTCAGGAATAATATCGAGGGCTACCACTTCATTATGTTGTGCTAATAAAACACCATTTGAAAGGCCTACATAGCCTGTACCAGCAATTGCAATCTTCATTTATTTGCCCTCCGTCATATAAAACTCTTTATACCATATAGCAAATTTCCGTAACCCTTCACGTAAAGATGTATTCGGTTTGAAGCCAAAATCTTCTTCTAGAGCACTTGTATCCGCATAAGTAACAGGTACATCACCTGGTTGCATGGCCACTAATTCTTTATGCTCTTCAAAATTGTAATCTTCTGGTAATACACCAGCCGATACTAATTCTTCAGATAGAATACGGACAAAATCAAGTAAATTTTCAGGATGACTATTACCAATATTATAAATAGCATATGGAGGAACCGGTAAACCATCAGCGCCATTACGACGTTCTGGGGCTGCACACATCACCTTAGATACGCCCTCTACTATATCATCAATATAAGTAAAGTCACGTTTACAGTTACCATAGTTAAAGATTTTTATAGTACCACCACTACGCAATGTATTAGTAAAACCAAAGTACGCCATATCCGGACGACCAGCAGGACCATATACAGTGAAGAAACGAAGTCCTGTACTAGGAATGTTATATAACTTGGCGTACGAATAAGCCAATAACTCATTTGATTTTTTAGTAGCCGCATACAGAGAAACTGGGTTATCTACTTTATCATCTGTAGAGTATGGAATTTGTTTATTCGCACCATACACAGAAGAAGATGATGCATAAACCAAATGCTCTACTCCACTTTCATCATTATCATAAGAATGACGACAAGCCTCTAATATATTGTAGAAACCAATAATATTAGATTCGATATAAGCATCTGGATTTGTAATAGAGTAACGAACACCAGCCTGTGCTGCTAAGTTAACAACAACACGTGGTTTATAAGTAGAGAAGATTTCTTCAATAAAGGGCTTATCTGCAATATTACCTTTTTTAAAGATCCACGTATTTTTATTGTCTTTGCTTATTTCTTCAATTTGTTGTAATCGATAATCCTTTAAGGCCACGTCATAGTAATCATTAACAGAATCTATGCCGATAATTTGAGTTCCTTCTGCTTCAGATAACAGGGACATAACAAGATTAGCCCCTACAAATCCAGCGGCTCCCGTTACAAGGATCACCGTATTGTTTAAGTCTACATTTTTTGAAAGCATATGTACTCCTTTCATAGTTCTGTTAATTATGAGCGTCTTACTTTACTTAATACTTTATCAATGCCAGAAGTAATAATGGTACGCTCAGATGGAACGATACATAATATAGCCACATATAGTACTACGCATAAGATCATACAAACTATAGTCCACCATACCGCATCATATACATGTAAAGCACTATACGCAATAGCGCCAACAATAGATGCTGCGATTAGATAGATACTTATGTTAGAAATGATACGGAATACATTCATATTAACGAATAAACCTAGTAGCAACATGGCTGCTGCTAACATTTCCATCCGTACTAAGGACCTAGCGTATACAAAGGTGCTAAAATCATATTGAATACAAATATAAATGACCGGTATTAAAACGATTAGATGCAACACTTGAGTCCAAAATGATAAATTAGGCAGACCTTTTGCTCTAAATATTTCGGAAATCAGATTAGCTGTAACAGTCATGATAGCTGAGCTCAATGCCCAAGACCCTAATACAATGCCAGCTAATTTCCATTGCGGCCCAAGTAAAAGCTGAACAACAAAGTCTTGGAATACAAACAATCCTACCCCTATAGGCACCAAGAATAGAGCCATATAGCGTTGAAAGGTAAAGAATGTATTAGAAAATGCTTGTTCATCATGTTGTACCCGACTTAAAGCGGCAAACAATACCGGAGCTAATGAGGACGTGGCCATGGCCATAACAGTTGTTACAATAGCCATAGGCATTTTGTATATTCCCAAATAATAGGCGTCTAAGAAGCGACTAATAATGAAGGTATCCACCCAAGCGGTAAGCCATATTGAAAAAGCCTCTGCTAGTGACCACGCACTATAGCTAAACATGTTCATAAAGACACGGCCACTAAAGAATAAATGAATTTGATTTCTTCGACTCTTTAGCAATGCCAAAGCCGTAAATAACTGAGCTCCTAACATACCGGCGATCAATGACCAATAATCATATCCCAAGAGTGCCATTGGTATAGATATCAATATAGGCGTTAGGATTGTAATAAGCCGTATATTGAGAAGAAACTTGAAATTAAAATCCCGTCGATATAATGCCATTTGTACACTACTAAAGGCAGAGAGCGGAATCATAGCCCCCATTATAGCCAACGGTATACCTAAACCATCATTACCGACTAATACAGCCAACTCATCACGACCGACTATAATAGCACCCCATAAGACTAGAGAAAGCACTAAGTTAGCAATAAAAGCTACATCTGTAGCCTCCTGTTTCTCTTTATCACTTTCAAACTCATGCTGTACAAGAAACTTTTGGAATCCCGCATCAGCAAGCATTTCTGCAAAGGATATAACCATCATAATCGTTGCCAATATACCAAACGCCGTAGGCGCTAGCATATGGGCCAATATTATATTTGTTAGTGGTGTAATAAGCTTTGCTAAAACCTCTGTTATGACAGACCATTTAGCAGCTGCTACTATTTTAGTATCCATTATTTTTTATTGATGTTCTTAATGCCCCGCAAGAATAATTCATGGTGAGCTTCACATTCTAAGTAATTTTGAATTGCTAAATAACTTGTTTTCCCTAATAGGAGTTGCATTAATTTTCTACCAAATAATGCATTGATAGCACGTATAATAAATGATCTACCAATAAATTCACGTAAATAACGCTTTACATGTGTGTCGGCAAAATCTTTATAGGCTTGCACTACAAAATGAGCATCTCTAATGTGTTCACTTCGTTGTTTATAGGCTGTCAAAGTTTCATCTGCTTCTGACTCAGTAGCTAAACGCGTTCCCATTTCCGTACTACGAATTGGCACTTCAGAGACTATAAAACTATCCTTTGTTGCCTCTACATTGATTAATAAAGAGTCTTTAACAAACTCCTTATGATGTATATAGAATTCGGAGTTAAAGATAAAGTTACCTTGACCATAAATAATGGTCCCCTTACCATAGTCTTCACGAGATCCTATACAATGACTATGTTGGCAAACTACAAGGTCTGCCCCTTTATCAACAAATTTACGGCAATATCTCTGTAGCATTGGCGATGGGTAGCGATAAAACTCCTTCCCACCATGATATAAAACGATGACATAATCACAGGTCTTCTTTAATGTTTCAACATCATCAAAGCTTTCTAATACATCAAATGGATTGGCCCCCATTGTATGACAAGAGGCAACAGTAAACTCATGTTCTGCACAAAGGTAAAATCCTATGCGTATACCATCCTTTTCAAAGATAAACGGCTTTTTAGCTTCCTTTACATTGGCACCAGCACCGGCATTTTTAATATCATGCTTTTTTAATAACTCCAATGTAGTAGTTAAGCCTTCCACACCATGATCTAAGGAGTGATTATTAGCCAATGTTAAAAATATAGGCTCTAAAGCTTTATATCCGTAAATTGTTTTTGTAGGCGACTTTAAATTATTGCCAAATTTATCAATCGGCGTAGATGCATCAGTTAAGGGCACCTCTAGATTAAACACATTTAAATCAGATTGGTTAAAGAGGCCTAATAATTCTTTACCAACTAAAGCTTCTACATTACCAGTTTCAAATAATACTCTATTTATATCCGTAGGAACAAAATCAGCTCCGATGTACAGTTTCAAGGTGTAACCACTCTCCCAGTTCATAATCTTTTGTCATAGGACGAAACTGTTCTAATCCCGCACCAGGGAAGAACGTTAACTCTCCAATATACAGTCGTCCCTTTATTTCATAGAAATCAACGCGTAAAAACGGGCAGTCTTTACTAAGTTCCATAGCCAGTCTTAACATCTCATCATAGGTTTCAGGTCTTGGGAACTCTGTTGATAACGGCGGATAATGCCCAAAATGTATCCCCATAGGTTTCCAATCGATATCATAGAAGTTCATACGCGTTCCCGTTTTAGAAAAACGGTCAGAGCAAACTACAGTCATCTTTGGTTCACCATGGAAACAATACATCTTATAATCTAAGATTTCATTGCTGCCTAATTCAGATAAATATGCCTCTGCTATAATTCGACGAGGGACATTCTTATACGGCCACTCTCTAGCAATACGTGAATAATCCCGTTTTAAGGATGTGTTTAATTTAGCTTTGGCCGCTTCCTGATCAAGGGAAAACTTATCTTTACAAATTACAATGCCCCCACTATCATGTGTACATTTCAAAACAAATTGATTAGGCAATGCATCAAAGTCGATATCCTCTACGGAATCCCAAACAGCAAGTGTAGGAATTATATATTGTTCACCTACACGTTGAGCAATAAAATGTTTAGCCTCATGCTTATCTACCATTACTGTTTGTATAGGCTCTCTATAATTAACCTTTAGCCATTGTAACTTTTCGCTAAAAGTTTTGGGGTTCTCAAGATCTAGAGGATATCCCATGTATTTTGGAAAGACTTTCTTTAAAAACTCTTCATCCGATAAAGAGTCATAATAGCCTAATTTGATCAATACTCTCGTGCGATAGTAAGGTTTTGTTAAAAAGGACATGCCAACTTTACACAACTTGCTGAGCTTCATTTTTACGTCCTTTCCGGAGCAATTGCACCTCTAAATAAAACATCATCATATAAAAGTATGTACTCTTACTTTCATAAGAAACCATTCCCATATCCATAACGATTTGAGAAAGGAACAGAATGAGTACCATTACATATTCATTACTATGAAAGTCTCGATAACGAATTAAATTATATGCTATGTATATGTACATTGAGTAATACGCTAATAAGCCGATTACACCTGTACCTGCTAATAATTCAATATAGTTGTTATGCAAGTAATAATTCTCTTTGCCATATAGGAAATATGTATAGACCGAAGGATTATTTACACCAACCCCAGTTATAGGCGATTGATAAAATAAATCCCACCCAATATCAACCAAAGCCATACGAATAATAGTAGACGAATCACCACCTGTACCAGAAAAGGCGTCCACCATACTCGACATACGGTCTAGCACCTCTGAAAACATAGGTAATTGTAAAACTGCAATACCAACTATCGTTAGAGCTAACAATGATCCAATAATTTTCGCAATAGAGTTTACTACATTGGCACTACGTAAACTTTTAAAAACAAATAACAATACTATGCCAGCAACAACGAATACTAGCGCTTTACGACTGCCTGTGGCCGCTAGAATACCCAAGGTAGGTAATGCAATGATATGCCACCAACGAGGTCGATCGTACAACATATAATACAATGTCATAACGATAGCATTAGCCCCTAATAGACCAACTGTATTCGCATTTAATGCATCATTAGCAATTCGAGCAGATGAAGACAAAACAGTAATAAAATAATCTAAACCATAGAAATATACAGTATAAAAACAAACTATATAACCAGTCCACATGCCAATCTTTAATAATGTGTCTACCGATTTTTTATCTTGATAGCACATATATAAAATGATAAGCATAAAGAATATCTTGACGATATCAAAGCTTCGGCTAAATGCCACAGATGGCTCTATAGCATTAATAGTACTTAGATAACAGGCCCCAATAAAGAGGAGCATATAACCATGCATCCAGGTAAGCCTAAATTTAATAACTCCCTGCTCTCGTATGAGATAAAAAATAATAAGTCCAAATAGGCATACAAATAATACATAGGCACCATAATTCGCATCGCCAAGGGCAAAGGAAATGGTCAACGACAACACTAAAAAAATTAGAGTTATGAACCATATCATGCGGTCAGCAATAGCCGTAATGTTTAACTTCAATGGTTCTCCTCCTTACAACTCATAAAACATCTAACCAACGTTTAGCAATTTTATATAATGGGAATTTATCACGCACCTTAATGGCTTCTTGTGAAAGTTTGGCTGCTAGTGCAGGATCTTTTAGAACGCTACGCATAGCTTCATACATAGCCTGTGTATCTCCTACAGGCACAAGAATACCATTCTCTCCACTCGTTATGACCATGCGAGCCCCACCTACTGGACAGTCTGTAACTACTGCAGGCAAGCCCATGCCAAGTGCTTCAAGCATAGAGTTTGAAATACCTTCAAAGTCAGATGATGAAACATACATAGAACAAGGTGCGACCTTCTCTAAAATATTGCTTGCAAAGCCAGGCAATAAAATTCTATCCTCTAAATTAAGAGATTTAATTTGACCTCGTAATTCATCCTCTAAAACTCCTTGACCATAAATGACAAGTTTATACTCTGGAAACTCATCTGCGAGCATACTAAAAGCATTAATCATCATAGGTAAGTTCTTTTGAGGATGTAAGCGACAAGCTGTAACTATCGTCTTTTCTCGCTCTCCCTCAATTGGAGGTGGCAGTTTACCATTAATAGGATTTGGAATGATAACACCACGCTTTTGTACAGATTCAGGGAAATATGAACGAGCGTCCTCAGTTTGGAATACTAACGCATCAGCAAAGCGAAAGGCAAAATTACGCAACGCTTGTTGATGCCAACCGATAGGCACCTTACGTGGATTATTACGCTCTGAAAAGACAATACGATTCTTTACAAACCACGAACTAATAGCTAGTATAAAGCTTGATGCTGACAAGAAAGATAGACATGTTGCATTTGGTCTAGTCTTTAAAATCTTAATTAGCTCTTTGATTTCTTGCATAAAGCGAATCACTTTATTAGAACTTGTAGTATGAATTTCAATTTGCTCTATCCCATTTTCTAAAGCATATTCATTACCATAACGATTCGGACTAGTTTGGATGACCGTAATGTGATGACCATCGTGCACCCATTGACGAGCTAACTCTGTTAAAATTCGCTCAGCCCCATCATTACCAAGTGAGATGGTAACAATAATAATTTCCTTCTTCATAGACCTTCCTCTTGGATATATTCTGCAAGTCTTACATAGGCTTGTGCCATTGTCACCTTAGGCTGCCAGCCTAAGGACTTTAATTTTTTAGAGCTTAAAAACATGTGCACTGTCGGTGCATAGCCTAAGCCTTGCACATCTTCAGGAATATCAAAAATCACTTCGCTCTTATCATGGCTTACATGAGTTGCTACCAAATGCGCAATACTTGCTATAGAGCGTGTTTCCTCATCATGACATACATTGTATGCTTCACCAGATTCGCCGTCCTTCATAAGGGTTAAAATGCCCGTTAATGCATCCGTAATATAGCAATAATTAGACATAGAATCGCCCTTTGTATGAAGTACAATATTTTCATTTTTTAGAGCACTTTTAGTGAATTGCATAAATACGCGATTATCGGAAATAGGAACTCCCGGTCCAAAGGTTTGGGCTAATCGTGCTATAACAGCAGGCACGCCAAATTCAACAGCATACGACTTACAATAACACTCACATAATCTCTTACTTTCAGAATAAGAGCTACGCACATTTAAATGATCTAAATAACCTAATCGTTCTTCAGTCATTACTTGTCCAGATTCATAAGGAACACCATACTGTTCCATGCTCGATAAGTATACAAGTTTTTTTACCGTTTTATGACGACCTAATTCAAGCATAGCTTCCGTACCATGAATAGAGGTACGAATCGTTTCTACAGGATGCTCCATAAAGAACTTAGATTGTGTTGGCGCTGCACCATGTAAGATATAATCACAAGGCACATCAATAGATTCTAAAGAACCATCAACAAGTGTAATGGAATCATTATCTAAATAGCCCCCTAGAATAGTCTGAGCTTTATCATGACTACGTACGTGACCAATTACCTGTATATCTAGACCATACGCTTCATTAGCAAGTATGAGCAGTTTTATAAACATAGAGCCAATAAGTCCCGTCGCACCTGTCACGAGAATGCGTTGATGGCGGAGGAAATCAAAGTGCTCTTTATCTTGTAGTAAAGCTGTTAACTCTCGTTTAATAACGGAATTACTCATCTTGTAATCCTCCTAATTCACGGTTCTTAATAATACCTGTGAACATATAATAATCAGATGGTGTCGTAATTTTTATATTTTCTGTCTCCCCTAATACTGGATACAATGTGTAACCATAATGCATCATCATGGACGCAGAATCGATAAAATCATGGATACCTTCTGCTTTTGCTCGATCATGAACCGATAGAATATCATCTAGTTTAAAGCTTTGAGGTGCTTTTGCCATAAGGCATTGACTACGATTTAAAATACGGTTTATAGAACCATTATCTGTAACCATAACCGTTTCTATAGCGGGTGTAACAGTAATAGCAGACCCCTTTGTTTCTACAGATTCAATATTCCTCTCGATTGTTTCTCTATCTACAAGTGGTCTAACACCATCGTGAATCAACACGGTAACCACTTCATTAGGGAATAAACGCTTAGCCTCTGCCAATCCATTATATTGAGAATCTAAAGCACTTTCTCCGCCGGGAACAATGGACAGAACCTTTTGTAACCCAGCCTCTTTGATAAGGTTCTTAGTGTGATCAATCCATTCCGCTTTGCAGGCTAAAACAATGCCATCAATAGAGTCCGTTTGTTCAAACACATCTAGGGTTTGAATCAAAATAGGTCTACCATTCCATTCAAGAAACTGTTTTGGCGTCTTGCTGTTATTCATACGAGCACCTACGCCACCCGCAAAGATTACTGCTATTCGTTTCATAGGCCCTCCTTAAGGTTGAGCTTCCTTTTTGGCATAATGTATGCCTCTATACTCCTTATAAGGTGTGTGCAAGTCAGCAAATACAGCATCATGTTTTGCTACGCGCTGTTCTACTGGAGGTAATTGCATATAATCGCCCCAGATGAGACGTAAATATCTTTCATACCCTTTCATAACTGGTATTTGGTGACCTTCAAAATCTTTATACACAACAGATTCGAAGTCTTCTCGAGGATGGCGCAGCTTCATGCCCTTCAAACTACCAATTAGTTCAGTACACTCCTTACTCGTATTGAAATCGTATTTAGTCATTTGCTTTTCTGCAAATCGCCATATATAGTAACGTAATGACTGACTAGAGAATACCTTATAAATACAGCCTGCTAATGCACGATACATCGGTCCTTTATTATCTGGCAATCGTTGTGCATTGAAAAGTGCAAAGGTCATAGCCCACATCAATTGTAGCGCTCGACTAATTTTACCTGGTGCACAGCCATCAATGGGCATGATTTCAAGAGCTAAACCGTGACAAATATCTTCGTGCATACTATGACGATTAATAAATGTCGTGTTGTTATCTCGAATAGAAGCACCCGCATCATGATAAATATGATTTCGATCAGTTCGACAATAAGTATACCGTTCTGTATCTGCATATTTAGGCCATAATTCAGCTAATTTTTCATAATCTGGACGTGGCATAAATAAATCTAAATCATCATCCCAAGGGATGAAACCATTATGACGTATGGCCCCAATGAGACCACCGCCACAGAGGTAAAAGCGCAAATTATGTTTGTCACAAAACTCTTTAAAGTACAGCAACATAGCAAGCTCTTTTTCTTGTATTTCCTTTGTCATAGATGTACTCATAGGGACCTCTTTCAACGTAATACAGCTAGTACTGTATCAACCATCGTTTTAATATCTTGTAGTAAAGAAAATTCTTTAATACTCTTTAAATTCCAAGCCATCTTGCCTGGTAATACCTCATTAATATAGACTTCATCAACATTTTGAGCGTTTTGTAAAAGTTGATCTTCATCTTTATAGGCAATGCTTGCCACACTAGTTACACCAGCTGGCAATAATAAAGTCGCCTTCATTTCATTGGTGTAGGCCGCTACATAGCGAGGCACCTCTGGTCTTGTACCAACAAAACTCATATCTCCTAAAAGGATATTGATAAGCTGAGGCAATTCATCAAGACGACAACTACGAAGCATATTTCCGACCTTAGTAACGCGCATATCATTTTGTGATGTTACTTGAGCACCTAATGATTCCGCATTTTTTACCATAGTGCGGAACTTATAGATACCAAAGGTACGACCATACTGTGTAACTCGAGTTTGACGAAAGAAAACCTCCCCTTCGCTATCCCGTTTAATCATGATAGCTAATACAAGAAATACAGGGCTTAATATAATGAGCATTCCTGCGGCCATAAGACGATCAAAAATACTTTTACATAAAAGGCTTGTTCGTCTTTGGTTTAATATTTCAAAGTAAGGACGAATCTCTTCACACTGTAACTCTTTAGGTAAATCGTGAAAGTTTTTTACTAGCATTCGGTAATAATCCTTTTAAATGTTTCAATGATATATTGCACTTCTTCATCTGTTAACAATGTATGAAGTGGCAATGTAATTTCATTTTTAAATTGATTATAAGCATTTGGATA
>CAKPSA010000014.1 GCA_934183145.1 uncultured Veillonella sp.
GCTAACAATACAACTGCAATTAACAATATAAACGTTAAAGTTGACGGCGTTAAAGGTGATTTGAAAGACCTTACTGCTAAAGTTGACCAAAATACTAAAGATATCAATGTAGCTGGCACAATTGCTCTTGAAAACCGTAAATTCATTGGCGACAACAAAGCTGCTATTGCAAATAACACTACAAATATCAATGTTAATGCAAAAGCTATTGATGAATTGAAAGGTCAAGTAGGTAAATCCTCTACAGTAATCAATGATATCAAAAATCAAATTACTAATATCAATGGTAAAGTAGAAAATAATACTACTAACATCGCCGCGAATGCTACAAACATTCAAGCTAACGTAGTGGCAATTGCTGACAATAGCAAACGTATCACTGAAAATGCTACAAATATCGCAAACAATACTACAAACATTGCTAATAACACTACAGCTATTAACAATGTAAATGTAAAAGTTGATGGTGTTAAAGGTGATGTAGATGGCTTGAAAGGTCGCGTAGATCGTCATGACCAACGTTTAGACTACTTACAAGATAATATTGTAGATAATTCTACACGTATTACAGCAGTAGAAGATAATGTTAAAGTGAATACTACTAATATTGCTAATAACACTAAAGCTATTGATGAATTAAAAGGTCAAGTTGGTAATACAGTTAAAAATATCGAAACTACTATTAATAACAAGATTACAGAAAATAATGTAACTATTAATAAAAATATCGATACTAAGATTGAAGCTAACAACACTGTAATTAACCAAAACATTGCAAATGCGATCAATGAAAACAACACAACAATTATCAACAAAGTTGATAAATCTGTAGATGTTAAGATTGCTGAAAACAACAAAACTATTAATAACACAATCAACAATGTAAATGTTAAAGTTGATGGTATTAAAGGTGATATTGATGGTTTGAAAGGTCGTGTAGATCGTCATGACCAACGTTTAGACTACTTACAAGATAACATTGTAGATAACTCTACTCGTATCACAGCAGTAGAAGATAGTGTTAAAGCTAATACTACAAATATTGCTAACAATACAACTTCTATCAACAATGTAAATGTAAAAGTTGACGGCCTTAAAGGTGACTTGGATGGTCTTACTAAACGTGTAGGTCAAAACGAAAAAGACATCAATGTAGCTGGTACAATTGCTATCGAAAACCGTAAGTTCATTGGCGATAACAAAGCTGCTATCGACAAAAATACAAAAGCAATCGAAGCATTGAACGGTAAAGTTGGCACTACTATTACTAACATCGAATCTACTATTAATAACAAGATTGAAGCTAACAATACTACAATCCTTAATAAAGTAGATAACAATATCGATGCTAAAATTAATGCTAATAATACTGTAATTAACCAAAACATTGCTAATGTAATCAATGAAAACAACACAACAATTCTTAACAAAGTTGATAAAAATATTGATGTGAAAATCAATGAAAACAACAAAGAAATCAACAACACAATCAATACTAAGATTGGTGATGTAAATGTTAAGATTGATGGCGTTAAAGGTGATGTGGCTGGTCTTACTGCACGTGTAGATCGTCATGATCAACGCTTAGATTACTTGCAAGATAACATTGTAGATAACTCTACACGTATTAGCGCTAATGAAGATGCTATTAAAGCATTAAAAGGCCAAGTTGGTACAACAGTTACTAATGTTGAAAATACAATCAACGCTAAGATTGAAGCAAACAACACAGTAATTAGAAACGATATCAACACTGCAATTACTAATAACAACACTGTTATTAATAAAAACATTGCAACTGCAATCAGCGAAAACAATAAAACAATTATTAACAAAGTAGATCAAAATATTGATGCTAAGATTACTGAAAACAATACAGTGATTAACAACACAATTAATAACAAAGTTAATGACGTAAATGTTAAAGTTGAAGCTAATGCAAATGCAATTGCTAATAATAGCAAATCTATTACTGACATCAAAGCTAATGTAGCGACTATTAACAGTAAAGTAGAATCTAACACTACAAATATTGCTAATAACACTGCAGCTATTACAACTGTAAGCAAACAAGTTGTAAATAATACAGCTAACATTGCTAATAATGCTACAGCAATTGCAAACATTAGCAAACAAGTTGCTGGTAACACTGCTAATATTACAGATGTAACTGCTAAAGTAAATGCTAATACTGGCCGAATTGAATCTAATACAACTGCTATTAACAACTTAACTGGTAAAGTTGATGCTAACTCTCAAGCTATTGAATCCTTGAAAGGTCAAGTTGGTAAAGGCAATACTACAATCGTTAATGTAGCTCAAAAAGTAGAAAATATTACTCAAAACATTAACGCTCAAAATAGCAACATCCAAGCTAATACTGTAAACATTCAAAACAATACTTCCAATATTAATAACATTAAAGCTAATGTTGTTAACGTTGAAAAGAATGTAAACAATATTAAAGCTGATGTAACAGTAGTAAAAGCTGATATCACAAACATCAATGCTAAAGTTGATCAAAAAATCAATATTGTAAACAACAATATTACTAACGTTAAAAACGATGTGAAGAATATTGATGCTAAAGTTACAAACATTGATAACAAAGTTACTAATATTAACAATAAAGTAACTAATATCGATAGCAGAGTAACTAATATTGATAGCAAGGTAAATGATATTGACGTAAAAGTTAATAACCAAAATACTGTAATCAACAATATCAAAACTGATGTATCTGGCTTGAAAGATCAAGTTGGCAAAAATACTGAAGCAATTAAGAACTTGCAAAATGTAAGTGCTGATGTAAACAAAGTGAAAGAACAAGTTAATGCTAATACTCAAAAAGCAAATGCTAACGAAGAACGCATTAAAAATGTTCAAAGCCAAGTTTCTGTTAATACTGAAGCAATCAAACATAATACTGAAAACATCAATATTAACAAAGCAGCGATCAAACAAAATGCTGAAGCAATTCAAAATACTAATGTAACTGTACAAAAAGTAATCAACAAAGTTGATGAACATAGCAAAGTTATTAACGAAGTATCTAACCAAGTTAATGCTAATACAACTAATATTGCTAATATTAATAATGTTGTTAACCAAAATACAACTAATATTACAAATGTAACTAACCAAGTTAATACAAACACAAGCAATATTAGCAAAGTAACTGACCAAGTTAATACAAATATTGCAAACATCAACACTCTAAATGCTAAAGTAGATACTAACGTTACTAATATCACTAAAGTTGACAACCGTGTAACTGAAGTAGCTAAGCAAGTTAATGAAAATGCACAATTAACTAAAGCTGTTGGTACTCTAGCACTAGAAAATCATGAAAAAGTTAGTGTATTAGGTCTACAAGTAAATAAAAATACTCAAGACATTTCTGATGTAAACACTAAAGTTGATGAAAATGTTAAGTTAACTAAAGCAGTAGGTACATTGGCATTAGAAAATAATGAAAAAGTTAATGTATTAGGCTTGCAAGTAAACAAAAATACTCAAGATATCAGTACATTAGCAGAAGCTGCAAACTACAGCTTGAAAGCTTCCAACATTGCATTACAAGATCATGCAACACTTGTTCAACATGACGCACAAATTGCAGAAAACTCTCGCCGCATTAGCAGCGTAGAACGTGATGTTAAAGTCGTAGGTGCTAATGCAGCAGCTTTGGCAGCATTGAAACCTATCGAATACCACGAAGGTCAAAAAGCTCAAATTATGGCCGCTGTTGGTACTTACAAAGGTAAAACATCTACTGCATTGGGTGTAGCTCATTATGCAAATCCTGATTTGTTAATCCATGCTGGTGCAGCTTATGGTGGTGACCATAGCGTAATGGCAAATGCTGGTGTAACAATCGGTATTGGTAATGCTCCTACAGCTCCTAAGGCATCCCCTGCAACTGTAAAAGTTCTTGAGGATAAAGTGGCTGATTTGCAAGCACAAAACAAAGAAATCCGTGAACTTCTTGATAAAGTGATTGCACAACAACCACAACAAGCACCAAAAGCAGCTGTAAAAACAACTAAATAATATGCCTCCCAACCGATGGGTTACACTATAATCTATCGTTAGGTATAAAAGCCGCGTAGCAGAAATGCTACGCGGTTTTTTTGTGTAGATTTTTCGAACATATGTATCTTAGAAAAAGCAAGAAAAATAGAGCTTATGAAAGAAAAATATAAAAAAGTGGGATAAAAATGGATTTTTTATTGTAGATGGTGGGGAATTGTGGTAGAATTTACCATATAGTGGTGGATAAGGGATAGTAAAGGGCGGTGATACGTATGTTCATGGGAGAATATAATCACACCATTGATACAAAAGGGCGGATGATTATACCTGCGAAAATACGTGAACAACTAGGTGAATTGTGCATCGTCACAAAAGGCTTAGATGACTGCTTAGCTATTTACACCCAAGAGGCATGGAAGAAAATTTCTGATGCCTTACAATCACAATCCTCTACTAAAGCTAGCGTACGTGCCTTAAAACGTTTTGTTTTTGGTAGTGCCGCTGAGCTTGAATATGATAAACAAGGTCGTGTCCTCATTCCTGTACCACTACGTGAATATGCGAGCCTTGATAAACAGGCCGTTATTGTTGGTGCTGGGGATCACGTTGAAATTTGGAGCCGCGAAAAATATGATTACTATGATGATCAAGTGGCTGAAAGTATGGAAGAACTTGTTGAAGGTCTAGAAGGGATTATGTTATAGGAGGCTATGATGGAATTTAATCATACCAGCGTACTTTTACGCGAAACGGTGGACTCCGTCGTAACTAATCCAAAAGGCATTTATGTGGACTGCACCCTTGGTGGGGCAGGACATGCTCACGCAGTGGGTGAAATGCTTGACCCAGAAGGCATGATAATAGGTTTGGATCAAGATGAAGATGCGCTAGGTGTAGCTCGACAGCGTTTGTCTGATCTAAATTGTCAGGTATTAACAATACCGACAAATTTCTCTAACTTAAAAGAAGCCCTACAAAATGCGGGCATCTATGAGGTAGATGGTTTTATATTTGATCTTGGTGTATCAAGTTATCAGCTAGATACGCCAGAGCGTGGTTTTTCATATATGAATGATGGTCCACTCGATATGCGTATGGACAAAGATGCACCTCTTACGGCAGAGGAAATTGTTAACGAATATGATAGTGAGCAATTGCTGCAAATCATTCGCGATTATGGGGAAGAACGATGGGCTAAGCGCATTGTTGAATTTATCATTAATGCACGTCAAGAGAAACGTATTACCACTACGAGTGAGTTAGTTAGAATTATTAAGCAAGCAATACCTGCGAAGGCACGTCAAGATGGACCACATCCAGCAAAACGGACGTTTCAAGCCATTCGTATTGAAGTAAATAGAGAATTAGCTATCTTGCATGATAGTTTTGTAGATGCTGTATCTATGTTAAAACCTAAGGGGAAAATTGGGGTTATCACATTCCACTCCTTGGAAGATCGAATTACAAAACAAACTTTCAAAGAGTTGAGTACAGCATGTATATGTCCTCCAGAATTGCCAATGTGCGTATGTAACCATAAAGCAGTTGTGAAGGCGAAGAATAAGGCTATAGAGCCGAGTGCAGGGGAGATTGAGGTTAATCCGAGGGCTAGAAGCGCAAAGCTGCGCGTGGCTGTTAAGTTGTAGAATTGGAAGGGGTTAGTGTTTATGTTAGCGAGAAAGGCTGTTGTGGGCCAAGTGAAAAGCGATGTGTTGGTCGCTTCACAAGGGAGAAAACGCAGTGCAAGTGTGGCTCTAGATTTGAGCCCTATGTTGCGGCAAGTTGTTTATGGTATTGCTGCATTGGTTGCATTTTTGTTTATTATGATGGTTATGAACGCGTACAGCACAAAATTGGGCTATGAGGTAGTTAAAACACAGCAAGCTGTAGTACAATTAACAAAAGATAATGATGCGTTGGATGTTGAAGTGGCTTCGTTGAAGTCCCCTGTTCGTATTCAACAAATCGCAGAACAACAACTAGGGATGGTTTTGCCTGATTCTTTTGTTTATAGCACGAAAAGCGCTGTTACTGAACGTACTGTACAAGAGAAACAGCAAATTATAGACTAGCAGGCAAAGCAGCTCGTATTGGGCTGCTTTCCTTTGCGTGTAAAGGAGATTGTATATGAAACAATTACAAGATATAGTAAAAACCTTGGAAACACCGCATGTAGAAGGTAATACAGCTGTTGAAGTGTTAGATATTACGGCTGATTCTCGTGCTGTAAAAGCAGGTAGCTTATTTATTGCGTTAGATGGTGCAACTGTAGATGGCCATAATTATGTAAATAAAGCTGTTGAAGCTGGTGCTGTAGCCGTACTTGTATCCAAACCAGTAGAGGTAAGTGGTGATGTTTGTGTTATCACTGTAGAGGATACTCGAAAAGCTATGATGGCTTGTGTACCATATTTCTTTGATTATCCAGCCAATTCCATGCGTATGATCGGTGTTACTGGTACGAATGGTAAAACGACTACAACTCATATGATTCGTCATATCTTGAAAGCTCAAGGTCATAAAGTAGGCGTTATTGGTACTGTTCATATTATGATTGGTGATACATCCTATCCAATTCACAATACAACACCTGATGTAGTGGATTTACAACATATTCTTCATCAAATGGTAGAGGAAGGTGTTACTCATTGTGTAATGGAAGTATCTTCACATGCATTAGCATTGGGCCGAGTTTCTGGTGTTGAATATGATACAGCAGTATTCACAAATTTAACACAAGATCATTTGGACTTTCACAAGACCTTTGAAAATTACTTGGCAGCTAAGTGTAAATTATTTGAACAAGTTAGTGCACTAAACCAAACTAAATCTGGTAAAGGAGCTATCATTAACATCGATGACGAATATGGTCATCGTGTAATTGAAAGAACAACGGCTCCTATCATTACGTACAGTATTGATGGTAAGGGCACGTTGAATGCTCATGATGTTGAAATGACACCTAAATCTAGCCGTTATACTGTATCCTATGATGGCAATGACTATACAGTGGCTATGAATACCACTGGTTTATTTAATGTATATAATACATTGGCTGCTATTGGTGCCTGTCTATTAGAAGGTATCTCCATGGAAGATATCGATAAAGCATTAAAAACATTTAGTGCTGTACCTGGCCGTTTTGAGCTTATTGAAGAAGGTCAACCATTTGCAGTGGTTGTAGACTATGCACATACACCAGATGGGTTAGAAAATATTCTACAAACAGCAAAGGCAATTCAAGAAAACCGTATTATTGTAGTCTTTGGTTGTGGTGGTGACCGAGATGCTACAAAACGTCCTATCATGGGTCGTATTGCTGCACAATATGGTGATGTAGTGTACGTTACTTCTGACAATCCTCGTACAGAAGATCCAGTACAAATTGTGAAAGATGTAGAAGTAGGCGTCAAAGAAGGCCGTCGCGAAGGTTCTCACTATGAAGTTATCGTTGATCGTCGGGAAGCGATTCAACATGCAATACAAAACGCAAAACCTGGGGATATTGTATTGATTGCTGGTAAGGGGCATGAGGATTACCAAATCTTAAAGGATAAAACGATTCATTTCGATGATCGTGAAGAGGCTAGAGCAGCCCTTAAGGAGATCTAATATGGCAGAATTTACATTGTCTCAAGTGGTGGAAGCCACACAAGGGACGAGTGCACATACCGATAATATTAAGTTTTTAGATGTATCTACTGATACAAGAACGATTGAATCAGGATTTTTGTTTGTAGCCTTAAAAGGCGATACCTTTGATGGTCATGATTTCATTAATACGGCTATTGAAAAAGGTGCTACTGGTGCAATCGTTGAAAAAGGCCGTGCAGTGGATGGGATTGTATGTATTGAAGTAGATAATACATTAGTGGCATATCAAAATTTAGCGCGTTACCATCGCCGTCGCTTTGACATTCCTGTAGTAGCTATTACAGGCTCTTCTGGTAAGACAACAACTAAGGAAATGGTGGCAGCTGTACTTGGTACAGAGTTTAATGTTTTGAAGACTGAGAAAAACTTTAACAATGAAATTGGTTTGCCAAAAACATTGTTGCGTTTAACTGCAGAGCATCAAGCTTGTGTTGTTGAAATGGGCATGCGTGGTCTTGGTCAAATCGAAGAACTCGCTTTAATTGCAGAACCAACTATGGGGATTATTACCAATGTTGGCACTAGCCATATAGAGCTATTAGGTTCTCGTGAAGTCATCGCACAAGCTAAAGGTGAGTTGATTCGTTGCTTGCCTGAAAATAGTGTGGCTATCCTTAATGAAGATGATCCATATGTTAAGGCTATGGATAGTCTTGCTAAAGGTAAAACTATTACCTATGGCATCGAACGTAATGCCACATGTATTGGCAGTCATTTGCGTTATAAAAAAGATGGTATTAAATTTACATGCAAATGTTATGACGAAGTATTTGATATCTTCTTGCCTATGATTGGTGAACATAATGTATATGATGCATTGGCAGCAATTGTAGCAGGTCGTGTGCTTGGCATTAAGTCTAATACAATTCGCAAGGGGCTAAGTGAATTTACTGGCACTCCTATGCGTCAAGAAATCGTACCATTTGAAGATATTGTTATCTTAAATGATGCATATAATGCAAATCCTTCCTCTATGGCTGAAGCGATTAAGGCTTTAGGTCAGCTAGAAGGTAAACGTAAAATCGCTATGCTTGGTGATATGCTTGAACTTGGTGATTATACTGAACAAGCACATCGTGAAATTGGTCAATTACTTGCTGAAGAAGGTTATAGTGTTGTATTCACATTCGGTGATGCTGCTGCCTTTATAGCTAAAGAAGCGAAAAAAGCAGGCTTAACTACATTCCGTTGTAATAGCCATTTGGAAATGGCCAATGCCTATAGTGATATTCGTGAAAAAGGGGATGTTATCCTTGTAAAAGGATCCCGTGGCTTGCGAATGGAACGAGTTGTGGAAGAATTAAAAGATCGAGAATAAAAGGTTACGGCTAGTTATATCTAGCCGTCATCTGTTTATTTATGAGTAGAGGATTCATATGATATATCACATTCTATTAGCCTTCGTAGTGACCTTTATCATTACGGTAGTGCTAGGTAAATTTGCTATTCCTATGTTGCGTTCTTTGCACGCACAACAAAGTATTCGTGAAGAAGGTCCAGAAAGCCATCAAGCCAAAGCTGGTACACCTACAATGGGTGGCGCCTTTATGATGATTGCTCTCGTTCTTGGTGTTGCTATCTTTGCACCGTGGAATGTGGGTACAGGTATGTTATTATTCCTAACATTGGGTCATTGTTTACTAGGCTTTTTTGATGATTTTGTAAAAGCTGTTAAAAAACGTAATCTCGGTTTAACAGCAAAGCAAAAGTTACTAGGTCAATTTATTTTGGCTGCCATATTCTGTTACTGCATTACTGAAATTATGGTTATTCCTACTACATTGTGGATTCCTGTAGCGGACCTTCACCTTCAATTGGGTTGGGCTTATTATGTTTTGGCATTTTTAATCATCGTAGGTGCTACGAATGCAGTAAATCTTACAGATGGTCTTGATGGTTTGGCTAGTGGTACTTCTGCTGTAGCTGCCATTGCATTCTCTGTAATTGGTCTTATGGCTGCATCTACAACAAACTCTATTGGCGCTGAAAGCGTTGCTTACTATGGTGCCATTGTAGCCGCTGTATGCCTTGGGTTCTTAGTATACAATGTAAATCCAGCGAAAGTATTTATGGGGGACACAGGCTCCTTAGCCCTAGGTGGTGCTTTTGCAGCGATGGCGATTCTTACAAAAACAGAATTGTTACTCGTTGTCATTGGCGGTATTTTTGTTATGGAAGCGTTATCTGTTATTATTCAAGTTATTTCCTTTAAAACTCGCGGTGTACGAGTATTTAAAATGAGCCCTATTCACCATCATTTTGAGTTGTCTGGTTGGGCAGAGCAAACTGTTGTTAACCGATTCTGGTTTGGTGGCGCTGTATTAGCTGTTATCGGTGTCATTTTAGCGACTATAACTTTGTAAGATAATACTTAACGGAAGCCGCAAATAATGGTATGCTTATAAGATAGGAATACATTATTTTTGTTGATAATTTAGGTGATACAGATGGAATACGGAGACAAACATATACTTGTTCTTGGCGCTGGTGCCAGCGGTATAGGCGCATCTTGGGTGTTAGCTCAAGTTGGGGCCCATGTAGTGTTAAATGATTATAAGCCTGTTGCACTGCCTGCTGATGAGGAAAAAAGATTAGTTTCAGCGGGTGTAGATATTATTACAGGTCGACAAGACGAATCCTTGCTTGATGGCGTGGATCGTATTGTTATTTCTCCAGGTATTTCTCTAGATATTCCCATTGTAAAAGCCGCTCAAGCACGTGGTATTGATGTAGTTAGTGAAGTTGAAGTAGCATATGAGTTATCTAAATCTCCAATTGTAGCCGTTACTGGTACAAATGGTAAGACCACTACGACAACATTATTAACAAAGGTATTAGAAGGGACTGGAAAACCAGTTCGCGTTGGTGGGAATATTGGAGACTCACTCAGTGAAGTGGCCTATTCTATGCCGGCAGATGGTTATTTAGTAGCCGAACTATCTAGTTATCAATTAGAAACAATTAAGCATTTTAGACCGATTGGTGCTATTATGCTCAATATTACACCAGATCATTTAGCTCGTCATAAGACGATGGAAAATTATATTGCCGCGAAGGAGCGAATCTTTGAAAATCAATTGAGCACAGATTTTATGGTGCTTAATATTGATGATTCCATTGTGGCAGACATGAAAAAACGTGTGCCTAGCCATATCCTTGAAATTAGTCAGCATCAAGTTGTTCCAAATGGTGCTTACTACGATAAAGGACAATGTTATGTAACAAAAGAAGGTATAGCTACTCCAGTTATTGGTAGCGATGATATCCATATTCCAGGTAGTCATAATATTGAAAATATTTTAACTGTTATTGCTTTAACCTATGCGTTAGGTGTACCGGTAGAAACTATTCATCGCATTATTAGTGAGTTCCATGGTGTAGAGCACAGACTAGAACGGGTTAAAACAATTAATGGAATTACATTCTATAATGACTCTAAAGCTACCAATGTTGACTCTGTTGTAAAAGCATTAGCATCCTTTGATCAATCAGTTATTTTATTAGCAGGTGGTCATGATAAGATGACTCCATTAGAAGATTTTATGCAGCTTGTTAAAAATCATACAAAAGCTGTTATCTTTATGGGGGAAGCAGCGGATCGATTTGAAAATGCTGCAAAAGAGGCTGGTGTAGAGCCTATTTATAGAGCTTTATCTATGAAAGATGCTGTAGAACAGAGTTATAAATTGGCTGACCAAGGTGATATTGTATTATTATCGCCAGCTTGCTCAAGCTTTGATTGGTATAGCTGTTTTGAAGAGCGTGGCGATGATTTTAAAAACTGTGTTCATATGTTGCAAGAAGGGGGACACCATTAATGAAACGTATCATTATTTCAGGTGGTGGCACTGGTGGACATATATATCCAGCAATAACTATATATAAGGAAATTATGAAGCAGAACCCTGATGCACAGGTTTTATATGTAGGAACCGAAAAGGGCTTAGAGGCAACCTTAGTGCCTAAAGAAGGCATTGAGTTTACTACATTACCTGTACAAGGTTTGCAACGTAAATTATCTATTGGTACGTTGGTGACGTTAGGTAAGACTGCGTTTTCTCTTGTGAAAGCAAATACCATCATTTCCAACTTCAAGCCGGATGTGGTTATTGGTACGGGTGGTTATGTTTGTGGTCCTATTCTCATGGCTGCAGCTTTGCGCAATATTCCAACGTTGATACAGGAACAAAATGTCATTGCAGGTATTACAAACAAAATTCTAAGCCGTTTTGTTGATGTTGTAGCTATGGGTTACAAGGATGCAGAAGCATCTTTTTCAAAAGCAAAACGTGTAGTATATACTGGTAACCCAGTACGTCCTGATGTATTAGTCGATACTAGGGCTGATGGACGTAATTATTTTAATTTAAGTGATGACACGTTCACAGTACTCATAGCCGGTGGTTCTCGGGGGGCGCGAACTATCAATAATGCTATGATCGATGTACATAAGCATTTTCAAGGAACAAAAGGAATCAAATTAATCCATATTACAGGGGATGGGGAATATCAATCTGTATTATCTCAACTTGGTATTTCCGATGGTGATGGATTAGGTGACTCTTCATTGATTCTGCCGTATTTACATGATATGCCGAAAGCTTTGGCAGCAGCTGACTTAGCAGTTTTTAGATCTGGTGCTATCGGGCTGGCTGAGCTAGCAGTTCGTGGCATTCCATCTGTGTTGGTTCCATATCCATATGCAGCGGAAGATCATCAAACATATAATGCTCGTATCTTTGTTCAAGAAGGGGCTGCGCATATGATCGTTGATCAAATGTTAAGTGCTCATGATTTGATAGGGGAAATTGAAATGTTTATGGCTAATCGTGATCTATTGGCGCAAATGGGAGAACGAGCATTGCAGTTAGGGAAACCAAATGCGGCTCATGATATTGCAAAATTAGCATTATCTATTGCAAAGTAACAAGGAGAGGTTTTATGTTAGACGGTATTCATAAGATTCATCTTATTGGTATAGGTGGATCTGGCATGCGTGCTATAGCGAATATTTTAATTCAAAAAGGTTATGATGTATCTGGATCAGATGTAGCTGAATCTGCAGTTATTGAAAAGTTCAGAAATATGGGCGCTACTGTTCATATTGGTCATAATAAAGAGTATGTAAATGGCGTTGATGCTGTAGTTCGTTCTACTGCTATTCGCGAAGATAATCCTGAAATTGTAGCTGCTAAAGCTCAAGGTATTACAATTTTGCACCGTTCCGATATTGTGAAAGCTGTGTTAGACGTAACAGATGGCATTGCAGTAGCTGGGGCACACGGTAAAACTTCTACTACTTCGATGATTGGTCAAATTTTAGTAGAAGCAGACGCTGATCCAACAGTTATTATTGGTGGTGAAGTAGATTATTTAAAAGGTAGTAGTTGCCTTGGTAAAGGCCATTTCTCTGTAGTAGAAGCAGATGAAAGTGATGGTTCTTTCTTGAAACTACGTCCACACACTATTGTTATTACTAACATTGAAGATGATCACATGGATCATTATAAAACGATGGATAACTTGCTAAATGCATTCTGTGAGTTCGTAGAAACATTACCAGAATCTGGTAAGGCAATCGTATGTGGCGATAATGAAAATATTCGTTATGTTATGAGTCGTGTAAATCGTAACTTCATTACATATGGCTTAAGTGATAATAATGATTATATAGCTAAAAATATTCACTATGTAGATTCTACATTGGTCTATGATGTGTATCATAAAGGTGTTAATATTGAGCGTATTCGCTTGCGTGTTCCTGGTGAACATAATGTATTGAATTCCTTGGCTGCCTTTATTGTGGCACATGATTGTTGCGGTGTAGAAACACGTATTATTACTAAAGGCTTAGGTAAATTCATCGGTGCAAAACGCCGTTTTGAAACTAAAGGCCATGTAGCAGGCGTATGGGTTGTTGATGACTATGCGCATCATCCTACTGAAATTAAAGCTACCTTAAAGGCTGCTAAAGAGTTGGAAAAGCATCGTGTTATCTGTGTATTCCAACCACATCGCTTTACTCGTACTAGCTTGTTAAAAGACGAATTTGCTACTGCTTTTACAAGCGCTGATGAAGTATATATGACAGATATCTATAGCTCTGGTGAAGATCCAATTCCTGGTATTGATGGCAATACAATTCCAAATGCTATTAAAGCGGCCACAGGTCAAGATGTACATTATGTACAGTCTGTTGATGATTTGCCTGAAGTATTATCAAAAGTAGTAAGACCTAATGACTTGGTTATCACCATGGGTGCAGGTTCTATTAATCAATATGGACCAAAATTATTAGCTATATTGGAGGAAGGCTTACAATGAAAGATAAAAAAATAATCGTATTGATGGGTGGTCCTTCCAAAGAGGCTGAAGTATCTCGCCGTACTGGTGCTGCCATTGCGGAAGCACTTGAAAGCAAAGGTTATAATGCCCAAACATTAGAACTTAATCCTCGTACTGTATTAAAAGATATTGAATCCTTAGGGGGCGAGGTTGTATTTAATGCAATTCATGGCCGTTATGGTGAAGATGGTGCATTACAAGGCTTATTAGAAATGGCTGAAATTCCATACACTGGGTCTGGTATTATGGCTCATGCAGTAGGAATGAATAAGAAAGTAAGTAAAGATGTGTTTAAAGGTGCCAATATTCCGACTGCGGCTTCCGAGTCCTTTAATGGCAATATTGAATCTGCAGAAGCTATTATTGAACATATCCGCAAAGATTTTACAATTCCAGTAGTTGTAAAATCTGCTACACAAGGCTCTAGTATTGGTGTTACTATCGTTCGCGATGAGGCTCAGTTAGAAGAGGCTGTAACAGAAGCTCTTAAATATGACCCTATCCTCGTGGTAGAACAATTCCTTGATGGCCGTGAATTTACAGTATCTGTTTTAGATGGTAAGGCATTGTCTGTTATTGAAATTCGTCCACATTCTGGGGAATATGACTATAAGAGTAAGTATACTGTTGGTGCTACTGAGTATTTAGTGCCAGCGCCGATTAGTGAAGATATGACTGCCGAAATGCAACGCATTGGGGAGCTTGTGTATCGTGAAGTACAAGGCAGTGGGGTTATCCGTGTTGATGTTATGACAGATCATGCAGACAATATGTATGTTCTTGAATACAACACAGTGCCTGGTATGACAGCAACGTCTTTAGTACCAAAAGCAGCTAAAGAAATGGGAATTGACTTTCCAACATTATGTGAAAAAATTCTTTTAACAGCTAGTATAGGGAAATTTTAAGGGATAATAGAAGATAAGGAGTTAATTATGGATGATAAGCAAAACCATCCATCCAACTCTGGGGAGATGCAGTCTTCTACACCTGTTCGTGATGAACGGGCTGTATTTAGAAAACGAGTGTTAAAAATCGGTGGTGCAGTTACTCTCGTGTTGGTGGGGTTGTTTACACTACCTATTCCTTTTGGATCCTTAAAAGTTACGGGATCCGAGAAGGTAACTGTACAAGATGTAATGGTAGCAGGTGATATTCATGAACCTGTCAATATATTGCAGATTAGTACAGAAAAACTAAAAACTAGATTGTCTAAAGACTTACGTGTCGAAGAGGCTCGAATTAGTTATCAGTTGCCACTTACAATGGTAGTAAATGTAGTAGAACGCAAGGCTGTTGCAGTCGTACCAGCTCAGTTTGGATACTTGACGCTTGATGGTAAAGGTCAAGTGATTGCATCTGAACCGGCTATACAAGATACATCTGTGCCTATGATTTCAGGCGTGAAAGCTGGGAATATATTATTAGGCGATACGGTGGTAGATAAGCCGATATTGGCTGCTCTTGAATATTTGAATTCACTCGATGCAGAGACATTCAAAAATATTGCGGAGGTAAATATCGGAGATCCTGATTCGATAATGGCATATACTGTTTCGGGTGTGCAAATTCGACTGGGAGATGGCAAAGACTTAGCCAAAAAAGCGGAGTTAACTCAGTCGATGTTACAAGATATTAAAAAGACCCATGGTAATGTACAATATATAGATGTCAATGTTTCGTCACCGTACATTAAAACCGATGTGATGCCAGAAGGTAAAAAACATCAAAATGGAGCACCGACTACAGAAAATTCATCTACTAAAAAGGATGAGACGAAAACAAGATAAATGAGGTCATGTTGAAGATAAAAGGTAGATGATTGTCGTGAGACACGAACGGTGGGCAATTGCCATAGTCAGCTGCATATTAGGGTTCATGGTTGTAACTCAATATAAGATGACGCAAGATAATATAGAAGAAAATATTCGCTTACAACGGACTGGTGATCTAGCGGTTCAATTGCGAGAGGCTCAGAGTGAGCGGGATGCTTTATTAAAGCAAATTGAAATGCTAAAAAAATCTGGTGCTAAGGGCGATGGTAAGGCTGATGAACAGCTCATGATGAAAGCGGCTTTAACAAATGTTAAAGGTCCAGGTGTTAGCGTGTTGATTGAAGATAGCTTAAAGCCTGTTCAAAGTGGGGAAAATCCTAATTTGTATGTAATTCACGATGAAGATATTCTTAGAATTGTCAATGAATTACGAGCTGGCGGAGCGGAAGCAATAGCTATTAATGATCAACGCCTTATAGGAACATCTGAAATACGATGTTCAGGGCCAACTATTACTGTAAATGGCAAGGTCTTTGGAGCTCCTTTTACAGTTAAAGCTATTGGAGATCCCAAGACGTTGAATTCTGCGCTAACCATGCGTGGTGGTGTAGTGGATTCGCTTAAACATTGGGGGATAAAGGTTACTATAAAGCAAGAAGAGGATGTAGCTATTCCTGCTTTTACAGGTACCTTTAGAGAAGAATATATGAAGCCTAATGAGTTGGGAGGTAAAGAATGAACATTTATATCTTCGCCATCATTGGTCTAATCATAGGGGCTACCTTAGGTTGGATAGCACCACTTCATATCCCGGCTAGTTACTCAAACTATACATCAGTAGCCGTCCTAGCGGCATTGGATGCCGTGTTCGGTGGCAGTCGAGCGGCACTAGAAAGAACCTTTGATCTCAGTAACTTTGTAATTGGGTTCTTTTCAAATATGGTGTTAGCTGTTATTCTTGTATATGTTGGTGATTTAATAGGTATTAATCTATACTATGTGGCTCTTATTGGTTTTGGGCTACGTGTATTTATTAATGTAGGCGCTATACGCAAGATAATTATGACTAAGCGGTTCTAATAAATCACATTCTATATAGTGGAAAGTTTTCAAATTTTAGTGTAAAATAAATGTAATTGTTATAAGATAGTCAGTATATAAATCGATACATTGGGACGTATATTGATACAATAGATAACGATAAGAGGAGGAAGTTCAATGTCTGATTTTGCAAATATTAAAGTTATCGGTGTTGGTGGCGGCGGTAATAACGCTGTTAATCGCATGGTAGATAGCGATCTTAAAGGTGTTCAATTCTTGTCTGCTAATACAGAGAGCCAAGTACTTGAATTGTCTAAAGCGGATGTGACAATTCAAATCGGTGAAAAAGTTACTAAAGGTCTTGGCGCAGGTGCCAACCCACAAATCGGTGAAGAAGCAGCTCAAGAAAGCCGTGAAGAAATCATCAAAGCCCTTGAAGGTGCTGATATGGTATTCGTAACTGCTGGTATGGGCGGTGGTACTGGTACTGGTGCTGCTCCAATCGTAGCTGAATGTGCTAAAGAAATTGGTGCATTAACAGTAGGCGTTGTAACTAAACCTTTCGCATTTGAAGGTAAACGTCGTCGTGCACAAGCAGAAAAAGGCATTGAGTTCTTAACTCAAAAAGTTGATACAATTATCGTTATTCCTAATGACAAATTGTTACAAGTTGTAGATAAAAAATGTTCCTTGAGCGATGCATTCCGCACAGCTGATGACGTTCTTCGTCAAGGTATCAAAGGTATTTCCGACTTGATTCAAGTTCCTGGTTTAATCAACCTTGACTTTGCTGATGTAAAAACTATCATGACTGAACAAGGCGAAGCATTGATGGGTATTGGTCTTGGCGAAGGTGAAAACCGCGCTGCAGACGCTGCTAAAATGGCTATTAATAGCCCATTGTTGGAAACTTCCATTGATGGCGCTAAAGGCATCTTGCTTAACATTTCTGGTAGTGCAAACTTGAGCTTGTTCGAAATCAACGAAGCAGCTGAAATCATTTCTGAAGCAGCAGATCCTGATGCAAATATCATCTTCGGTTCTGTTATCGATGAAAGCTTGGGCGATAAAGTTCAAATTACAGTTGTAGCAACTGGTTTTAATTCTAATGCAAAAAGCGTACCAGAATTCGGTAAAACAACAACTACATCTCGTCCAGCATCTACTACAACTACAAACAGCGGTATCCCAGATATCCCTGTATTCATGAAACGCTAATTTATAGAGTGTATAATCAAAACATTCGTAAATAAGTAACTTAGTAAGACATATCCTGAGATATGTGTATAGGAGGTACAAATGAAGAAATTAGTATTATTAACTCTAGCAGCTACAGTTGTGGCAGGTAGCGCATTTGCAGCAGCACCTGTAACAAAAATTAGCGATGGTTCCACAAAGGTACAAGCTGATTATGCATTTAAACAACATGTATCTAAAGGTGGCGGAAATAGCAATGATGGTTTTGGTGTTTCTTTGCAACACGACCTTTCCGATAAAACTGCAGTGCAATACTCCTTTGATAAATTAAATGCAAAAAATGGTGATATTAAAGATCATCAATTAGCATTGGTTTATAAAGTGCATCCAAACGTAAACGTATATGGTGCTGGTACTGCAATTCGTACAAATGATACTGAATTAGGTTTCCAAGCTGGTGTTATCGGTCATGTACCATTGACAGAAAAGGTTAATGGTTTCGCTAAAGCTGGTTGGGGTAATGATATTAAGCAAACTTACCAAGTAGGTGCTCAATATGAAGTTCGCCCTGATGTAGACTTGAACGTTTACTATGGCTATGATAAATATAGCGTAAATAACAACGATAAAACTGCAAAAGGTTTACACGCTGGTGTAGGCTACTCCTTCTAAGGATATTTAAGACCACTCTAATGAGTGGTCTTTTTTTGTAAAGTTATAAAATCAGGATATTTGATAGACTATTTATAAAAATATTTTGTATAGGATATTGTATATATCCTATATATTTTGCTTTTATAATAAAACAGCTAGTAATTAGTATTATTTATTATGTATACAATATATTTTCAAATACTCATTGTATAATTAAATGAGTTTAGGTATGATAAATATGTAATAATTCATTTTAGATAGGATGGTGTAAGTTATGACAAGTGTTGCTGCAAAGCATGCAAAAGGGAAAAAACTTAAAGATGTAATCTTTGTAACTGCTGGCCAAGCCCAAGCTGATGCTAAAGAAAATGGTCGTGAGAACGTTGTTAATGGTACATTAGGTGCCATTCATGATGAAGAAGGTAAATTAGTATTCCTCAAAACCGTTAAAGATGAATATTTAAGTCTTCCAGATTCTGAACATATTGGTTATGCACCGATTGCTGGCATACCTGAGTTCCTTGCTGCAGCAGAGAAAGAATGCTTCGGACAATCTCGCCCAGAAGGTCATATCCGTAGTATTGCTACAGCCGGTGGTACTGGCGGTATTCATCACTTAGTTCACAACTACACAGAACCTGGTGATGAAGTGTTGACTGCTGATTGGTACTGGGGTGCTTATCGTGTAATTTGCAGTGATGTAGGTCGTACACTTGTTACGTATTCTTTATTTGATGAACATAATAACTTTAACCATGAAGCGTTCCAAAATCGTGTAAATGAATTAGCTGGTAAACAAACAAATGTGGTAATTTTGTTTAATACACCTGGTAACAACCCAACAGGTTATTCTATTGAGGACAAAGACTGGGAATCCATTCTCAACTTCTTAAAAGAGCTTGTCGCTATTGGTCGCAATAATGTAATTATCGGTATTGACGTGGCTTACCTTGATTATTCTGGTGAAAAAGAAGAGGTTCGTGCGTTCTTTAGCAAATTTAGTCATTTGCCAAAAGAAATTCTTACATGTGTTTGCTATAGCTTATCCAAAGGATTTACTATGTATGGCCAACGTGTAGGGGCTTTGATTGGTATTTCTGATGATGAAGAAATTGCTGATGAATTCTTGGAGATTAACAAATCTACAAGCCGTGCTACATGGTCTAATATTTGTCGTCCAGCAATGCGTACAATGGCAAATATTGTAGCTGATCCAGCTAAGTTTAAAGCTTATGAAGATGAACGTAATTGCTATTATCAATTGATCCG
>CAKPSA010000015.1 GCA_934183145.1 uncultured Veillonella sp.
AAAGCCCATAAGAAAGCGTAGAATTTGTATATACACAGTAAATGTGATATACTATATATGACTTTTATATAAATCTTTTAAAAGAGTGGGCTTATGTCCACTCTTTCATTTATGATTAGCCTAATTTTAAGGTCTTTGTAATCAAGAGATATATACAAGATGTAGTAATAAAGGAGGCGATGGCTATGAAGAGAGAAGCAGTAGAGGAATTTGTATCCTCTGTAGTTGAAGGTATTATAGCCGACACCGAAATGGAACTGGTCGATGTAGATTACGTTCGTGAACGCGATTGGTATTTGCGTGTCTATCTCGATAAGCCAGGTGGTGTAGATTTGGATGACTGTCAGTTGGTCAGCGAAAAACTAAGTGCTGTCCTCGATGAAAAAGATCCAATTACGGAAAACTATTTATTGGAAGTATCTTCTCCAGGCCTAGATCGAGTTCTTAAGAAGGATAAGGATTTGGTTCGCTATAATGGTCGTGATGTTGATATTCAGCTATTTAAACCTATTAATGGCAGTAAGCAATTTACTGGTGTATTAGAAGGTTTTACAGACACAACTATCGATTTTACTATCAATGGTGAAAGCATGACATTCGAACGGTCTGCCATTGCACAAATTCGATTACATCTTGATTTTTAATATATGGAGGCATACGAGTGAGTCAAGAATTAATTCAAGCGGTAATGGTGCTTACAAAGCAAAAAGGTTTTGCTCCTGAGGTTATTTTTGAATCCTTAGAGGCTGCATTGTTGCAAGCATATCGCAAAGAACCAACATCTAATCCAGATGCGTACGTTGTGATTGACCGTGAAACAGGCGTTTATAAAGTAATGGCAAAAAAACAAGTAGTGGAAACTGTAGAATTGCCAGAGACAGAAATCAGCTTGTTAGAAGCTCGAAAAATAGATAAACGTTTTGAAATTGGTGACGTAGTAGAAGTAGATGTTACTCCAGCTAACTTTGGCCGTAGTGCTGCCCATACTGCAAAACAAATGCTTATTCAACGTTTGAAAGAGGCTGAACGCAGTGTAGTATATGAAGAGTACTATAGTCGTGAAGGCGATATCATCACTGGTGTTATTACACGTGTAGAAGGTAAAAATGTATTTATCGACTTAGGTAAAACTGAAGCTATTTTACCTCCAACAGAACAAATTGCCAGCGAAACATATCGTGAAGGGGATCGCATTAAATGCTATATCGTAGAGGTTAAGAAAACTACGAAAGGCCCTCAAATCATGATTTCCCGTACACATCCTGGACTATTAAAACGTCTCTTTGAATTAGAAGTACCAGAAATTTATGAAGGCGTGGTTGAGCTTAAATCTGTAGCTCGTGAGCCTGGTATGCGTTCTAAAATCGCTGTATATAGCCGCGATGAAAATGTTGATCCAGTAGGTGCTTGCGTAGGCCCTAAAGGTCAACGTGTACAACATATCGTTGATGAATTGCACGATGAAAAAATTGATATCGTTAAATGGGATGAAGATCCAGCAATTTATATCGCTAACTCTTTGAGTCCAGCTAAAGTTGTTTCTGTTGATGTAAGTGAAGAAGAAAAATCCTCTTACGTTGTAGTTCCTGATTATCAATTATCCTTGGCAATTGGTAAAGCAGGTCAAAATGCTCGATTGGCAGCTAAATTAACTAACTGGAAAATCGATATTAAGAGTGAAACTCAAGCAGCTGAAGAACCTTTTGCAGGTTTTGGCAATGCTGAGGACGGTGAATAGTCATGAAACCGAAATCCCAACCTATGCGTACATGCGTAGGATGTGGTGAGCCTAAGGCAAAACGTGAATTGATTCGCGTAGCCTTAAGTCCAGATGGCAATATCAGTATTGACCGCACTGGAAAAGCACCGGGACGTGGAGCGTATTTATGCGAATCCATGTCATGCTTTGAGCAGGCCTATAAGGCTAAGCGATTAGAACGGTCATTAAAGCATAGTGTATCGAAAGAAATATACGAAGCATTACAACGTGATTTACAAGAGAATGAGTAGTCACTGATATACATGAATGAAGATAAAATTTTAAATCTCTTAGGATTAGCACAACGAGCTGGCAAGGTTATTTCTGGTGATTTTATCGTAGAAAAAGCTATGAAGAGAAAGGAACCAAAACTAGTCCTTCTGGCTGGCGATTGTGCATCCAACAATGAAAAGAAATATACTCAATTAGCAGAAACACATCATATCCCACTCCGCAGCATTGGTACTAAAGATACTTTAGGAACTGCTATCGGTAAAGAAGTTAGGGTAGTAGTCGCAGTACTAGATGATGGATTTGCAAAGGCGTTAATAAAAGAGATTGATCGATAATAAGGGGGTATGTAGATGTCCAAAAAGCGCGTTCATGAAATCGCCAAAGAGTTTGGCGTAGAAAGTAAGCAGGTCATTTCTATCTTGCAACAACATAATATTAATGTTACAAAAGCAGTAAATTCTGTAGATGATTCCGGTTATGATATTGTTAAAAAACAATTAGGTAAGAAATCTGAAGCTCCTCAATCTACACAAAAGGTAGAACAAAAATCTGCTCCAACAGCAGCACATAAACAAGAGGCTGTACCACATAAACAACAAAATCCAAATCGAACTAACGAACATAAAAAAGATAATTATAAACAAGGTGGTCAAAAACAAGACGATCAATCTAAACAAAACGACCACAAAAAGGGCAATGTACGTCATGTACAAATCTCTGAGCCTACACGTAAATCCGAAGGTAACCAACAATCTGGTGACCGCGCTAACAACCGCCCTAATAATAACCGCAATAATGATAATCGCAATAACGGTCGTCCTAATGATGCCCGTAATAACGATAATCGTAATAACGACAATCGAAACAATGATAATCGCAATTCTAATAACAATGATCGTCGTAACAAGAAAAATAAAAAAGGTGGCAATAACCGCCCTCAATCCTTGTTATCTACATCTATGCAAAAGAAAAAGAATCGCGTAAAACATCGTAACGAACAATATTTACAACAAAAAGCTGAGGCTGAACGTAAGGCTGAAGCAGCGATTGCTACAGAAATCGAATTGTCTGGTCCTTTAACTGTTAAAGAACTAGCTGAAAAAATGGGCCGTGAAGTATCTGAAATCATCAAAAAATTGATGCTTTTAGGTGTTATGGCTAGCATTAACCAAGAGGTTGATGTTGATACAGCTACTATCGTAGCTGAAGAATTCGGTGTAACTGTAACAGAAGTAGAACCTGAAGAAGACCCTACAGATGTTATTGAAATTGAAGATGCACCAGAAACATTGAAACCTCGTCCACCAGTAGTAACTATCATGGGCCACGTTGACCATGGTAAAACATCCTTATTGGACGTAATTCGTCAAACTAATGTTACAGCTGGCGAAGCAGGTGGTATCACTCAACATATCGGTGCCTACCAAGTTCGTTACAACGATAATAAAATTACATTCCTTGATACTCCAGGCCATGAAGCGTTTACAGCTATGCGTCTTCGCGGTGCTAAATCTACAGATATCGCAGTTCTTGTAGTAGCTGCTGATGATGGTGTAATGCCTCAAACTATTGAAGCCATTAACCATGCTAAATCTGCGGATGTACCAATTATTGTTGCTATCAACAAAATGGATAAACCAGGTGCTAACCCAGACCATGTTAAACAACAATTGTCTGAACATGGCCTTTTACCAGAAGAATGGGGCGGCGATGTAATCATGGTTCCAGTATCTGCTAAACAAAAACAAGGTATCGACGACTTGCTCGAAAATATCTTGCTCGTAGCAGAAGTTATGGAATTAAAAGCTAACCCTAACCGTAAAGCTTACGGCGTAGTTATCGAGGCTCAACTTGATAAAGGTCGTGGTGCTGTATGTACAGTATTAGTACAAAAAGGTTCCCTTCGTGTAGGTGATACCGTACTTGCTGGTACTGCATATGGTAAAGTTCGTGCTATGACAAATGAACGTGGCGAAAAGGTAAAAGTAGCTCGTCCATCTATGCCAGTAGAAATCTTGGGCTTCTCCGAAGTGCCACAAGCTGGTGAAATCATCAATGGTATGGATGATAATGAAGCACGTGCTATTGCAGAAAAACGTATTGCAAAACAACGTGTTCAAGAATTACAAGCAACTCATAAGGTTACATTGGATGATATCTTCAACCAAATTCAACAAGGTGAGTTAAAAGATCTTAACATCATCATTAAAGCAGACGTTCAAGGTTCTGTAGAAGCATTACGTCAATCCCTAGAAGGTATTAAAAATCCAGAAGTACGTATTGTTATCGTTCATGCTGCAGTAGGTGCTATCAACGAGTCAGATATTATGTTGGCTTCTGCATCTAATGCTATCGTTATGGGCTTCAATGTACGTCCTGATGCTAATGTTCGTCGTGCTGCAGAAAATGAAAAAGTTGACCTTCGTACATATCGCGTAATCTACGATGCTATCAATGACGTTGAGTCCGCGATGCGTGGTATGTTGGCGCCTCAATTCAAAGAGGTTGTCGTTGGTCGTGCAGAGGTGCGTCAAGTTATCTCTACACCTAAAGCTATCGTTGCCGGTTCTTATGTAACAGAAGGTCGTATTACTAACGACTCTGAAGTACGTTTGATCCGTGATGGTATTGTAGTATTTGAAGGTAAGGTTGACTCCTTACGTCGTTTCAAAGACGAAGTAAAAGAAGTTAAAACATCCTTCGAATGTGGTATCTCCTTAGAAGGTTACCGCGACATCAAGGAAGGCGATGTAATCGAAGCATACTTGATGGAAGAAATTGCACCTCAAATGTAGGAGGTTAATATGAGTGACGTTCGTGTCAGAAAATTACAAGAATTTATCAAACAAGAGGTAAGTCAAATGTTGATGCGCGGATTGAAAGATCCACGTATTGGCTTCACTACCATTACCGATGTTCATGTAACAGGTGATTTACGAGAAGCTACGATTTACGTTTCTTTGTTTGGTTCCGATAAGGAAAAAGAAGATACTCTTATCGCTTTAAAGCATGCTGCTGGTCATATTCGTACTGAGCTCGGCAAGGTATTGAAATTGCGCCACATTCCTTCTATCACCTTTGATAAGGATACGTCTTTAGACTATAGCATGCATATTGAATCCCTTTTGAATGAAATCAAAAAGGACGAAGAAAAAAATTAACACAAAGGATACAGAACATGAGTAAGATTACTATTAATCAATTACATATGGCTCTGTGTGAAGCTAATTCTATTATGCTAACCGTCCATGTTAGACCTGATGGCGATGCTATCGGGTCCATGGTGGCCTTTTACGAAGCCCTTGTAGGGCAAGGTAAAACTGTATATATGGTAGTGGATGATGTAGTTCCTGAGAAGTACTCATTCTTACGATATACGGACCACATCCATGATGTAGCGTATTTTGAAACAAACCCTGTTGATATTGATATGCTAATGGTATTGGATGCTAGCACGTATGAGCGAATTGGCAAAGTAGGTGCACTATGGAGTGCACCTATTTTTAATATAGACCACCATATTTCTAATACAGAATTTGCGGATCATCTATATTTAAAGCCTGACTTTGCTGCTACTGGTGAAATCGTTACCGACTTATGTACAAAATGGAATTGGCCTATCACTGAGTCTATGGGCACTGCGCTATATATGGCTATTGCTACAGACTGTGGATTCTTTAAGTTTAGCAATACAACTGCCAATACTTTAGAAATGGCTGCCAAATGTGTAGCTGCCGGTGCTAGACCTAATGTTATTTCTGAAACGATTGAAGCTGTGTCTGCTAGTCGTTTAGAATTAACAAAACAAGTTATGCAGACTATTGAGTTCTACAAAGATAATACAGTAGCTACCATCGAGTTGAATCGTGAGGCTATGACCATTCTTGGAGATGACACAGATGGCTTTGTAGATATTATTAGAAATGTGGATACTGTTGATATAGCTATTTTATTAAAAGCTGAATCCGACGACAGAACACGGATAAGTTTACGATCTAAAGGTACTGATGTGAATGCTATAGCTAGCCATTT
Organism: uncultured Veillonella sp.; assembly: GCA_934183145.1. GTDB lineage: Bacteria > Bacillota > Negativicutes > Veillonellales > Veillonellaceae > Veillonella. The sequence continues at coordinate 6,026 of CAKPSA010000015.1, forward strand.
TGGCGGTGGCGGTCATATTCGAGCTTCTGGATGTACGATTAATTTACCATTACAAGAAGCGAAACAAGCTCTTATTGAGGTGATTAAGTAATGGATGGCATTTTACCATTTTTAAAACCTCCTGGTATTACAAGTCATGATGCTGTTGCCATTTGTCGTCGCATTTTAAAAGAGAAGCGCATTGGTCATAGTGGTACTTTAGATCCTATGGCTTATGGTGTCTTACCCATATTTCTTGGTAAGGCTACGCGACTCATCGAGTACACGGATGGATTCGATAAAACTTATGTAGCAGAATGTAAATTTGGTACCTTTACAGATACTGAGGATAGTTCTGGACAACCGGTATTACCTGATAAAGATATGGCATTGAGAGATGGTGTTTTATTGAATGAATCGATTCAAAGTTCAGAACTTTCTGATACTATGGTAAAACCAACCTTTGATGAATTAGTTAATACATTGAAAACCTTTATTGGTATTCAAGATCAAAGACCATCAAAATATTCTGCTATTAAGATAAATGGTATCCGTGCTTATGAATATGCTCGTAAAGGGATTCCCGTAGAATTGCCATTACGTCAGATTCATATTAAACATATTGAGCTTATAGCGTATGGATTTCCTTATTTTACAGTTCGTGTAACTTGTTCTGGAGGTACCTATATTCGTTCATTATTGCGTGATATTTGTGTTTCATTAGGTATACCAGGAACCATGACATCCTTGGCACGTACCCAGGTTGGGCCATTTGATATAGATTCTGCTAAAATGGCTGAGGAATTGATGATTCATGGTGAAAGCCTATTATTACCAACGGATACAGCCGTTTCTCATCTTTCAAAAGTGACGGTAAATAGTGTACAATTAAAGATGATGGTGCAAGGTAAGGAACTACCTATTAGTAGGGAGTTTTCTTTTACAGAACCAGAACATTATTATAGAGCCTATGGTCCTCATGGATTTATAGGGATTATGAAACGAACTAACCACTCTTTGAAGGTGGATAAAAATATTTTTATTGAAGGATAAGTATGAAGCAAATACATTCGTTTGATGAGCTGCGTCAAATCAAAGATACAAAAGTATATGCCCTAGGTACCTTTGATGGTATTCATCGAGGTCATCAACGAGTCATACGCAAGGCCGTTGATGAGGCAATAGCAGTTAATGGTGTTAGTATAATCATTACCTTTGAACATCATCCGCTAACTATACTACATCCAGATCGCGTGCCAAAACGGGTCATTCAAGAAGAGATTATGGATTCCGTTCTTGAAGATTTGAATGTAGATTATATCTTACGATTGCCTATGACTGAAGAGTTACTAAAAATGAGTGCTGATGATTTTTTAGGAGCTCTTTGTACAGATATGAATGTTGCTGCTATCGTAATTGGTGAAAACTTTACATTTGGTGCAAAAGGTCTTGGTAATCCAGAATATATGCAACAAGTATTAGCGGATAAGCATATACAAGTTTTGGTGCAGCCTTTATTGCCTTGTGATGGACTTAGTACACCTATTTCAAGTACTGAAATTAGAAAAGCCATTCGTGAAGGGCGTTTAGAAGATGCCACACATTGGCTTGGAAGACCATTCCAATTTAAAGGGACTGTTATAAAAGGTGATCAACGAGGTCGTACATTAGGATTTCCTACTTTAAATCTATTACTTCCTAATGAAATGGCTACACCTCCAGATGGAGTATACGCTAATCGCGTTTGTATCGATGGTACTTGGTATGATGGGGTAGGTAATATTGGGGATAATCCTACGTTTAAAAATCAGTACCATAGATGTGAAGTACATGTGTTTAACTTTGACCAAGATATATATGGGAAAGAAGTAATTGTACAATTTATTTCCTATCTTAGAGGAGAAGTTAAATTTAATAACTTACAAGATCTTATTGATCAAATGAAGGTAGATGAAGAACAGGCTTTAGCTGTCTTGGCTAAAGTATAATAAGGGGGTTCTCATGGATATTAAAGAAGCTCGCAAACAAATTGACAGCATTGATGCTGTACTAGTCTCTGAATTTGAAAAAAGACTATCTTTAATTAAAGAAATTGGTAAATATAAGGATGAACATCATTTACCGTTAGTAGATGAAGCGCGTGATGCAAGCATTATTACTTTGCATACTGAAAATTGTAAGGACAAAACGTTAGCACCTTATATTGAAAATTATATAAAAACTGTTGTATCTATGAGCAATGAGTTCTTAAAAGAGCATATGCATAAGCATATTTTCCTCATTGGTATGCCAGGTGCTGGTAAGACTACAGTTGGTAAAATGCTAGCTAAAGAATTGGGCCGAGATTTTTACGACTTAGATCAAACAATTCAAGATAAAGTAGGTAAATCTGTTCAAAAAATCTTTATTTATGATGGTAAAGATGCTTTTAGCGAATATGAATATAACACGATTAAAGAATTAATTCATAATAAGCCATCTGTTATTGCTACCGGTGGTGGTACGGTTACCTATGACAAAACAGTAAAGTTAATGCGCAATAATGGTCTTGTTGTATTTGTTAACCGCGATGTAAATCATATTTTAGATGATTTGGATCTTGAAATTCGTCCACTTGTAAAAGAAAGTATCGAGTATATCTTTAATGTATATGAAGAACGATACCCTTTATACGAAGAAGTGGCTCATATCAAGATTGGTAATGAAGGTAGCATTACCGATGCGGTACAAGAAATTATTGAAGCTTTGCCTAATACGGAGAAATAATGGACGCCATACGAGGATTTGTATACCGAACTATATATGAGAATACACAACGTACATATTGCGTGTTTGTCCTTAAAGATTATAATGAGGAATACATTACTTGTACTGGTAAATTTGAGTCTCCTAAAGAAGGGGAGGATATCGAAGTCCGAGGCCGTTATGTAGAGCATGAAAAATACGGTCGTCAATTTGACGCTACTAGTGTAGAAAAATTAAAACCTGATAACATGGGGGCTGCCAAAACGTATTTATTGAATTTAGGTATTAAAGGTTTTGGTGAAAAGTCTGTAGAAAAGGTTCTCGAGTATTTTGGTATCCGTATTTTAGAGGTTTTACGAGAGGAACGTCCCGAAGAGATTAAAGATGTTCCTGGACTTCGAAAGAGTGTTAAGGATGAATTATTCAATACCTTACTTGGTGAAGGGATTTTATCTGATTTAAATCATTTTTTTGAAAGTCATCATATCTCTTCTAAATGGAGTCGCACTGTATATACCTATTACGGTGTTCAGTCTGTTGCTGTTATTGAGGATAATCCGTATACCTTGTTACGTGTGGCTCCAGACATGCTTTTTGGTACCGCTGATACGCTAGCAGAACACTTGGGTATTACCGGTAGTGATATGCGTCGTTTAGAAGCAGGTTTAGAATGGATTTTGCGCAGTTTGGATAATCAAGGGCATACATGTTTGCCTGTTGATCAACTTATTGGTCGTTTAGATGATCTATTACAAACTGATGTAGATGATATTGCTAACTTTATTGAAAGCCTCTTGGAGCAAGGTGCGTTATATAGTACATATTATGAAGATATCCTATATATTTACCCTCCAGAAATGTACGTGTCTGAAGTAGAAAGCGTTCATTATACAAAAGATTTCTTATTAGAAGCAGATCCGATATCTCTTGATATTCCTAGCTTTATAGAAAAATTTGAAGCTGATAATCATATTACATTTGGGGACGCCCAAAAAGAGGCTATACAGCTATCCTTCTTTGAAAAGTTTTCCCTTATAACTGGTGGACCTGGTACTGGTAAAACGACGATTATTAAGGCATTAGTAAAGGGCTTCCAACTGGGTGGACTAGGGCGCATTATTCTTTGTGCTCCTACGGGACGTGCAGCTAAACGACTTACAGAGGCAACCGAATTTGAGGCTACTACGATTCATAGATTGCTAGTACCTGTTCAAGGCAGTGATTCTTACGACTTTACGAAGAATGAAGATGATCCATTAGATATAGATGTTATTATCATTGATGAAGCATCTATGCTCAATGTACGGTTATTCTATTCTTTAATGGCGGCCATTCCAAAGGAAGCTCATGTCATTATTGTCGGTGACGTTGATCAATTACCACCTATTGGTGCTGGTTTTGTATTAAAAGACTTACTTGATAGTGATTGTGTTCCTTATACACGACTTAATCAGATTTATCGACAAAGTTCTGGTAATACTATTGTCGAAAGCGCCTATGCGATTAACCGTGGTGAAATGCCAAATCTGGATAGTGTAAGTGAAGAGTTTTCCTTTATACCTGTTAAGTCTTACGATATGATGATGAAAGCTATCATCGATGTGTATAAGCGAGAACAAGAGCATGTAGAGGATGAATTAGATATTCAAATTATTTCTCCTATGCGACGTGGTGAAGCAGGGAGTGCTTTGATATCTCAATATGTTCAACAAGCAGTAAATCCACCAGATAGCTTAAAGGGTGAAGCACGTGTCAACGGCATTACCTATAGGGTAGGAGATAAGGTTATTCAAATCCTTAACGACTATGAATTAGAAGTGTTTAATGGTGAAATTGGTGTAATTTACGCTATTACACGGACCGATATTTGTATCCGTTTTATCCATAAAGAGGTTCGTCTACCTATTGATGAAGCGCATATGATTATGCCTGCTTATGCTATTACGGTTCATAAGAGCCAAGGTAGTGAATATGGTGTAGTTATCATTCCATTTGTTCCACGTTATGGTGGTATGTTACAACGCAATTTGTTGTATACAGCTGTTACGCGTGCAAAACGGAAGGTTATAATTGTGGGTACTACAAGTGCCATAGAACGTGCTGTACGTACCGTAAATGCTGACGAACGATATACATTGTTTAAAGAACGACTACAAGGGAGATGTGATTCGTAATGAGTCTTTGGGATTTCCTATTTCCACCTGTATGTCCTCACTGTGGGACTTCTGTAGCAACGCAAGGGGATTGGTGTGAAACTTGTTTTAAAGATCTATTACATATTCGTCACGTGCCACAAAAATTTTTGCATTATGTAGATGATGTATGTGTACTGGCGGATTATCGTGGTGGTCTAAAGTCTATGATATACGATGTAAAATTTAATGAAAAAAAGGAGCAGTCCAAAGGGGCTGCTCCTTTTTTAGCATCGTACAACTTTTACATGAAATATGATGAGTTTAATATTGTAAATGGCAATTGTAAAACTATATATGATTATATAGTTCCCGTACCTTCAAGTGAGACTAAGAAGAAAAAGAGAGGCTATAATCAGGTTGATTTATTTTTTAAGAAATGGGCATATGCACTAGGTAAAATTGATAAACCATATTTTGAATGGTTTGATTGTATATATAAGTTTGATACTACTAATGATATGTGGTCATTAACACATAAAGAACGATATCAAAATATAGATAATGCTTTTGTAATTAAAGCAGAGTACAAAGATATTGATGTATCCCAAAAGCGTATTTTAATTGTCGATGACATTTACACTACAGGGGCAACAATAGAATCTGTAGCAAAGGTTCTTAGGTCTTATAATCCTAGTAGACTTGATGGCTTGACACTAGCTAGCGGTAGTTTTTAAATATATAGAAAAAGCGTCCACCTTATGGTGAACGCTTAATTATAATATTAGCCTAAAACATCGATAAATGCTTTTACTACATCTGGATCGAAAAGGGAACCAGACGCACTAAAGAGTTCTTCTTTTGCTTTTGCTTTTGTTTTTGCCCAAAACTCTGTGGATGGATTAACAGTTGTATCGTAATAATCCGCAACAGCAATGATTCTAGCCCCTAGTGGGATATTTGCACCACGCAAATGTTTAGGGTAACCAGAGCCATCCCATTTTTCATGGTGGTACCGAATATAAGGCAAGATTTGTTGGCAACAAGGGTAGTTTTCAATCATATTGGCACCACTTGCAGCATGTTGCTTATACTTAGACATTTCTTGTTTATTGAGATATGGAGATTTTTGAATTAATGCATTTGGTACCATTAATAGCCCTACGTCATGGAGTAAAGCTGCATGGCGAATTTGCTCAATTTCATTTAATGGTAGACCCATTTTAGCAGCGATACTAACTGCATAGTTTGAAACCTGGATAGAATGCGTGTACAGATGATAGCTTTTCATTTGTATCATCTGCAAGAGCTGAGCACTAATGGCTTCTAAACTGTCCTTCTCCAGTTCGTACAACCCAGATGGTTGCATTAATGATAACATAAACATAATAAACCCCTTTAACTAACATGTAGAACATATGGTACAACCCCTCGTACTTATGTTCATATCGTACAACTTTAGGCCGTTCTTATTTAATAGTATACAAATTATACACCATAAATAATATTTTGTGTATGATACGTATGTTCTATTATATATATTGTATTCATATTTAGCATACAAAAAATAATTGACATTTTGAGAATGTACTAAATATAGTACTTAAAAATATTAATTTTATAAATATTAAAGTAATATGAAGAATATTTTAGTTTTTCTATGACAATTTTCTATACATACGAAAAAAGGGTTGCAAAATTTATTCTCATACAAATGAGAAATAAACGTTATTATGTTCGATATAGTAATAGATTTTGTGTATTTTGCTAAACTATATATCTTTATAAATCTAGACATGAATTAGGTTATTCTTTATAATACGTCTATACGGGTCTGTGGTTGAAAGTCGATGCCAGTCGCAGGCAAAACGATCCACATAAGCAACCCAAGGGGTTGTGAGCATGGTGCGGCTTAGGTGTAAGTCCTGCCGGTAAAACCGAGAGGGGTAGTAGTGGGGAGTCTCGGACTTATGAGCGAACCCTCCAGCAGGCGAGTGTGGGGGCAAAGACCAGGTCAGCCGTATACGGGCACATGAGGCTTTTCTCATGTGCTTTTTTCTTTTTATACATCTGTATATTTAAAAATGGTGGTAAATCCGATTCTTATGGGAAAGTTTTTATACATTTATGTTATAAATATTCAATAAGTGCATAAAAATAAAATATAAATATAGTGATTAATTGATATTTAAAAGATTTCTATACAAAATTATTGACATATTTATACTAAGTGATATACTAGTGTAATAAAAATAGTTAGTTAAGTAAATGAGGATGATTTGATGTTAAATAGTAAACTAAAGAAATTAATCATTGGTGGTTTTATGTTAGTAATGGCCGGTACGGTTATTGGCGGATGTGGCTCTTCCTCTCAAACAACTTCTAACAAACTAATAGTTGGTACTAATGCTACATTTGTTCCATTTGAGTTTAAAGATGAGAAAACTCAAGATTATACTGGTTTTGATATTGAACTTATTCGTGCAATTGGTAAACGTCTTAATAAGGATGTGGAACTTAAAAATGTTGCATTTGATGCTTTGATTCCAGCACTAAATACACATGATATTGATGTAGCAGCATCTGGTATGACAATTACAAAAGCTAGAAGTGAAAAAGTATTGTTCTCTTCTCCGTACTATGAAAATGCCCTTGCTGTAGTATATAAAGATGGTGCAAACATCACATCTCTTGATGATCTTAAAGGTAAAAAAATTGCAGCTCAATTAGGTACTACTGGTGCAGATTTAGCACATAAAATCGAAGGGACTACTGTAAAAGAGTTTGACCATAGTAATGAAGCTTTGTTAGAATTACAAAATGGTGGAGCTGATGCAACTGTTATTGATTTGCCTGTGGCTCAATATTACAGTACTAAACATCCAGATCAACACATTAAATTTATGGCATATCCAAATACAAAAGAATATTTGGGCATAGCAATTAATAAAGATAATAAAGACTTGCAAGAACAAATTAATAAAGCAATTGCCGATATGAAGGCTGATGGTGAATTTAATACATTATATAAAAAATGGTTTAATGTAGATGCACCTGCTGATATGCCAGTAGTGGTAGAATTTAAATAATAGGAGAGATTATGAGTTTTAATTGGGGTTTAATTGCGGATAATTTACCGCTCTTATTACAAGGTGCACTTGTAACCGTTGAAATTACAGCTATGTCTGTTGGCTGTGGTTTCTTTATTGGTTTATTAGTAGCCTTAGCAAATTTATCTAAATTTACTGTAGTTAGATTATTAGCAAAATGTTATGTAGATATCATTCGTGGTACACCACTATTGGTACAAATCTTCTTGATTTATTTTGCATTGCCAATGATTACAGGACAACGTATTGATCCATTTATTGCAGCAGTTACCGCATGTAGTATTAACTCTGGTGCATATGTGTCTGAAATCTTCCGTGCTGGTATTCAATCTATCGATAAAGGCCAAATGGAAGCAGGTCGATCTCTTGGTTTAACTTGGGGTCAAACTATGCGCTACATCATCATGCCACAAGCTTTTAAAGCAATTATCCCGCCATTGGGTAATGAATTCATCGCTATGTTGAAAGACTCTTCCTTGGTTTCTGTAATTGGTTTCGAAGAATTGACACGTCGTGGTCAATTGATTATTGCAAAAACATATGCATCCTTTGAAATCTGGGGTACAGTTGCTGTTATTTACCTTATTATGACAGTAACGATTTCACAATTGGTTGGTTACCTTGAAAGGAAATATAGCATTAAATGATTAAATTAGAAAATGTACATAAATCCTTTGGTAAAAATGAAGTATTAAAGGGCATCGATTTACATATAGAACAAGGTCAAGTTGTTGTTATTATAGGTCCATCTGGTTCTGGTAAAAGTACGGTGTTGCGTACTATGAATTATTTAGAAGAGCCTACGTCTGGCAAGGTAATTGTAGATGGTATGGATTTATCTGATAAGTCTAAACTCAATGAAGTTCGTGCTGAAGTGGGGATGGTATTCCAAAACTTTAATCTTTTCCCGCATATGACTGTAATGGAGAACCTTACACTAGCTCAAACTAAGGTACGTAAAACATCTAGTGATGAAGCTAAGAAAATTGGACAAGCTTTACTTGATCGTGTAGGGTTAGGTGATAAGGCTAATGCATATCCTGATTCTTTATCTGGTGGTCAAAAGCAACGTGTGGCTATTGCCCGTGCTCTAGCGATGAAACCAAAAGTTATGCTATTTGATGAACCTACATCTGCACTCGATCCTGAAATGGTTCGTGAAGTTCTAGATGTAATGAAATCTCTAGCAGAAGAAGGAATGACGATGGTTATCGTTACTCATGAAATGGGCTTTGCCAAAGAAGTAGCTGACCGTGTATTATTTGTTGACGGTGGATTAATCTTGGAAGACGATACTCCTGAAAAGGTATTTGATACTCCAACAAATGATAGAACAAAACTTTTCTTATCGAAAATTTTATAATAATCTTTTCTAACATGAAAGGAAGTAAATTCTTGAGTTCGGAATTTGCTTCCTTTTTTATTATTTTTAAAGGTAACTAAATTTGTAGATATTAAATTTCATGATATGTAAATTGGTTTATACCTATTAATATATTTGATGACTTATTTTGGTCGCATCTGTTTAAGCCTTGCAAATAAGCTCTTTTAAAGATTTCTTAATCTATAAAATACGATTATTGCTATAAATATTTGTGATATATAAATATTTTATACATGTATATTTTAAAGTAATAATTTTTAATTCATATATATTTATGATTATAAAATTATGTAATAATTTTATATGCTGTTCGCAAATATTTATAATATAGATAAATAAAGGGTTTTTATTTATTTTTTTGTGCGAAGTTGTGGATAGGACATACTTGTATATTCATTAAAAGTGTTAATATTATTGTTTGATATTTTATACATGCTGTGTTATGATACAAGTGTAGTGCAAGACAGTAAGACAATATATATATTTTTAGGAGGATGTTACCATGTTAGGTAAAGTAAAATGGTTCAGCGCAGAAAAAGGTTATGGTTTTATTGAACGTGAAGACGGTAGCGATGTATTCGTACATTACTCTGCGATCCAAGACGAAGGTTTCAAATCTTTGACAGAAGGTCAAAATGTAGAGTTTGATATCGTTGATGGTAACCGTGGCCCTCAAGCTGCTAACGTTGTAAAAGCGTAATCACATACCAAAAAATACATAAAAGCAACATATAACAAAACTCCGGTATCGCATGATATCGGAGTTTTTTGATTGTTACAGTGAATAATATTTATATTTCTGCAAAAAATATAAAAATTTTTCTGAAAAAAAGAGGAGTTTTATAGGTCGATGTAGAAATACTAAATATAACACGAGAGATAAGTAAAAAATACTACACACTCGTATCTCGTGGATGATTTTTAGAAAGGGTGTTGACTTATGAAAGTAGCAATCAGAGGTAAAAACATTGAAGTGACAGATGCTCTAAGAGCATACATCGAAAAAAGATTGAGCAAATTAACTCGTTACTTCGATGATGAGTTAGATGCACAAGCGGTTTTATCCGTTGTTAAAGATAAATCTACTGTTGAACTTACATGCTTCGTTGATAAAATTGTTCTTCGCGGTGTAGAAACAAACGATGATATGTATGCAGCTATTGATTTAGTAATAGACAAGATTGTACGTCAAATCCATAAACATAAAACTCGTTTGGCAAAACGTTTCAAAAAACAAGAGGCTTTCCATCCAGAAGCTTTGCCAGCTCCTGTAGAAGAGGAAACGATCGAAGTTGTAAAACGCAAACACTTTGCTGTACGTCCTATGGATGTAGAAGAAGCTATCTTGCAAATGAATCTTATTGGTCATGACTTCTTTATGTTCTTCAATGCTGAAACAGAATCGATGAACGTAGTGTATCGCAGACATGATGGATTCTATGGTTTGATTGAGCCAGAATTACAATAACCTATAATATCGGCTGACAATAATCCTAACTCCTTTCTACTTTTAAATCAGCCGATTATTATACCAAGGTGGATGACCATTTTGAGTCATCCACCTTTTTTATAAAATGCTATAAATAATCGTGAAATGCCTTGAATTCTTTGACTATTCAAGGCATTTTCGTTATAATAAATTAGATAAAATAATGTAAGATGTCCTATAGAGGAGTGATTTGTTTGTTAAGCTTTTTACAAAGGCTATTAGGCAATAATAACGCAAAAGAAATCAAAAAAATGCGTGCTATTGCTGATCATATTAATGAAATTGAACCGAATTATGTTAAATTAAGTGATGCTAACTTAGTAGCAAAAACAGATGAGTTTAAACGTCGTTTGCAAAAAGGGGAAACGTTAGACGACATTTTACCAGAAGCATTTGCTGTAGTTCGTGAAGCATCTAAACGCGTGTTAGGTATGCGTCATTTCGATGTGCAGTTGATAGGTGGTATCTGCCTTCATAGAGGTAATATCGCAGAAATGCGTACTGGCGAAGGTAAAACATTAGTTGCTACATTACCAGTATATCTAAATGCATTGACAGGTGAAGGTGTACATGTTGTTACAGTAAATGATTATTTGGCTACTCGCGATAGCGAACAAATGGGTCGTTTATACAACTTCTTAGGCCTTTCTACAGGTCTTATTGTAGCTAATCTCGATTTTAACCAACGTAAAGAAGCATATGCCTGCGATATTACATATGGTACAAATAATGAGTTTGGTTTTGACTATTTGCGCGATAACATGGTATCTGATGTATCTCAAATGGTACAACGTCCATTAAATTATGCAATTGTCGATGAAGTTGACTCTATTCTTATCGATGAAGCGAGAACTCCATTAATTATTTCTGGTCCTGGTCAACGTTCCACAGATAATTACTATAAGTTAGCTAAAATTGTTCCTCATCTTGTAAAAGATGAAGACTATACAATTGATGAAAAACAAAAGACTATTGCACCTACTGATTCTGGTATCGCAAAAGTGGAAAAAATGCTTGGTGTTGAAAACTTGTATGATGCTGAAAACATCGAGTTAAACCATCTACTTGGCGCATCTCTACGTGCTTATGCTATGATGCATCGCGATACAGATTACGTAGTTAAAGATGGTGAAGTTGTTATCGTCGATGAATTTACAGGCCGTTTGATGTTTGGTCGTCGTTATTCTGATGGCTTACATCAAGCAATAGAAGCTAAAGAAGGTTTGAAGGTTGAACGTGAAAGTCAAACATTGGCTTCCGTTACATTCCAAAACTATTTCCGTATGTATAAAAAGCTTGCTGGTATGACTGGTACAGCTAAGACTGAGGAAAAAGAATTCATCGATATTTACGGTTTGGAAGTATTACCTATTCCTCCAAATAAACCATTAGCCCGTGTAGATTTGCCAGATCAAATCTTTAAAACTAAGGCAGCTAAATATCGTGCCGTAGTACGTAATGCTGTAGAACGCCATCAAACTGGTCAACCTATCTTGATTGGTACTACATCTATTACACAATCTGAAGAGCTTTCAGATATGTTATTACGTGCAGGCGTACCACATAAAGTATTGAATGCTAAACATCATGAAAAAGAAGCAGAAATTGTTGCCGATGCTGGTCAAATGGGCATGGTAACAATTGCTACAAACATGGCTGGTCGTGGTACTGATATTACATTAGGTGAAGGTGTACCTGAATTAGGTGGCTTGGCCATCTTAGGTACTGAACGTCATGAAAGTCGCCGTATCGATAATCAGTTGCGTGGTCGTGCTGGTCGTCAAGGTGACCCAGGTTCCTCCCAATTCTTCTTATCCTTAGAAGATGATTTAATGCGTATCTTTGGTGCCGATAATATTACAGGCATCATGGATAAACTTGGCATGGAAGAGGATGAACCTATTGAGCATTCTTTGATTACTAAATCAATTGAACGTGCTCAAAAGAAAGTAGAAGATCATAACTATAATATTCGTAAATATGTACTCGAGTATGATGATGTTATGAATCAACAACGTGAAGTATTATACGAACAACGTCGTCGTATTTTACGTAATGAGTCCTTACGTGACACAATCAATGAAATGATTGATAAACTTGTTACTGAATCTGTAGATGCTTATGCAGATGAAAAACTATATCCAGAAGAATGGGATTACGAAGGTCTCTACAAGCACTTGAGTCAATATTTCTTAACCGAAGATATTATGACTCCTCAAGATATGGAAGAATATAGTCGTCAAGAATTATTAGAACGCTTGCTTGAAATTGCTCATGCTGAGTATCAAGATCGTGTTGATATGCTTGGTGATGCTATGTTTGGCCAGCTTGAAAAGGCTATTATGTTGCGCGTTGTTGATAACAAATGGATGGAACATTTGGATAATATGGATATGTTGCGTGAAGGTATCGGCCTTCGTGCATATGGCCAAAAAAATCCATTGGTGGAATATAAATTTGAAGCCTTTGATATGTTCCAAAACATGATTGCTGCTATCCAAGATGAAACAATCATGGCCTTGTACAAAATTCGTGCACAATTGATTCAAGAAATTGAAGAACCAGTTGACCACTTAGAAGGTGCACAACCCCATCATGAAGATGTGTTGGAGCCACAAAACATAGATTAAGATTTGTGAATGGCACGTTGCTCAATGGGATTTCCTTCTGGGCAACGGCCATTTTTCTATTTTATTAAGGTGATAGTTTATCGATGTAATAAGCTAATAAGTTAAAGGTGGTGAACATAAATTGTTAGAAGATTTAAAACCTATTATTTCTAATCTAGAAGAACGTATTTATGGAATGAGGGATTCACTTTAACATCGCTCAGAAAGAAGATCGAATCTTTACACTAGATGTGCAAATGAGCGACCCTACATTTTGGGATGATCCAGATAAGGCCCGTGAGATTTCTCAAGAAGCCACACAGTTAAAAAATGCTGTAGAAAGCTACAAACAACTTGTTAGTGATATTGAAGATGCTAATGTAATGCTTGAAATGGCAATAGAGGAAGATGATCGTTCT
>CAKPSA010000016.1 GCA_934183145.1 uncultured Veillonella sp.
CGGCTTTGTATATTCCATGTTTGGTAATATCCATCCAGCCTTCGCTGTATTGTTAGCCTTCAACATCGTAACTGTAGCAGTATGCTACTGGTTCTATGTGCGTAAAAGCGCAAACATGAACGTATAAGGTGTAACAGAAACTATAATTTACAACTCAATAAGGTAATAAAAGACTCCCTCAACAATCCTCCATGCGATTTGGTTCTGCGGCCATAGGCCTTGAACCCGCAAGTCGGATTTTATGAGGGAGTTCTTTTATTAAAAATTAGATGTGTATTAGCATTTTAAGGAATGTAAATTATAGTTTCTGTTATCTAAGAGTGAATGGAGAACCTCGTAAATCGGATCGATGCGGGGTTTTCTTTTATAAAAATATAGTTATGGATAAGCTACTCAAACATAGTGAATTATATTTTACGCAGTATAAGTACAGTGCATACAGCAAATTTTCTGTTCAAAATTATAGCCTTCATATTATAGCGCTTATTTGCCTCAAAAAAAGCAAATAGCCCTCCGTTATCATGGGTAATTAGATAAACAGAAAGGCCATTTCCTAGATAATTCATTTTTTTGAGATGCGCCTGACGTTCCTACTCGTCTGACTATCTATTTATATTATAGAGATAAAGATATATATCGTCAAATTAGAATAAAGGGACTGCTAAGCAGTCCCTTTATTTATTATCCAAAGATTTCTTCTAGTAGTGCATCGTCGATGATGGTACCAACGTAGAAGTCGCTGAAGATGCCGTATTTTGCACTGGCTACTTCAAAGCGCATATCGTATACGATTTTTTTGAATTGGATGTCGTCGTTACTGAAAATAGTAATGCCCCATTCCCAATCGTCTAAGCCGCAGCCACCTGTAGTGAATTCAGATAGAACGTCTAAATATGTTTTACCAAGTTCACCATGAGATTTCATCAACATGCCGCGTTCTTGAGGTGGTAGCATGAACCAGTTATCATCGCCTTCGCGTTTTTTACTCATGTTATAGAAGCAAATGTATTTATCGCGAGGTACATGAGGATATAGTTTTTGGTTAACTTCTTCTGTATCGAGTTTAGCTTTAACGTAAGCACTTACTTCTGTTACAGATGTATAGGAATATGTTTGGACTAATACGCTTGCAATAGCGAGGCGACGGAACTTGCGTTCTACTTGCGCCAAGTATTCAAGGGATGGACCAAGGATCCATAGGATCAAGTCCCCTTTTGCGCCATTGCAATCATAGAATGCATAGCTACCTTCTTTAGCTTGATGTTTAGCTTCAAGATCCGCTAAAAATGCTTTTAATTCGTTGCGCGCTTCTGCTTTTTCTTCAGCTGTAAAACAGTTCCATGCGCTGAAATCCATGGCAAATACCATGTGTTGGCTATGCCAACCTTCTACTGTAGGGATTGCTTTTCCCATTGTGATCACTCCTATCTATGGTGATTATATTAAAATGATATATTTCTATTACTTTAAGAATCGAAAAGACTCCATATACTATTATAGCATATGGAGTCTTTTCTTATAATTATTTATTAATATTAGTTTTCATTACTATCCACAATAGACTGTACGAGTTCTTTCGCTTGTTTTACACCATCAGGAATACCGATGCCATCAAATGGCGTACCAATAAGATGTAGGTTTGGATAGTGTTTTGTCACATGTTCACGCACGGATGTAATGCCGGCACGATGGCCCACATTATATTGCGGCATACAATGAATGAGACGGTTAATGCGAACCCATTCAGGTTGTGCGGAAAAATTCATAATGCGTTGAATTTCTTTTACCGCTAATTCTGAAAGTTCCTCATCATTGAGATGTTCTACTACATCATTGCCAGGTTTGCCAATAAAGACGCGCAATACAATCTTATCGTCAGGCGTTGTTTGTGGCCACTTTTGATTAAGGATGGTACATGCAGTGAGCGGTGTATCTGTGTTGCGTGTAATCAACAAACCAGAGCCTTTCAATTCACCATCAAAGGTACTTTTATCAAAGGCCATGATGGCAATAGCACAACTGGATTGCTCCATGGAGCGCAAGAAGTCAAACCCTGCATCATCCTTGAACCATTGGCTATACGTTGCCGGCGGTGTACAGATAATGAGTTGATTTGCATTAGCAGTAACTTGATCTGCATTTTGTTTTACAATATCTAATGCATATTGACCATCAGTATAGCGAATATCAGATACTAATGCACCGGTATGCAGTGTTACATTGCTAGGCATGGCTTCAACGATGGCAGTGATAACGCTTTCAAGACCACCTGTCAATTGACGGAACATGCCAGATTGAGCGGCAGTGCCCTTACGGCTTGCTATATCTACCTGTGATTTAGTAGACTTCGCTTCATGACCTTCAAATTGACGGTCTGTCATAGTCCCTTTACCTGCACGCGGTACATCACCTTCAGCAACAGCACCTTTAGCCGCTTTAGTAACCCCCGCTTTGGAGTGGCCCATCTTAGCAGCCATCATACCTTTTACCATGTTCCCATATTTTTGTTCTACTTGAATAAAATGAGGGAACGTAGACAATAGACTAATTTTATAAATATCGCCACCATAGATACCAGCCAATAGTGGTTCGATGAGCTTATCCATCATTTCTTGTCCCAAATGGTATTTAAAGAAATGACCAATGGATACGTCACCATTTTTATCAAGTTGGTAGGGCTTTTTAAAGTAATCTAAGCCAGCTCGCAGTTTTCCAGGCCACGAAATGAGCGTTGCTTTCACAAAGGGCATCATTTCCGTTGGAATCCCCATAATGGAGCCACCTGGAATAGGATGGATTGAACCCTTGTCATATACAAAGGCTTGCCCTGTTTCATTCGACACAAGGGTATCACCTAAGCCGAGATCATAGATTAGGTCCGTCATTTCTGTTTTACGTCCTAAATACGAGTCGGGCCCTAGTTCCACTACGAAATCATCAACTCGTTGTGTTTGTATTTTCCCACCAAACCGTGGTGCTTGTTCGTAAAGAGTAATGTTCCAGTCCGGCTTTGCATGACCTAAATAATAAGCCGCTGTCAATCCTGTTAGGCCACCGCCCACAATTGTTACATTCACGAATGAATCCTTTCTAATATTGCACTCGCCATAGCTTGTAAGAATGTTTCATTACAATTCGGCATCTTTGCACGCATATATACAGCGCCGCCCGCATCAACGAGTTCTTTACACTCCACATCATTATCGTACAACACCTCTACATGATTGCTGACAAAGCCAAATGGTACAAAGGCGATATGTATCGCACCATTACGTAGAGCTTGATTGATAGCCTCTTCTACGGTAGGACCTAACCATTGCCCATGTGGGGCCGCGCTCTGCCAAGCCACAGACCAATTAGATAAACCACAGCGCTCTGCGATTTCTTGGGCACTTTCCTCTAAGGCTAACGCATAAGAGTCACCGTTGTGACTATTAATAAGAGGTATACTATGGGCACTAAAAATTACAAATACATCTTGAGTAGCATCGATACAATCCGAAACTGCTTTTACCCAATAGTCCATAAACGCTGGTTGATCCCACCAAGAGCGAATCACATCGAAGGTTACCCCTTGATGAGTACCAATGGCAGCTTGCACTTGCTTCTCATAGGCCCCTGTACCAAGAGACGTAAAGAATGGAGCTGTTACGATAGCAACGATGTGTTCTACACCTTGTTGGACTAAAGCATCTACCGCATCAGCAATAGAAGGTTTCATATGAAGATAGCCAATAGCTGATGGCATAGATGGTAACAATGTAATCAATGTTTCATATTGACGCTCTGCCATTGTTTGTAATTCTACATCGGACCATTGCCCAATTGCATCATAGCGGCGTGTAAGATTAACTACTTCTGCCTCTGTAGGCACACGACCATGACGAATGCTCGTCATATATGGCACTAAATCATCCTTACTTGAAGGGCTACCATAGGATAAAAATAATAATCCTTTTTTTTCAATGTTCACTAGATTACCCCTCTTGAGCCCATAGTTCACGACTGCGTTCATGTACATAGTCTGTGAGCCAATGAAGCTTCTTAGGATCCGCCTCTGGGAATACGCCATGACCTAAATTAAAGATATGGCGACCGTAACGAACACCGTCAAGTAAAATACGGTCTACTTCATGAGCTAATGTTTTTTCGTCGGCGAATAGATACGCTGGATCTAGATTACCTTGTACCGTTTGTGTTACACCACGCTCATTGGCCATAACGATGGAGCTACGCCAATCAAGAGCGATTACATCCAATGGCAAATGAGACCAAATAGATACGAGATGATCGGTACCAACACCATTCATAGCCATAGGTAAATGAGGGTATCGATTTTTTACAGTCTTAATAATCCGTTCCATATGAGGATAAATACCTTGTTTGTATTGGTCTGCATTCACAGCACCTACCCAAGAGTCGAAGATTTGTAGTGCGTTCGCACCCGCTTTGGCTTGCATAGACAAGTACTCAATGGACATATCCGCTAACTTTGTCATCAATGCATTCCATACATCAGGAGCACCGATGAGCATGCCACGGGTCTTATTATAATTCTTTGTCGGTCCCCCTTCGATGAGGTAAGACGCAATCGTAAACGGCGCGCCACAGAACCCGATGAGCGGAACGTCAAGCATCCCCGATGTTAATAACGTAATCGTTTTTCCAATATAATCTACCTTTGTAGGATCAAAGGTATCTAATTTATCTACATCAGCCATGGATCGAATCGGTGTATCAAACACAGGGCCCACACCGGCTTTGAGCTCTACTTTTACATTCATCCCTACCATAGGGCTCATAATATCCTTGTAAAGAATTGCAGCATCAACGCCGTATTCTTTTACAGGCAACTCCGTAACACGAGCACATAATTCAGGCTCTTTTGTAATTTCAAAGAGCGTATATTTTTCTTTAATTTTGCGATATTCCGCTTGGCTACGACCAGCTTGGCGCATATACCATACAGGTGTTACACCAGGGTTCTTCCCTTGGATCATATCTAAATATGCTGTATTCAAGTACTCAACCCCTTTCTTTCTAATTTATACTAACACACTATGATAATGAAAACAGTTACTTTAGTTACATCACATATATCATTACTATGAATATTCCCTGTGAAAGCTAAACACCTTCACAGGGGTTCAATTTAGTTGCGACTTAATCAGTGGCAATCAATGTTTAATTGCGACTCAATCTGTGGCAATCAATACCTGTAATAGATTGAGCCATATCAAATACAGAACGTTGGCACGTGAATAGCCAAATTTGTTGGTTCTTTCCGATTTCAGCCAATAATTCTAATGCACTACGTTGACGGTTTTCATCAAAGCGCACGAGGATATCGTCTAATATGATTGGCAAGGATTCAACTTGGTAAGAGAACACCTTAGCTAATGCTAATCGCAATGCCAAATATACTTGATCAGCTAAACCACTAGACCAGTACTTAAGCTCTAATCGCTCTCCATTGCCATTAACCAAGGCTACCCCTTCGTTGATACCGAGAATATCGAAGGTATACATGCCACCAGTTAACCGTTCTATATAAGAAGATGCAAGCTCTAGCATATGAGGCTGTTTTTCTTGCTCGTACGATTGTTGAGCCTTATCCATGCAGTGACTCATCAACACTTGTGTAGCCCAATCTTCGAGAGCAGATTCCAGTTCATTTTGTAATGCTTCACGTTCTTGGAGCATTTGGTGTTGCTCTTGGTCAGAACCTAGGGCGCGCATAGACTCCACAATTTGACCACGGCGCTCATATAAGATTGCCAACTTATCTTCAATGGATGCTATTTCTCGTTCAGAATGCGCCAATTCATCAAGCCAATTATCCTTATTGCCTTCACGCAAGCGGCGATAGAATAAATCTCTATTCTCCGCATCAGGTGCTAGTAAATCTAACTGAACCTGACTTTGTTTGTAAATAGTTTGCCATTGCTTGTATTGATCTTCATCAATAAGATGTTGACGATACTCGTTGGAGCTTTCCATGCCTGCCTTATGCAAGAGCTCTTGTTGACGAAGTAGCAATTCTTTTTCTTTGCGGTGCCAGTTATCGTACTCATTGCGGAAGCTTTTACGTTGTGCTTCCTTTTGTTCCCATACAATTTTATTTTGTTGGAAGTTTTTGTATTGGTTATAAATACGTTTTAACTCTGTTGGAGATACTGGCGCTTCAACACCAAGGTTATACCACAAGGTCATCGCTTGGTCTTCGATAACGCGCAACCCTTCTTTATGCTCAGCTAAACGTTTCTCATAGCCTTCAATGGTGCGTAATTGTTCATGGTATTGATCATACTCTTGTTTGAGGCCAAAGAAATCATCTTCATTAAGACTCTTCGCCGCCCCTTGTGGCAACCAATTCTGCCAAGCTGCTAATGCTTCATCATAAATAGCTTGCAACGTATGACCTTCTTGGATCCAACGATCAAGATGTGCCGCCCCTTCTATGGATGGAATTGGGCTCGCTACAGGTGTTGCAGCCTTAACTAAAGCCTCTAGCTGGTGTTCTACATCAGATTTACGAGAGGACAAGATTTGTAACTCATAGTTCAGTTTAGATACATCAGAATTACCATTATGACGTCGCCATGTAGCATACCAAAACAATGCCATAGATAGAATTAATAATATAAATCCACCGATCGTATATAGAACGGACTCTAATACTAAGAGGCCCGCTAATACAAGTAGTACACCGATAACAGCCGCTACGCCGCTAATGCGTTGTAACCATTTCGGCAAATTACTCGGTTGTGCATCGGGACCATAGCTATCTCGTTTTTCCGTAACTCGATCTATATCCATCAAGATAAGTTCTAATTCACGTTCAAGATGCTCTTTTTTTGCCAAATCCTCTTCACTGTAATTTGGCAAGGATGCTCCATCAAGGTTGGCTGCTGGCAAATCATCGGATGCCTCAGCAGGCTTACGATCTTGCCAATGCAATAATTGGTCTTTAGCAGTGCGCAAACGACTCGCTAAGCGCTCACCTTCAAACCAATTCACATCATCGGCCATCGGCTCATCATCACGCCATGCAGAATGCATAGAACGAGAAAATTCTAGTTGCTCCCGTACTTTGAAAATGTACGCATCCCCTTCTTCACACTCACGGCGCAATTGTTCCCATTTAGCACCTTGTTGGATGAGGTCTTCAATATCTTGACCATAGGTGCCAAATGGACTATCAGGACTAAAGTTAGCTGGCATTAAGGCCGCTTCTTTTTCCTGCCATAGCTGCATATTGTCTCTAGCGCGTTTGATTTCCTCGTCGATACGAAGGAACTCATCACGGCTCAAAGCAAGTTCACTATTATACTGCTGCATGTGCATACGCGCTTCTTCGCTACGGCGATACGTATCCCACGCGCGCAATACCACATCTATACCATCGCGGTATTCCTTCCACTCTTGCAGCTGACCTTGCAATTCTGCCTCAGTCTGTTCTGTACTGTGAAAGGCCTTTTGCAGTTCTACATATTGTGCTTCATGCTCGGCTAAATGGCTTAACTTTTGGCGATTTTCCTTAAGCTCATCCATCAACACGTTGATGCGGCGTTTACCATTGGAGGATGCTACCAATAAATCGGTAGCCCCTTTTTCAACGTCTTTTACAACAGACCCTAAATGTTCCCCACCTTCAGCGCCGAAGAAGCGAGACCGAACCTCTACCTCTTGCAACACATCGAGACCTTGTAAATCATCAAGGGTTAATCCGAAAATCCGGTTATATGTTTTTTTATCGATACCATGCCACCAATGTTGAGCTGGCTCTTCATGAATGGCAGGATGTCCAGGACTGTAAAAGTCTAGTTGTTTACCCTTACGACCGATGTAGTAGCTTTCACCATTACGATCCACATCGAGAGCACCGGTCATAGGACCATAAGCCTTATGAGTGCCACCAAATAAAAGAGTTCGCATCCCTTCAAGAAGAGATGTTTTACCACTTTCATTAGGACCATACATGAGCTGAACCCCATGATCACCGGTAGTGAAAGACCAGTCGCGATACGGGCCAAATTCATCAAATCGTATGCGTTTAATGTTCATCGTTAGCCCCCATCAATACAGTAACACCTTCAATTTCACAGCGCTTCAAGGCGCGCAATAATAACTCATCACTCAACAAATCGGCATATACACCTAAGCGTTTAAACTCAGGACGTTCTGCCAAAATTTGACGTGCCGTCTGTACCGCATTACCATCAACCATATCGTCATAGGCGCGCAAATAATCGCCTACCACATCAGATAACAATCTACGCTCCGCTAAATTAATACTAGGACGCGTATTACACATCACGCGGTATGGCATAACGAATATAGACTTGCTTTTCTCTTCGCTTTGAGTCTCTTGCAACCATAGCTTACGCACACCTTCTTGTGTACATAAACGATGCAATGGCCCTGTGCCTACGAGAACAATAGAAAGCAAAATGTTTTTCTTATACTGTTTACGCAAGTTTTCTTTTTTATAGCGTAAAATTTCTAAGAATTCTGCTTCAGTTTTCATGCCTGCAATATCAATTTTGATTTCTTCAAAACGGATAGCACTGGTCTCAATAAATCGAGGTTCACAATGACCATTATGGGATACAGAAACAAGATAGCACCCCTTCGGGCCTAGTTCCTTGCGGTGTAAACCTTGCGGATTACCAGCATAAACAACGAGAGGTTCCTCGCTAAGAACTTGAGATTTATGAATATGTCCTAACGCCCAATAGTCCATAGCAGCCTCTGCTAGGTCTGTTAAACTACATGGACCAGTTACATTATGATTTTCAGAGCCCATACTAGAGCCAACTGTACCATGCATAACAGCAAGAGAAAACTCATCTCGTTCAAAGGCGCGATATTGACGTGCATAATTGTCGCTTTCATTACCATGACCACAGCTAATACCGTAAACGCCACCAATTTCAATATTGTTAACAATCAATGGAAAACGTTGTACCTGTTCGCTAGAGAATACATGCACATTGTCAGGCATCTGTAATTGGGCCTTCCAGCTTTCAGCAGGGTCATGATTACCTTGCACCATATAAACTGCAATACGATTCTCTGCCAAGCGATACATGGCACGTACAAAGCGTACTTGAGCCTCTAAATTGTGATCTTCGCTATTATAAATATCACCAGCTATCACAACAGCATGAACATGCTCATCAATAGCAGTGTCAATAATTGTATCAAAGGCTACATAGGTAGCTTCGCTCACGGCGCGATCAACGGCGCGGCTAATACCTGTAGCATATTGGAAGGGTGCCCCTAAATGCAGGTCACCACAGTGTATAAATCGAAATGGCTGCATCTATATCCACTCCTTATATTAGTACTTTTATTATAGTTATATATAGTAATTACAATACTCTATTATACTACAAAACCCTAAAGATTACTTAAAAATAACTATCAATTAAAACCTTAACATAGATTTAACACCTTAATATAGATAGTAAAATATAGCCTCTAAAATTAGTTGTAAGTCATATAATTCCCCTGTATTAAAAGCGCTCTAAAAACTACATAAATATTTTTGTTAACTCAAAAATACATTAAGTTGACAATTTATGCACTAACGTTTACAATCAAATTGTCAATATATTATGTTTTTATTAAGTTAACAATTAGGAGGCTATTATGGCTTTGCCTACAGATCAACAACCATCCCAGGTGGGAACATACGAAAAAATCCTTACCATAGCAAATCGTATTATGCATGGTGGTGAAATTACAAAAGAAGAAGCAATTGAGTTAATTCATACATCTGATGATGATACGATGATTCTACTCGCTATGGCCGATAAAATTCGTCAGCATTTCAATGACAACTCCGTGGATGTATGCGCCATTGTAAATGCACGTTCTGGCAAATGTCCTGAAAACTGTAAATTCTGTGCTCAATCTGCACATCACGAAACAGGTGTTCAAGTATATCCGTTCATGGATGATGAAAGCATCCTTGATGCGGCTCGCAAAGCTAAAGAGGCAGGCGCTATTCGTTTCTCCATCGTAACAAGTGGTCGTAATACTAATAACCCAAACGAATTCGATCAAATCATTCGCGTATTAGGCCGCATTAAAGATGAAGTGGGCCTCGAAATTTGCTGTTCTCTTGGTTTGTTAACTTATGAACAAGCTCTCAAATTGAAAGAAGTAGGTGTAACTCGATACCACTCCAATATTGAAACGGCACCTAGTCACTTCCCAGACATTTGTACAACCCATTCCTACGAAGACAAAATGTCTACCATCGACAATGCACAAAAAGCAGGCATTCGCGTTTGCTCCGGCGGCATTCTTGGTCTTAACGAAACATTAGAACAACGCGTAGAAATGGCATTCGAGCTTAAACGCTTGCATATTGACTCTGTACCACTCAATATTTTAAATCCTGTTAAAGGTACTCCATTTGAAAGCAATAAAGCATTACGTCCATTAGATATTTTACGTACTTTCGCTGTATTCCGTTTCATCTTGCCAAACGCATTGATTCGTACAGCTGGCGGTCGTGAAGTAAATCTTCGTGACTTACAGGCTTATGCTTTAAAAGGTGGCCTTAACGGTATCATGGTTGGTGGCTACTTAACAACTGGTGGTCGTTCTCCACAAGACGATCTCCAAATGATTCAAGACTTGGAATTAAGTCGCAACTCTGCCCAAGTTTAACTTTCCGTATATACCATTCTCCTCAGAGAATGTTGTATATAAAAAATATTCCTAAGATTTATAAATTTTTTACACATATAAAAAGAACCATCTAGTTTGCTGTGCTAGATGGTTCTTTTATTGCCATAATAAATTATAAATGGCTTGACCATTTGTATTACCTTCAATAGGTTCAGGGTTTTCATTGAATTCTACATTTTCATAAGGTGTACCGTCTGCCATGTACGCATCTACCTTTAATGTTTCCATGGTACGATTATATCTACTTATATACACTTTATATCGCAATTCGTCGCCACCCAGTTCATTGACTCGCAGCCACAAAAGCGCATCATAATCACTTTTTTGAACACTGTCATTATCAATAAATAATTGGTTTCCTGACGCATCTGGTCCAACATAATACCAGTCCGTTGCGTTAGCAGTCCCCCCTATACTGAGTAGCCACAGTAGCGACAATATCATTAAAATCTTACTCATATGACTGCTCCTCCATGCTCTAGAGCTGTATACTTTATAAAACTTTAATGAGGATTAAACCTTTATAAAATATACAACTTCTCCTTTATATATAATACCAAAACTATCACTTATTTATCAACAATAATTAAACTTAATTATTATCTTTTTTAGAATTTCAAGAAATTAAAATAAATTTCTTAAAAAACTTCATTTTTAACTCATTTATTGTTCTTATAATAACAATGTCAAATGATAAATAGAGGTAACAATTCCCTGGTTACCGTACGTGTATTTATCTCCCGACAAGTATTACCAACCCCAAACCTACTACTTGTTTAAATACATGGTTCATTTGATATTAATACTAACACTCCCCTTACATGAAAAAAGGACTCCATATGGAGTCCTTTTTTCGTTGTCTAAAGGAATTTATAGAATATTAAAACATAAGCTAGTATAAATACTATCTACTTTGTAAACCACGACAAACGAGTTCAAAAATAACTTTCTGAGCTTCTAACCATTCATCGTTTTGAGACCACTTATATTGTTTATTAACAGCATATAGCCCGTGCACTAAAAATACAAAAACGGATACACCTACATCAAATGAAGTTTCAAGTGCTTCTGCCATAACAACCCCTTGCCGATCTTTTTCACGACCTATAATTCGTTGTAATACATATTCTGAGATTTGTTCATCTAAAAATAAAGGTAAATACTTTTTATGTCGTATAATACGCTGACATAAGGGCAATCTATCAAAAATAGAATCGTATGCTTCTCTCAATGACACTAAATCAGAAGCAGCCGATAAGGTTTTAGCTATAGTTTGTAAATTATTATTATCTACCATTCCTGGACGTGAATAAGCGATTGCATCATCGACTAAATCATCAACAATTTCCATGATATTGCTATAGTGTAAATAAAAAGTAGAGCGAGTTATACCTGATGCTTTACACAACAATGTTACTGTTACAGACTCAAAAGAATGGTTTTCTAAACAACTAAGCAACCCTTCTTTTAACAACATTCGTGTCATTTCTTTCCGAGTTATCATATAACCTCCAATATAGACACTTTTATACAATGTGTCTATTAACAAACAGAGTGTCAATTATTGTTAAGACTAGTATAACAAAACAAGGTACACTAACTCTAGGGATTACAAACAGTAATCTATTTAATTAGATTTTCAAAAATACAATTAAGGAGATACCTATGACACAATATACTCACATTAGAAATGCTACAGGAAAATTAACAATAAAGAATACAACCTTTCTTATCGATCCATTCTTAGCACCAAAAGATACTTATCCTGGCTTTGAAGGAACATTTAATCATCAACAAAGAATGCCTATGGTTGATTTGCCTGTATCAATGGACGATTTATTAAGTAATGTAACCGCAGTAGTAGTTACACATACACATCTCGATCATTGGGATGATACGGCAATCAATTCTATTCCAAAAGCACTTCCTATTTTTGTACAAAATACAGCAGACAAAGAACTTATTACATCTCAAGGCTTTAATGATGTACGTATCATTTTTGAAAGTCTTGAGTTTAATGGTATTACATTGAGAAAAACAGGTGGCTCTCATGGCACTG
Source organism: uncultured Veillonella sp. (assembly GCA_934183145.1). GTDB lineage: Bacteria > Bacillota > Negativicutes > Veillonellales > Veillonellaceae > Veillonella. The sequence continues at coordinate 12,767 of CAKPSA010000016.1, forward strand.
TAGAAATGTATGCCAATCCAGTTCTTGCACCTTTAGCAGGGGATGCGATGGGCGTTATTTTTGAAGCACAGGACGAGCCAACTGTTTACATTGTAGGCGATACAGTATGGACAAGCGATGTAGAAAAGGCCCTTCTTCGCTTCGCCCCTAACGTTATTATTATGAATACAGGATATGCTCAAATTTTGGGCTTTGAAGATAGTATTATTATGGGTACAAAAGATATTGGCCGTATGGTGGTACGCAAACCAGAGGCTAAAATCATCGCGGTTCACATGGATACAGTTAATCACACAGCAACAAGCCGTAAGGATGTGCGCAAGTTTATCAAAGGCACTAATATCGAAAGCCATGTAGCAGTACCTGAAAACGGCGAAACCATAACACTTTAATAGTCCTAAAATAATTAGCATTCTAGGCTACAGCTAATACAACACTACTAAAAATCTATCGACAAACAATAAAAAACACCCTCTAAAGTCTAACAGTCATAATAACTGCAAGATCTATAGAGGGTATTTTATAATTAACTACAAATTATAATTCATCAAAGGATTAACTATTTTACTTCAGCCCAGCCTAAAGCAGCACGTTTAGCATCGATATCAGCTAAGATTTTTTCAGCTACTTTAGCAGGATCAGTATTTACATACATAACAGAACCTAAGATGTCTTTAGTGTCTTCTTTAAGCCATTTTGTAACAGCATCAGAGCCTTGTGTAGGTGGCTCAACGCAGTGGTAAGAGTTGATACCCATCAAGCGGAAGCCAAGGGATGCATCAACACCTTTTTCGTTGGACCATTCAGGGCTAGACATTGCAAATGGCATTTGTGGCAAGTTAAGGCCTAATTCACCAGCAATACCAGCGAAAATACCAGAGGAACGTGCATTATCTACACATTCGCCAACATGCCATACTGGCGGTTGATCATCGCCCAAGAACTCTTGCAATGCAGGGCTACATTTTTTAATAGCATCTGTATTACAATAACCAAGTTTCATCAATGGGAAGGATGCACAACCATTTGTTAAGATGATACAGCCATTTTTAATAAGTGTATCAACGATATCTACAGTTGCTTTTTCGTAGATAACGCGAGGGTTGGAACAACCTACTACGTTAACGATACCACGAACTTTACCAGATTTTAAAGCCTCTGCCAATGGTTTGAAGGAACCATAATGTTTAACAGTGGATTCTGGAGAGAAACCAACTTCTGCAGTGATTTCGTATGGCGGAATGAATACAGGCATACCTTTGCGCAATTCATGTGCTTCAAGAGCACGATCCAAGATTTTACGAGCCAAATCTTTTGTTTCAGCCAAGTTAGTGTGGTGATGATCGTAACCGATGTGTTCTGCACCTGGTAAACGAGCTGCATCAGATGTAGTAATAACTTTTGTGTTGAAGCAACGTGCTACGTCCATGATAGCAGGGTAAACGTCTTGAACGTCAGCTACCCAGCAGTCAAGAGCGCCTGTACCAAGTACAAGCTCTGCACCGATAGCATTACACAATGGAATAACATTTTCATAACGGTACATGCTAGACAAACCAGAGCAGCAAATGCCGTAGAATTGAATACCTTTAGCACCGATAGCTTTCGCTTTTTCTAAGTACTCTTCAGAAGCACCAATTTTACAAATTTGGGATACTAATGTTGGCAAGTGACCATGAACAGCGATATTAACATAACCTTTTTTCAAAGCGCCAATGTTAACTTTGGATGTACGACGACCACCAAGACCGAACAATGCGTCTGTTGCGATATCTGCAGCTACTACGCCAGTGAATGTGAAAGCAAGGCCACAACGCAAGAATTGTTTCATATTGCTTTCCCAATCGCCATCTGTACCTACGCATGTACGATGGTATGCATCAAATGCTTCATTGTATGCGGAAATAGGCAAGATATCCAAGTTTTTCCAAACTTCGCGACGTTCAGCTGGAGCTAACGCTGTAATAGTTTTATATTCGCCAGGCAATGCACGGCTCAAATCTTCTAATAGAACATCTGCCAAGTCATTTGCCACTTCTTTTAAGGAACGGCCTTCTTCAGGAATGTTGAAAGCTTTACATACAGTACGGATTTTTTCTTCGCCTAAAATTGGAATATCCAATTGGTCATTAGCAGCAGCTTTCAAAGAAATTAAGATTTCACGAGCATGCGCACCATGTTGAGTCAAACCACCAGCTGCAGCACGTGTCATATTACGAGCTACGATAAGGTCAGCATCGGCACCACAGACACCGCGAGGGCTCTTAGGTGTAATTTTACATGGACCCATGAAACAGATACGGCAACATACACCAGCAATACCGAATGTACATTGAGGTTGTTGTTTATCAAAACGGTCAAATACTGTATCGCAACCAATTTGCTCCATGCGAAGAATCATTTCGCGTACAGCAGGATCTGGTGTTTGTTCGATAACATCTTGTTTTGTAGGCCATGTTTTACGGTATTCCGCAACGGCTTTCATGTAATCGTTTACGCCATGTTCATGAGGTACCCCTGGTTCATGAGTGTGTGGCACCCATTTATCCGTTGGCAACGCTTTGCCATGACTATGGTCATGGTCATGATGGTGATCATGGTCGTGATTGTGATGGTGACCGCCACAATGGCAGTGGTCATGGTCATGATGATGGTCATGATCATGATGGTGATGATGTTCACCATGGCTATGGTCATGGGTATTTTTATTTTCCACATCTTTACTCATAATAATCCTCCTAGAGGCCTACGTAGGCCAACCGACAATAACAAAAGAAAACATATTCTTTCTATCTTACTTAATTCCACCATAACGATGGGTTTTAAATCCTATCTCCTAAATATGTTTTAAACTACTATAAGTATATTTTCTGAAAGGACATTTGTCAATTAAATTTTGAGAAATTTTTGACCCATTTATGCCTATAAATCATTATATTAACAATATTTATCAAATTCGATACTTTCAGTTTTCTTTCATAAAACAAAAGAGGTTAATTCCCGATACTTTCAGGAATTAACCTCTTCAATCTATATCTGTCTATTTATATATCAATATATGTATTTTTACATCCAGCTATAGACCATACTATCCTAATAGCTCTATATGTAAAGTTTATAAAAATTGTTGCATAATTTGTGCTACTTCAGATACATGGAATCGCTTAGCTCTATCGGCTCTGACAACTAATACCAACTGACGGAAGCAAAGTTTTGATGCAAGAGGATAAAATTTAACCTTATCATCATCGCCCTTGCTATTTAATGTGCTTGGCAAGAATGTAATACCATAGTCATCCTCTACCAAGGATCTACAAGTATCCAGATTTTCAGAGCCAATAACCGCTTTAGGTACAAAGGATTCAGCCTGACACAAACGGTTCACCAATGTCCGTAACTTAAGACCTTCTCGGAGTAGAATAAACGGAAACGCCCCAAATGGTGCTATGTCATGTATACCATCCGGTGTCATAAGCGAATCAGCAATGGCTATCGCCTTTTTATTCTCTACACTAATGGCTAATAAAATTTGTTCATCTAATACAGGATAACTTTCAAGATCTTGAGAGTAAATAGGTGTTGGAAATAGCCCTACGTCTACTAAACCATCACAAATTTGTTGTTCCAAAAAATGAGACTCCCCCTCTACCACATGGAATTCCCAAGAGGGTTCAATTTGTTGAAAGCTCTTCAATGTTTTGCCCAACATATGATGGCCATAGAATTGAGATAACCCAATACGCACATGGTAAGCCGCATCAGACCCTTGATTAATGATCGACTGCGTTAACGCCTCTACCTTTCGCACTAAAGGCATCCCCTCTTTAGAGATTTGTAACGCTGCAGCTGTTGGTACAACCTTTGTACGATCTCGAGCAAATAACGGCACCCCTAATTCAGCCTCAATACGACGAATACTTTGGCTTAATGCGGGCTGAGAAATATATAATTTTTTAGACGCTTTTGAAAATGATGCCATCTCAACGATGGTACTTATATATTTAATATCCTTTATATCCATATAAACACCTTATAACAAAACATTATCACCTTATCATTAACAAATATTATCACTAATAACCTATAAATGATAGTATTAATTACATAGTGATAAGTATCTCGGTCCCTTCTATAATAGGGAATATAAAGGAGTTTATTATGGGGCAAAATCTTTCTCGTAAAATATTAGCTGCTCATCTATTATCAGGAAATATGAATGTAGGTGAAGAAATTGCTATTCGCATAGACCAAACGTTGACACATGATGTAACCGGTACTCAAGCCTATTTGGCCTTTGAAACAATGAACATACCGCGTGTTAAAACAGAATTATCTGTCAGCTATGTAGATCATAATTTACTATATGCAGATAATAAGAATCCTGACGACCACGTTTATTTACAATCTATTGCTAAAAAGTATGGCCTTTACCTATCTCGTGCAGGTAACGGCATTTGCCACACTGTACATTTTGAGCGTTTCGGTAAACCAGGCAAAATTCTATTAGGCTCTGATAGCCATACGCCAACAGGTAGTGCTATCGGCGCACTAGCCATCGGTGCAGGTGGACTCGATGTAGCTCTTGCCATGGCAGGTGAACCAATTTATATAAAAATGCCACGTATTGTGAAAGTTGATTTACGAGGTACACTCCCTATCGGTGTTTCTGCCAAGGATATTGTTCTTGAAATGTTGCGCCGCGAAACAGTAAAAGGCGGAGTCGGCAAAATTTACGAATATACAGGTGAAGGCTTGTCTTGTCTATCCATTTATGACCGCTCTACAATCACAAATATGGGGGCAGAAATGGGTGCTACTACCTCAATCTTCCCTAGCGATGCAGTCGTAAATCAATTTTTTATCAACCAACAACGCGAAGAAGACTGGATCGAACTGTTACCTGATGAGGATGCCACCTATGATGAAGAAATCATCATCAATTTAAATGAACTCACCCCATTAGTAGCTCAACCAGATATGCCAGATAATGTTACTCCTATCAAAGATTTGCCAACACAAGTGAAGATTGACCAAGTATTTATCGGCAGCTGTACAAATGCTTCTTATACAGACCTCGCTAAGGCAGCAGCCATTTTAAAAGGCCATACAGTCCATCCAGATGTTAGCCTCGTTGTAGCTGCTGGTAGCCGTCAAATTTTCTCCATGGCATTACGTGACGGCATTATTTCAACATTGGTCGATGCAGGGGCCCGCATTTTGGAATGTGGCTGCGGTCCTTGTGTAGGCATTGGTCAAGCACCTCGCACAAATGGTATATCCTTGCGCACATCAAACCGTAATTTTAAAGGCCGTAGTGGTACATTAGATGCTTCCATCTATCTCGGCAGTCCTGAAGTAGCTGCCATCAGCGCCCTTAAAGGGTATATCACAGATCCAATTACAGAAGGCGTAACAGATGTGCTTTCACAGGTAAGTGAACCTACTAACTATATCATAGACGATAACATGATTATCCCACCTAGCGACACGGCAGATAATGTAGAAATCGTACGGGGCCCTAATATCAAGCCTATGCCAATTAATGAGCCTCTTCCCACCACTATTCGGGCCCATGTTTCGGCCTATCGCCCAGATAACATCACCACAGACGATATAACACCAGCCAGTGCACAATTCTCTGCACTACGCTCTAATATTCCAGCCATCAGTGAAATCACCTTTGGACGTATAGACTCTGAATTCGTATCACGCGCTAAACAATACGGCAAATCATTTATAGTAGGTGGTGAAAACTACGGCCAAGGATCTAGCCGTGAACATGCCGCTATTGCTCCTATGTATCTTGGGGTAAAAGCGGTCATTACAAAATCATTAGCGCGGATCCATAAAAATAATCTTATTAATCATGGTGTTGTACCGCTTAACTTTGTTAACCCCGCTGACTATGACCGCATCAATCAGGATGATAAATTAGAAATTCTAAACTTCCCTGACCAATTACAAAGCCGACACATACGTGTTACTAATCTAACTAAAGGTTTTGACTTTGAAACTGTATCTGATTTAACAGATCGTGAGGTCGAAATCCTAATAGCAGGTGGTCAACTGCGATTGGTACAAGAAAAAAACAAAAATAGCTAGTAAGAGGTATCTATGGAAATAGTAAACAATATTACAACAGTCTCATCTGAGATACTTCAAGAATTCGAAAAGTTATCCTCTAGTGTCGTTAGTGATGCAATAGACATATTGAATTTAGAACATGGTGGTTGTTTACCTCACACAATCCGCCCACTTCACAACTATACAAAAACACTAGTTGGGCCTATCACCACTGTATACGCACCAGAAGGTACTAGCTTACCTGTTCACCTAGCCATGGCTACACATGCTAAAAATCGAGTGTTAGTAATCGCTACAGATAACTGTAAAAGCTGTGCCTTTCTCGGTGATATTCAAGCCCATTTAGCCGCATTGAATGGTTGTAAGGGGATTGTGTTAGATGGTTTCGTAAGAGATAAAGATGGTTCCGAAGATCTGGACTTACCAATCTACTGTACCGGTACCTATCCAAAGAGACCTGATAAAGCAGATTTAGGTGGTATCAACAGTCCCATCACTATAGGAAAGATAGAAATCCAATCTGGAGATATACTCATTGCCGATACTGATGGTATTGTTATCATCCCTCAAGCATATGCGTCTAC
>CAKPSA010000017.1 GCA_934183145.1 uncultured Veillonella sp.
ACGACTGAAGAAAACGGCACACGTTTATACTCCATTCGTAAAAAATAATAGAATATCTACTCTCAGATATATGTACCCAAAAAGGAGCGTAACTTACGCTCCTTTTTTCATGCTTAATAATTGATATATACCTTAAATAATCGCAGAAATATATCCCTATATATCGTTTTATTTATCACATATTACCTAATCACTAACGCTCTTTCTTTCATATGTTATGTATGAAATTATAAAATTCTGAATTTTCTATCTATTTTTACAAAACTGTAGCTATAAGCACAGCATTGATAAGTAATATCATTTATAATGTAACCATAAGATAAATACATCATATTATGTATTAGCACATCGTAACGTATAAACGTAAGCTTTCAACATAAAAGCTAGAATCAGGAGGTCTATTATGGCAGGCACAGTTAATCAAGAATTAGGTTTATTATTCCAAGGTCCTAACTATGTAATCGTTAAAAAAGGCGGCAAAGCTGGTGAAAAGGTTGAAAAACACAACCATCCAGAAGCTAATGTAATCTTTACAGTAGTTAAAGGTAAAGTACAAGTATTCCTTAACGAAACTGAAGAACACGTACTTGTACCAGGCCAAGTATTAGAATTCAACGGCGACAACTACATCCAAGCAACACTTGTGGAAGACAGCGAATTCGTTGTAAACCTTATTCATAAACCTGAATAAAAACTAGTTTAGTACATAAACCCTATAAGAAAAGGCGGTTAATCGTAATTGATTAACCGCCTTTTTTATGGAGCTTACATTTTTTAAGCTTAAAAGGAATTATATATTGTTAGCTCACTTACATCAGACCGTTTTGTATGGCCCGGTGCAGGTACACAGTCTGGATGAGGGTATCCAATAGGGAAGATAGCTACAGGAATGATGTTATCTGGCAAGTTATAAGCCATACGCACTTTAGCTGGATCAAAATGGGCAATCCATGTTGTACCTAGCCCCATATCTGCGACTTGGAACATAATATGAGAGCCTACAATACTGGCGTCTACAGTGCCTAAATCCGCATCATCGTACTCTCGTTTCCAGCTTACCTTATTATCGTAACAAACTATAATAGCCAAAGGAGCATTAAAATGACCATTTGTGCAGTCTTTAAGTTTATTAAGACTATCTTCTGTATTTAATACAAGTAGTCGTTGTGGCTGATAATTATGAGCTGTAGGCGCTAATCTTGCTACCGCTAAGATAGTATCTACCTTCTCCTGCTCTACTGGCTTTGTATCAAATTTTCGAACGGAATACCGTTCTGTGGCTAATGCTTTAAAATCCTTCATTAGATCTCACTCCTTAGTTGAAATAAGCTAATCCATTTTAAAGAAAACACCTATATAATACTTATAATATATTAATTCGCTATTATAGCTCTCCTTTTACCACTTGAACCACTTCATTAAAATCCTCTGAAAGGGCATCAAATTCTTGGTCAGAATATAGGAAATAACCTTCTAAACCTCTATGAATAATTGCATTTACTGTTGGGTGAAACTCTTCATCTGTGGCATCAATGACGAATTGCGTCATTTGATAAGCGACTTCCTCTGAATACGCGAGTTTATCTATACCGATGCAGACCATCAAGACTTGAACATCCTCTGGTGTAAGGGACTCCTTTTGAGCCGTCCCATTTAACATTCCAAAAATATATGCTGCCGCTAACTGTCTATCAAGCTCATCCTCTAAATCAATCGTAACTAAACTAAGGAATGTATCAACCATTTCCATAACTTCATTCACAATACTATCTTTCATAATAAATCCTTTCTAGAACAGCTTACACATTACTACAAGCAACATTATCTCTATTCATGCTACTTCCATTACAATATATTTCTCTATCTTACTGTAAAAGTCCTTTAAATCAAAAAGCCCCTTATCTGAAACCAGACAAGGGGCCATTGTTATATATTATTTTTTAAGACGGCTAATTACTTCGTTAGTAATGTTTTCGATTTTGCTGTTAGCGTCAGCCGCACGGATTGTGTATGGATCATCCAATACTACATCCATTTTTTTCTCAACGCGAATGGATTCAACAGCATTGTGAATTGCTTGCATCATAGGTTGAGCAATTTTGTTGATTTCTTCGTTTTCTTTTTGAAGCAATGGAGCTACGGATTTGTTGAATTCAGCTTCTGCTTGAGCTTGATCTTGAATTTTTTCAATTTCTTGTACTTTTTTCTCAATTTGTGGACGGTATTGAGCGTCTACTTGTTGCATTTTCATATCTAATGCACCATAGCCAGGGTAGCTATTTACTACTTGGCTCATATTTACTAAGCCAATGTTAGCAGCACTTGCTACTGCAGCAGTAGCAGACATAGCACCAACGATAGCTAGGGTAGTTAATTTTTTAGATAATTTCATCTGAAATCCTCCTCGAAATAAAAGTGTCACTATACAATCCAATAGTGTACTATTTTTACTATAACAAATCTCGCTAACTTTCACAAGACTATGTTACATAGCATAATAAAGCCCTATGAACTGCTTATGAAAGTCTATAGAAGTTAAAATAATACCCACAGGCACGCCCTGAATCTATAATCGCAGTCGCTACGGACATATTCAGAGCACACATGTGGGTATTACGGCTTTCACCTAGTATTTATAATTCGTCACCGAATTATTGTTCATCGTTCAAATAAATGTATTTATCGGATTTCAATTTAGACACGAGGTCAGGCACCAAACCGATAAGACGATCGAAGCTGCTGCTGTAAGGGTTGCCTTTAATGTTGAACAACTCGATGCGTTCGCCTTTAATAACGAGGATAGCGCTTGGTTCCATTTTGGCACCGCCGCCACCGCCGCCACATTCGTGATTTTTGTTAGCAGTGTTGTGGTTTGTACCAGTACCGAAACCAAATGTTACGTCTACGAATGGAACAAGTGTAGTATCGCCGATTTGCACCGCTTCGCCTACTACAGTTTCCACCTTAATCATATTTTTGAATTTCTCGAATAGGACTTCCAAATTCTCTTTTACATTACTGTTCTCCATCACAGTACCTCCGCTTTTTGTGAAAGTATCATTGCTATATTAGCTCATGTACTTAGTTGACTTAATATATCCTTACGCTGTTTGACCTTGTTCGGCTTTCAGCTTTTCTAACTGCTTAGCTTCCTTCCGTTTAACCCAGAAGACGCGAGCACCTTCACCCAATAGGGAACGCATTGGCTTAGATAGTAAAAATCTTGTGCCATGCCAAGCCATGACAGCTAAAATGATGCGACCTTTGATGTGACCGCTACCTTCACCGGCCCAATTTACATAATCGAGCTCGATGTTCTCAGCTTGTTCTGGCCAAATACTGTATAGCATAGATGCGATAATCCCCATGCGATATGGGTCACCGATACCAAATCGACCTTCTATAGCCACATCGCGTGGTTTAGAGTGGTCATAGCATCGTTTCGAAACAAGGAATAGCTGGTGCCACAATTCTGTGTTCGTTACATGTTTCATGAACCAAAATGTAGGAATTTTAGACTTGAATGATGCCACCGGATCGTTTGGATCTGGCTTTTCAAAACGTTGTTTCACCGTCGTTTTGAGGTCTTTCACCTTCGTAAATACCTTTTCCTTGATGGAACCGTCACTGTTGAAAGTAACGCGGCTCACTGTTTCGTCATCGCTTTTAATATGGGATGTTGGGTCTTGCTGAATGGAGTCATACCGATCAGCACGAGCTTGTGCATCCATATCTTTAGAAGCTTGTTCAGGACGTTCAATGCGCTCATTTGATTTTTGAGAAGTCCCCGCTCCTGGCGCTTCTTCATCACTAAAGGTAGCGTCAGAACGTGTGGAGCTCTTCAAATCATCAAAGCTAGTACCACTAGAGCTTGCGGAAGGACCTTGTCCGCCCCCTTGCATCGCCTTAGCAAAGGCCTCTGCTTGTGACATATCATCGTCTTCGTCCACAACTTTTTGGTATTCTTCGTCTACGCGATTTTCAAGCCATTCTTCATAGTCTTTCACAGGACCAATCTTGAGCATGCCCAAAATATATAATTCCTTAAAAAATGGTTTGTCCTGCAAATACGCTAAATGCAGTGAAAATACACGCCATAGCCATTTGACGCGCACCTCGCCACGATATGGCGAGCGTCCGTTGATTTCGATGCTATATGTGATTGGTGTCAGTAGGATAATCAAGATGAGTGCTGCAATGATGGCCACAATAACGAGGGCCACAATAGCCACTGTACTCAACCACATCACCTCCTTAGGTGTACCTATGATTAGTTTTCAATACCTTTTCGAGCCATTACGCCTTGAAGGTAATAATGTTTGACCTCTTTCATTTCCGTTACAAGGTCTGCCTCGTCGATTAATTCTTGAGGAGCCCCACGGCCCGTAAATACGAGTTCCGTTTCTGGATGACGAGCATCGAGCAAAGCCTTTGTTTTATCCCATGTAATGAGTTCAAAGAAGAGTGCCATGTTGTATTCATCAAGAACGACGAGATCGTACTCACCACTGCTGATAGCAGCTAGTGCACGTTCGTAGCCTTTTTCGATGAGCGCTACATAGTCCTTTGGCGGATTGCCAGATTCAAAGACAACGACTTCATCGCCCCATTTAGCGAGTTCATCCTTGCTCTTCATACCTTCTTTAATGATAAAGAATGGCTTACCCACGGTTTCTAAGGTTAAATTCTTTAAGGTAGGTAAAATAGTATGTTCACTATATACTTTAGATTTCATAAATTGCAAAAAGAGGACTTTCTTGCCAGCGCCGATGGCACGGATTGCTAGACCGATAGCAGCGGTCGTTTTGCCCTTGCCTTCGCCGGTATAAACTTGTACATAGGCCTTCATAGATATACCTCCGTTCATATACTTTTATTTTACAATATATATATGCAAAAAGAAAGAAAAAGAACTTGCTATTAGTGCATTTGCACGCATAACAAGTTCTTTTTTCTATGAATTATGTTTCATGTTACATATATTCTGTTTTATATTACGTATATCGTAAGACGTTTTACCTTTTTAGTTACTAATTGGTAAGAAGATCATAGGGTCTGTAGGAGATCCATTGAGGCGTACCTCATAGTGAACGTGGGCGCCCGTACTTTTACCAGTACTACCCATCAAGGCTATCGTTTGACCTTGTTTTACGCTCATCCCTACGGTTACCAATACAGCACTATTATGGCCATAACGTGTTACGAAGCCATTGCCATGGTCGATTTCAACAAGATTGCCGTAACCGCCCTCTGTATAACCTGCAAAGGTTACAACGCCAGCAGCGGTAGCCACGATTTGTGTACCATAGTCATCGGCGATATCTACCCCTTCATGGAATGCACCGATAGCGCCCGTTACAGGGTCCACACGGCTACCAAATGGAGAGGTAATAACGCCCTTGCTCGGCCAAATACTTGGCGTAGTGTTATTGCTAACACCACCGGAACCAGCGGAGAAGTTAATGGATTGCATAGCCATAAGGTCTTGCGCACCACCATCGCGAAGGATATTACGCATTGTATAGAAGCTAACTAGCAATTTTTGTGCATCCTTGTCCATTTTGGACAGACGCGCTGATAATTGTGCCGCCGTCAGCGTCTTTACTTCGCTTTCATCAGCGGCTTGCTGCTTTGGGTCGCTACCGTCCCCGCCACCTTGAGATGGTGTGCCAGATTCAGCGCCCTTAAGCATTTGCTTATTCTCTTCGCTAATTTGATTTAAGTTTTGGATTTTCTTATCTAGAACATCTGTCTTTTGTTGTAATAATTTCAGCTGTTCCGATTGCAATTGTGTCTGTTGACGTAATTGCATCACCTCAGCTTGGCGCACAATGCCCCAAATGCCGAGAACCAACGCCGCGATGATTAAGATAGAGCCTACAATGGCTGCTACTTTCGCCTGCTTGGTTGTTAATGTCAATATGCAGTTGTCACCATTTCTTTCAACTTTGTTTGAAATAAATGCCGGTACTTTCAATACAAACCTTCCTTATTTAGAAACGATGGCGCTCGTTAACGCTTCCTCATTGGTGCGTTCGCCCAACGCTTCGTTCAAACTCTCTAATTCTTCTTGTGAAAGACTTACGAGACTTTTACCTTTCACAATGGGTTTACTAAAAATACGGGATTCATTACGACCGTAAATACTGGAGATACAGATGCCGTTATTGTTGCCGTCAAGCAATGTAAGCGCAAAGGACAAATCATTACCGATATTTTCAAAGGCATTATATTTAATAAAGCCAATTTTTTGTATCGTATTGCTTTGAATATTGCGGATTGCCGCTTGCTCGGTCATCATTGTCTCAAGACCCTTCGCAGCATCGCGAATTTCGCTAACCTCTACAGATAATTTACGTTCTAGGCTCGCACCATTGTCCCCTTGCATAAAGAAATCGTATTTCTTTTTAAGGCTCCCTAAGCGAATGTGCAAGATGACACAATACACTAACAACGCTATAACAAGGACGATGGTTGCCATGCCAATCCACGGTTGAATCGATTCGAACATGTATATTCCTTCCTATACAATCATTCAAACTCCAACACTTAATTATACCATTTTTATTGTGAAAGTTAAATGACTGTATGCAATTTAATTTAATAACTACCCCTTTAATTCATCAACAAACGGGCTTATTGCTCGTTCTAGTATACCATGTAGAGCTGCTATGAGTACACCGTAATTTACGATTGGTGTGCCTTGTACAACGGCACATTCAATGCGTCGTAATACCTCGCGGCGTGTGAGCATACAAGCACCACAGTGGATGATTAAATCATAGTGAGATACATCTTTTGGGAAGGCTCCTCCACTGGTAAATTCTAACTGTAAATCTGTATGACCTTGCTTCTTAAGAAGATTAGGAATTTTTACGGTCCCAATATCATCACATTGGCGGCGATGTGTGCAACCTTCACTAATGAGTACCTTAGAACCTGGCTTTAAATTCTTAATCGCCTTTACACCAGCTACTAAGTCCTGTAGTTTTCCTTTAAAGCGGGCCATCAAGATGGAGAACGACGTCAACGGAATTGTACTCGGTGTTAACTCATCAACTCGATCAAAGGCTTGAGAGTCACAGATAACCATCTTAGGCGGATTCTTAAGAGAATTAATCATAGCAGGTAATTCTTCTGTTTGGCACACTAGCGCTAAGCCTTTATAGTCGAGAATTTCTCGAATAGTTTGTACCTGTGGCAAGATAAGACGCCCTTTCGGAGCTGCACTATCGATAGGACATACGAGGATGATTGTATCCCCCTCTTCCACTAAACCTTGTAATAAAGTTTGATCACCTTCTATATCAAGCGGTGTTAAACCGCCTAAAAGATCGAGTAATTCTAAACGTTTATCTTTAGATGTAAAATCAGCAGAACCAATGACAGTAGCTAATTCAGATAATCCCTTATGAGTTTTTACATAAGTAGATGCATCTGTTTTATTTTCTATGTTATTTTCTTTATTATTTTCTTTGTCAATTTCTGCATTGATTTCATTTATAAATAAGGCAATAGGCACATTGTTTTGTTTTAAAAGTCCTAACCAATGCATATCATCAGCAGTTGGTTCTTCATCGGTACGAAGTACATAAACAGCGAGGTTAATCTTCTTCACAACCTCTTCTGTTTTCTCCATCCGCAATGTACCTAATTCAGTTGTATCGTCTATACCAGCTGTATCGGTAATCACCACAGGTCCTAGTGGTAAAATCTCCATAGATTTGCTCACAGGATCTGTCGTTGTCCCTGCTACTTCAGATACAAGGGATACAGGCTGATCTGTTAGCATATTGATCAATGTAGACTTACCAGCATTACAACGGCCGAAGAAGCCGATATGAACACGGTTTGCTTTAGGTGTTTGTTCCATAGTCTATCCTTGTTACTTAACATAACAGTAAAAGCGCAGTCCGTAGACTACGCTTTCACCGTGGATTGTAAATTGTATTTATATTATACAGAATTGTTATTGATTTGTCATTATTTAATTTACGTAATTCGATATCAAATTTAGTATACCAACTATGATATTTAATAAAAAATCCACTATATATAGTTATTACGTAGTAATAAAGAGTATACAATTATACTCTAAATTCTACAGTTTCAGTATCATCTATATGGTTTTGACCATCCATATAAGCAATGAGTCGTTCTAATTCTGTTTCGGAGGAGAAGGCAATTTCAATCTTACCTTGAACCTTTTTACCAGCACGGAACTTAATGTTTACAGGAGATCCTAAGCTTAGTTTTAAACGGTCCATAAGAGCACGTACCTCTGCAGTACTTTGTGGCTTAGCAGCCTTTGTTTTAGGAGTTTTATTTTGCATAGACTTTACAAGAGCCTCTGCTTGACGTGCACTTAATTCGCCCTCTTTAATGCGTTCAGCAGCTTCAATTTGTTGTGCAGCACTACGCAACGCCAATAATGGACGTGCTTGACCTACTGTTAAGTCACCTTCAATAAGATCTTTTTGTACAGAATCACATAATTTTAACAAACGAACCATGTTTGCAATATAAGAACGACTGCGACCTAAACGAGCAGAAATCATTTCTTGCGTTTGTTTATAAGTATCCATTAAACCTTGGTATGCCAAAGCTTCTTCAATAGGATCTAAGCCTTCACGTTGTAGATTTTCAACGAGGGCTACCTCTGTCATTTCTTCTGTATTATATTTCTTTACAATAACTGGTACTGTCTCTAAACCTGCAATAATAGCCGCACGGTAACGACGTTCACCAGCTACGATTTGGTATTTATTCTTTTGTTTACGTACTACAATCGGTTGGAAAATACCAAGATTTTTAATAGATTCAGCTAATGTAGCTAAACTATCCTCATCAAAGCTTTTACGAGGTTGATCTGCATTTGGAACTAATTCGGAAATTGGTAGTTCATGAATCTCCTTTTCAGGTAGTACAGACTCTACAGTATCCACCTTCATTAAATTTCCAAGGCCCTTCCCCAAGCCAGATGATTTACTTTTCTTACTTTTCACTTCTCTAGGCATAACTAACCTCTCTCACCTTACATAGTGACTATATCAATTTGTAACACTCAATTATTTAATTATTTATTTAGCTTTTGAAGCTTTAATTACTTCTTTAGCTAATTTAGTATATACGTCAGCACCCTTAGATTTTGGATCATATACAATAATTGGTTCACCATAGCTTGGGGCTTCGCTAAGACGTACATTTCGAGGAATAATAGTCTTATATACTTTATTGCCAAAGAATTTTTTCACTTCATCAGCAACCTGAATAGATAAATTTGTACGACCATCAAACATAGTTAACAAGACACCTTCAATTTCAAGGTCTTTATTAGATGTTTGTTGTACAATTGTTATAGTTTTTACTAGTTGACTAACCCCTTCTAATGCGTAAAACTCACTTTGAATCGGAATTAATACGCTATCTGCTGCTGTAAAAGCGTTTAATGTTAGCAAACCAAGGGATGGTGGGCAGTCAATAATAATAAAATCGTATTCGTCACGTACTGGTGCCAATGCTTTTTTCAACATTGTTTCACGTGAAACAACGGAAACAAGTTCTACTTCTGCACCAGCTAATTGAATCGTTGCAGGCGCTACAAATAGCTTTTTAAGCATTGTAGGCTGAACAATATCAGTAATAGGTTCACCATCGATTAGAACATCGTGTACACAGAGTTCTAAATCATCTTTTTCAATGCCTAAACCAGAACTAGCATTACCTTGTGGATCTAAATCAACAAGCAATACTTTCTTACCAGCATCAGCCAAACAAGCGCTCAAATTCACGGATGTTGTTGTTTTACCAACACCGCCTTTTTGATTAGTAATAGCTATAACTTTGCCCACTTAATTCACCTCACATGTTCGTTTAAAATATTTCTTTTTAATTATAACATAAAACAACTATAATTACGGTAATTACAAATCAAATTCTCTAAAAACATCTATAATTTTATCTATTAAACACATCATTTAATAATACACACAACCAAATATTAGTAAACAATATAATTTAACCTCATTTTGTATTCTCTAAATTCTTAATAAGAATCCTAATTGTTTCACGTGAATCAATTTACTTTTGATTTTTTAAAACGATTTTGAGTAAAATACGCACATAAATGTTTCACGTGAAACATTTATGTATAATTAAAATTTTACAACTTACTCAGTATATAAAATTTAACAAAAAAATTTATAGTAAAAAAATCAAATTTGGTATATAAATATATACCAACAAAACAAAATTATATAAAAAATTTTTCGCGCATGTTTTGCTTTAAAAACAACAAAAAAATGTAATTAAACTTATTAAATTAAATAAGCCAAAAAAATATCTAATCTAGCAAAACAATTTATTGAAAATTTAATTCAGCGTTTCAACTAATAATTAAATATCAATATCAAGACAAAATTTAATATACCGAGTAAAATTCACAAACAAAACTATTATATTGTTTCACGTGAAACAATTTACTATAAAGTAGTAGGATTGTTAAGTAAATATAATAGCGTAAAATCTCTAGACTATCACCATTGATAACTTTTAGGTTTAAAATATATTTCGATATAGCTTCAAGTTATATCAACACACTACTAAATTATATGAGAATACAGGCCCTATATGCTTTGACAGGCATTATCGATATCTATATACTATTAAATAGATAGTAATTATATTTATAGGCGTAAAATAGATAAATCTTGAAATTAATCTAATCTATAAACTATATACTAATATTAAGTACACGCTCTACGGATACGCAGAGCTTTTTATTTTTAAAAGGAGGCGTTTCCATGCCCATTTATAACGGAATGCTTCCTGCCATCGATAAAGCAGAAGTAAAACGATACGCAGGACTTCGTCATGCAGAGGATTTTCCTCAAAATTACGTAGACGAAGCATGTAAAGAAATCCAGTTATTAGCTACACCTAAAGGTGTATATCAAGAATATGATTATGATGCTGAAACAAAGACTATTTTGAGCAATCCACCGCTTAAAATTGAAGGTTCCATCATCGAAAAACATTTAGAAAAGTCTACAAAGGTCTATGTATTAGGCGTAACAGTAGGCGAAGATGTAGAAATTCGCAGTGAACAATTATTTAAACAAGGTAACTACACTGTAGGTTTGTTACTTGATGCAGCAGCTACAACAGCAGTAGAACAAGTAGCGGATCAAGTAAATGAAGTAATCAATACAATTGCCAAAAAACAAGGCTATAAACCAACATGGCGCTTTAGCCCTGGCTATGGTAACTGGCCTCTAGAAATTCAGCCACAATTAGCTAAAATCATCAAAACAGAGATGATTGGCTTACAAGTGACAGAAAATTATTTATTGTTCCCACGTAAGTCTGTAACAGCTATTATTGGTTTGATGCCAGCTGACGAAGACATCAAAACTAAACGCGGTTGCACATCTTGTTCTCAAAAGGATTGTGCATCTCGTAAACTACCAGAAAAGGCATCTGTAACCACTAATAATGAAGGAGAAGAGGACTGTAGTAAAACAACAGCCGAAGCCTCTGGTATCGCTATGAAAGGCCAACCAACAGAATAATGTTTCACGTGAAACATTTCAAAATTTAGGATGATAAAGGAAGATGTTTATGTATATATTTGACGGTGCTATGGGCACAATGCTTCAAGCTGCAGGCTTAGAAGAGGGCTATTGTCCAGAATTATTTAACGTAGAAAAACCAGAAGTAGTAAAGAATATTCACGCTCAATACTTACAACATGGCAGTGATGTTATTACTACTAATACATTCGGTGCTTGTGGTCTTAAATTAGAAGATTATGACTTACAAGATCGCGTAAAAGAAATCAATATTGCAGCTGTAAAAGTAGCAAAAGAGGCTATTGCAGAGGTTAAGCCATCTGCTCGAGTAGCTGGTTCTATGGGGCCTACAGGTCGTTTCTTGCAACCATTAGGCAATATGAGCTTTGACTCTATTTACGACACATATCGTGAACAAGCAGATGCATTGATCGAAGGTGGCGTAGATTTCATCATCATTGAAACCATCATCGACGTACAAGAAATGCGTGCCGCTTTATTAGCGTCTCTCGATGCCCGTGAAGCAGCAGGAAAGACAAAAGAAGATGTACAAATCATTTGTCAATTTTCTTTCAGTGAAGACGGTCGTACCATTACAGGTACACCACCAGCAGTTGCAACTACGATCGTAGAGGCTATGGGTGCTGATATTATTGGTATTAACTGTTCTCTTGGACCTGAACAAATTACACCACTTATTGAGGAAATCGCTAGTGTTACAAACTTGCCAATTAGCTGCCAACCAAATGCAGGTATGCCTCAATTAATCAACAAACAAACTGTATTCCCACTTACAGCAGAAGAAATGGGTCCTTTGATGCTTCCAATCGTAGATGCAGGTGCCAGCTATGTAGGCGGCTGCTGTGGTACGACACCAGCTCATATTCAAGCTATTTCTGACGCTGTAAAAGCACATACACCTAAGGAACGTGCTCATGTAGAACCTAAAACAATCATTACTAGCCGTACTAAATTGTTAGAATTAGGTCACAATACAAAACCTCTTATCATTGGCGAACGTATTAACCCTACAGGCCGTAAAGTTTTGGCTCAAGAATTACGCGATGGCTCTTTCATCCGCGTAAAACGCGATGCTTTGGACCAAGTAGAAGCAGGTGCAGACATCCTTGACGTAAACATGGGTGTAGCCGGTATGGACCAAACTCCATTGATGGAACGTGCTATCTTCGAATTATCTATGCTCGTTGAAACTCCATTGTCCATCGACACATTGGACCCAGCAGCTATGGAAGTAGCCCTTAAAAACTACCCAGGCCGCGCTCTTATCAACTCTGTAAATGGGGAAGAGGAGTCCATCACTCACGTTATGCCATTGGCTAAACGCTACGGTGCAGCATTACTTTGCTTGCCAATCTGCAGTGGTGATTTACCTGAAAAAGCAGAGGACCGCGTTGCTTTAGCTGAAAGCATCGTAAATCGCGCTTATGGTTATGGTCTTCAACCGCATGACTTATTGCTTGATCCATTGGTATTAACACTTGCTAGCGGTGAAGATAGTGCACGCCAAACATTGCGTACATTACAGTTATATAAAGAGAAATTTGGCTTCCCAACAGTAATGGGCTTGTCCAACATCTCCTTCGGTATGCCACAACGTCCTTACTTGAACGGCCAATTCTTAACAATGGCCCTTGCTTGTGGCTTAACAACACCAATTATGAACCCATTAAACTATCCAGCTAAAAAAGCGTTCGTATCTAGTACAACATTATTAGGCTGGGATCCAGGTTCTGCTCAATTCATCAAAGAATATGGCTATGAAGACGAAACAAGTGCTCCAGGAAACGCTGCTCCAAAAGGTCCTGAAAAGAAATCCTTCGACAGCAATGATCCATTAGCCAATATCCGCGCTTGCGTAGAACAAGGCGAAAAAGAGGCTATCATTGATTTAGTTAAAAAAGCCTTAGCCGATGGCATTGATCCATTAGATCTTACTAAAAAAGGTCTTTCTGAAGCGATGAATGTAGTAGGGGATAAATTTGGTTCTGGTAAATTATTCTTGCCACAAGTAATGCTTGCTGCTGAAACAATGCAGGCTGCTTTCAACACAATTAAAGAAATCATTCCTGCTAGTGAAAGTTTAGATAAAGGCACAGTGGTTGTAGCAACAGTTAAAGGCGATATCCACGATTTAGGTAAAAACATCGTAGCAGCCTTGCTTGAAAACAATGGTTACAAAATCGTTGACCTTGGTAAAGACGTTGATCCAGAAGTCATCGTTCAGGCTATTAAGGACAACAAAGCAGCTCTCGTTGGTATCTGTTCCTTGATGACTACAACAATGCCTCAAATCGACAATACTGTGGCAGCTATCCGCGCTGCAGGCCTTAATACTAAGGTCATGGTTGGTGGTGCCGTAGTATCTCAAGAATACGCAGATCAAGCGGGCGCAGACATCTACGCTAAAGACGGTATCGCTGCTGTTAACCACGCCAACGATTTCTTTGAAACTTTAGAGAAATAGTTTTTTACTTTCATTACTTATAAAAATGGTGAAAGCTTCTTAAATAAACGTTATAGATATTACAAATCACGTAATACATCTGACAACTTTAGCTTTCACCATAAGTATAGATAAGAGGTACATGATGACATTAAGAGAGAAACATCAACAAGGGAAATTCACTATCACGGTTGAATTAGACCCACCAAAGAGCAGTTCTGCTCAAAAGGTATTTGACCAAGCAGCGCGTTTGAAAGGGAAGGTAGATGCAATTAACATCGCTGATAGCCCTATGTCCAAAATGCGTATGAGCCCAATTTCCTTGTCTTATTTGTTACAACACAATAAAGATATCGAAACTATTTTCCACCTTACATGCCGCGATCGTAACATCATTGGCTTGCAATCCGAATTACTTGGCGCTGCAGCACTTGGCGTAAATAATATCTTAACCCTTACTGGTGACAAACCAGATAATGGGGACCATCCATTTGCACAATCCGTATTCGAAGTAGACTGCATGGGCTTGCTCAATATCGCTAAAACTTTGAATTCTGGCAAAGACTTAGCAGGTAATGACTTAGATGAGCCTACAAACTTCTACATCGGTGCTACTGGTAACCCTGGTGCTCCAGATTTAGAAATTGAACGTCAAAAATTGGCTGCTAAAATTAAAAATGGTGCGCATTTCGTACAAACACAACCAATTTACGATTTAGAACAAGCAAAACGCTACATCGACAAAATGTCTGAATTCGATGTACCTATTATGCTCGGTTTAATTCCACTTAAAAGCTTCAAAATGGCCACATATCTACACGAAAAAGTGCCTGGGATCAACCTTACTCAAGAAATCCTAGACCGCGTAGAAAAGGGCGGTAAAGAAGCGGGTACAGAAATCGCTATCGAAACATTGGAACAAATCAAAAAAATCGCTGCAGGCGTACATATTATGCCTTTAAACGATATCGATACAACATTACATATCATTGATCACGTATAAGTCATTATAAGATTATCATAGAACACCTTTCCCACGGCCTCCATAGTAACCCTAAGTCGTCCTTAGGGAAAGGTGTTCTATTTATCTTTGTATACGACTTATATAGTGAACAAAATATATAATCCTGTTGTAAACGATATGGTTTAATAGGCTCGTGAATAGAGAAAGAGGATGCAAATCTAAGATTTGCATCCTCTTTTGTATAGGTATCAATTATTATCTATTATCCGCTATTACGTGATAGCACTATTAAATTACACTAGCGGCTTGTCTTTAATTTCTTTTGGTTTGCGTGGGTATTGTTTAGGTGTTTTACCTGTTTTCTTAATGTACAGGATAGCTCGTTTATCATCCAAAGTTGGAAGTGTAACGGTGCGTACTTCTTCAATCTTAGCTTTCAATGTGCTAAGGGCTTTATTGGATTCTCCCACTTCTTCTTCGTAGATGGCGCCTTTTAAAGCAATAACGTAGCCACCTTCTTTTACATATGGTGCGGTCCATTCTAACAAAATAGGTAATCTTGCTACTGCACGACTCGTAACGATATCGAAGCTTTCACGGTAATCTTGATGACTAAGATCCTCTGCACGGCCATGTAAAGTCGTACAGTTCGTCAATTGTAGCTCATCCATAACGGATTCAAGGAATGTAAGACGTTTTTTCAAAGAATCAAACAACGTAACCTTGAGGCTACGGTCGTAGATAGCCAATGGAATACCAGGAAAACCAGCGCCAGTACCAACGTCGATAATGGACATGCCAGATTTGATGATATGCGGGTCATAGCAGGAGAGGGAATCAATCATGTGTTTAACCACAACCTCTTTCATATCTGTAATCCCCGTGAGATTGAGATATTTATTTGTTTCAATCATGCGCGCATAGTACACGTAAAAGTCTTTTGCTTGCTCTTCCGTGCAAGGCAAACCAAATTGGCTCATTTGCTCCATCATATATGAAACAAATTCAGACTCAGGTGCGATAGGCACATCGTATTTTTCTTTCATAAGTACTCCTAATGAATTATCCGATATTTATATGATAGTGAAAGTAATCGACACATAGCTAGAAAATCTCATGTCATACGGTAGATCATATAAACAAATCCAGATAATTAACAATATATAAGTTATAAGAATAGTATTTCTTATTTCAAAGGCTATAAAACTCAAAAATTTGCGTTCTACGGCGTTTTTAATCTATTTTATATAAGTTTATATATAAAAACTAATAAAATAACCATACAAGCGAAATATTTAAGTCATTTTTCTTTATATTATAGCATATTCTCAATTAATTCTCATTTAAATAGATATATTTTCCAAAAAATACCATCTAAACATAGGTTAGGAGAGGTATTAATTAGGCATTATCATTTAAATATTAATATTGAGAAATCGGTCCATCTTTTTTCAATCTCATCATTCATCTTTTCACCAACTACATTTCACAGTTTATTTCTAATTTATCACCATGAATTTTTCTTCACTTATAGAATATTTTGTCTATTCTGAATGTACACTTAATGTATTCTCCTGGTGTACATATTTTAATTATAAAACACTATGTATTTTATAATTATTCATATAAATATACAAACATTTACTTATATAGAATTCTTTTACATCCATAAAAATAAAACTTGCGAATAAACTTATTTATAGATACACTACCATTAATAGGGAGGTGGTACCCATGAAACAAAAATTTATGTGGATATTATTTAAAATGGGCCTATCATTATTTACTCCAGACTATATGAACCAAGGTCGCGAAAACGATGAACACCAAGAACGGGAAGCCTTATAACTAAAAAAGCTAGTTAATCATGGGATTAACTAGCTTTTTTGTATGTTATCACATATTTTATTTACTTCGATTGTATTGTTCTAATTGGATCAACAGAACAGATACGTCCGCTGGGGATACGCCAGAGATACGGCTTGCTTGGCCGATGGAGTGAGGGCGGATTTTGTTGAGCTTTTGTTGAGCTTCAAGGGAGATGCCCTTAATTTGTGTATAGTCCCATTCTTTTGGAAGAATTTTTTCTTC
>CAKPSA010000018.1 GCA_934183145.1 uncultured Veillonella sp.
ATTGCCAGAGCCGGTGCGCACCACATTCATATCCACGATAGCAGCACTGTCCTCTTCATAGCAAAGATCTGTAATAGGGCCGTCAGGACCAATACCTACGGAAATAGCTGCACAGAAATCAGTAATTGGGAATTTACCAGCTCCGCCAAAGGTGAAATCTACCGCATCAACGAGGGCTACAAATGCACCCGTAATAGAGGCTGTACGCGTACCACCATCGGCTTGAATAACGTCGCAGTCGATCGTAATAGAACGTTCACCTAGCGCTTCAAGGTCTACAACAGCGCGCAATGCACGGCCAATAAGACGTTGAATCTCTACAGTACGACCCGTTTGTTTCCCTTTTGCAGCCTCACGGCTCACACGGGTTTGCGTAGAGCGTGGCAATAAGGAGTATTCAGCGGTTACCCATCCTTGACCGGATCCTTTTAGCCAGCGCGGCACAGAATCCTCTACAGTAGCTGTACAGATAACCTTAGTCTTGCCGCACTCAATGAGTACAGAACCTTCTGCATACTCTGTAAAATTCCGTGTTATTTTAATAGGTCGCAATTGACCTGCTGTTCTATTATCGCTGCGCATAGGAACCTCACCATTCTAAAACTAAACATTAGAACGCCCCTTACACAAAGGGGCGTTATTTCTTCTTATTATATCACAAGTTAACTATTTTTTATCACCATGAATCAGATAGTAATGTCCGTTGTGAACATAATATGGTGCATTTACAAAAAAATCATTACCATATTATAAGAATCTCTACGATATTATAAAAACTGCAATCATAATTCATACTGGCCTTCACCAAGTGGGTCTACCACAACATAGCGACTAGCACCGCCTTCTGCTTTAGCCCGTTTAGCTTCTGTTATAGCATCTTGGCGAGTTGCGTCATCAGCTTGCCAAGGGATAAACATAGCATATACACTTTGTGGTCCATAAGGTCCATATTGGCCTCGTGAAAGTACACTATGCCAGCCCACCTTATCTTCATACATGCGCACCTTTTCAAGTCGTTCCTCTTGTACGCCCGTTTCATCATAGTACACATTGTAACGGTTCGACCATATATCACCTACACCGGTGTGTTCCTCTTCGGCCATCTTATGACGATTAGCCCATTGAACCTTCCATTTTTCAATGAGGTCATCAATATAAGCGGTTACACTTTGGCTTTGCTTATATTTAACAGGATCAAAGGCAGGTTCTACGACCTTGCTGTAATCTAGACCTGCCATAGATAAGATGATACCTGTATTTACATAGGGCAATGCTTCTTGTACAGAGTAACCACCTTCTAATACGGCTATATCGGCTTGTAATAAATCCACCAGCTCCGCATAGCCCTTTGCTGTAACCTGCATATTCGCTAACGGATCACTAAAGTGATTATCTTGACCAGCTGAGTTGATAACAATATCTGGATTAAACTCTTCTAAGATAGGTAACACAAGTTCACGCATGACCTTCATCAAGCCTTCGTCACCTGTGCCTGGCGGCAATGGAATATCTATATTACCACCAATGGCTTGTGGCCCACCAAATTCATCCATGAATCCTGTGCCAGGATACAGTGTGCGCCCATCTTGGTGGAAACTAATGTATAGTGTATCTGGATCATGGTAGAACACATCTTGAGAGCCATCGCCATGGTGTACATCTGTATCTACTACAGCCACCCGTTTAATACCATAGGTTTGACGCATATGCTGAATCATGACAGCTTCAATGTTTATGGTACAGAAGCCACGAATACCATGAACCATGGCCATCGCATGATGCCCTGGCGGTCTTACTAAGGCAAAGGCACGATCTACTTCGCCACGCATAACCGCATCAGCAGCCGCAATAGCGCCGCCCGCTGACACACGATGTGCTTCTGTTACCCAAGATTCTAAATCTGGAGCCCCCACATGGACACGCTCTATGGTATCCCAATCGGCTACGATAGGATTATATTCTTTGATATTAGGTATATCTAATAAGCCTTCCTCTACGATTTGATCTCGAGTGTACAGTAATCGCTCTTGTCGTTCTGGATGGGTTTCAGAAATCTTCCAGTCAAAGGCAGGGAAAAACACTAGACCTAAACTATGTTTTGACCCATTTCTATCAGTATGTAACGTATCCCCTACATTTGTATTAATACCTTTATCCGTACCTACATGTCCAAGTCCATGACGTTCACGATAGGATAGTCCTTTATTCCACATACTGTTTCACCCCCGCTGCTAGTTGTACTTTTACCGTTATTAACCGTTCTATTGATTGCCAGCCCTCAACAACAGGGAAATCTTCTACACTAATGACCTCTATATCCTGGTCTTTACCAAGGCCTAAACGCAATGCTTTTTCACTAAGTACCTCTTTAGCTCGTTCCACAACTTGTTCCACCCGCTTTAAGGTACATGTTTGTTGCTTGATTCCCAATTCAGGAATGACGAGCAAACGACGTTTTGTATCGACGTGAACCGTGAGTTCGATAGTCGATAACGCTAGGGCCGCACCGATAGCATTAGCCACCGCCGCATTCTCTGGAATTGTAACAGGCAAATTCAAATACTCCCCAATACTTGGGCCTAGACTAGGAGCTGTGCCACCTACTACGACGATTTGGGCTGGTACAAATACATCGGGATTCACAATATCCGCCACTACATAGATAGGCCGTTTATTTTCTGCCCTTACCACCTCATCTATGCCTCGTTGAATTATTTGTAACGCCTTATCTACTACTAGTCGAGCCATGTCAGAAGCAGTCATAGCGCCCGTTAATTGTTGTTGTGTGTGAGTCGTACAGCCTTTAGCACTAGCATTTAATCTATTGGCCAATACCTCCATAGCTTGTTCAGCTAATTCAGTATCACCATAGCTTGCATAACCTAGTATGATAAGAGCATCCCCTAATGTAGGTTCCGCCCCGCCTAATGCTACCGATGGCCCCACCCGTTCAGGGCCAACTGTAACGTCACCATCTACAATGCGGACCACAGATTCACCACCAATACCGACGGAGGTTACTGCAAAGGAACGTACCGCACTAGGGTACTCACGGATGGATACACCATTTTTTGTCATTAATGGTCTGCCCTGCTTCCAAAGGGAAATGTCCGTTGTAGTGCCCCCAATATCTAGAGCGACTGTGTGGTCATTGCCAATAGCACCTAGGGCAGATAAGCCAAGCACAGTGGCTGCAGGGCCCGTAAAAGCTGTCTCTACAGGTCTACTCACCATATGCTCCATAGGTAAAGAGCCTCCATCAGCTTTCAAAATATGAAGTGGTGCATTAATATTTCGCATACGCAAGGCACTTTCCACATTTTTCTTAAATACTGTAAATACTGGTGTTACAGCACTATTAAAATAGGCACTAATGGTACGGCGAGGGAAATTTAATGAACCACTCAATAAACTACCATTAGAGATAGTATTATACTGATTTTTCAGTTCTTCTGTTATAGATAGTTCCTCTTGAGGATTGCGTACTCCAAATTTAGCAGATACAGCTGCCAAATCAGTGCCACTGCGAGATTGAACCATTTCAGCAACATCTCGCACTGCATTTGTAGGCGTACGTTCCACAACAATACCTCTATGATCTGTATAACCTTGAAGATAGATAGGATTTACCGGGAAAATATCATCTACATTTCGCCCAGGGCCCGTTACTACATAAAGGTCTACTACTTGTTCCTTCTCTTCTACGATAGTATTTGTTACAACTGTAGTAGATAGAGTAACTTGTTCAATATTTGACGTATTACAGCCTGCCAAAACTGCATCTAATGCCTCACCTATGCCTTGCATTAGATTATCCTTCGTAGTCCGTCTTTTAGCAGATGCTACTACACGATGACCATCGATGATGACCGCATCTGTGAAAGTACCACCTACGTCTAAACCTAGTAACATACAACCTCCTAATTCATATAAAAAAAGCTGTACCCATCTCTATGTGATGAGTACAGCCTTCTGTTATTTACCAGATACAGATGCGTAATTTTTAATGATAACAATCGGAGTCATTTGGCTATCATTACCAAATGGATTATCGATCAATAATTGTGCAATTTTATTACCGTCAATGCCACGGCTTGTACCTAATACAGCGGAACGTTTCAAATCATTAACGTCTGCTACAACGGCGCCGTAACAGCCTGTGCGAGATACGATTTTCTCAGCTACTTTATCTGGATCCTTTGGACCAAATACAATGTGCTTATCAAATGGAGGCATTGTGCCAGTTACGTCATCAGTTAAGGATGCGGCACGAGCAATTGCATAGAATACACCTGGTTTACGGAAAATTTTAGCAATAGCACCTAAAATGAAGGCACCTAATACTTTCCATTTACCATCCAAGTTCATAGCGGATTGCATACCGTAAATGGATGCCATAGAACCATCTGGATGGATAAAACGATTAATTAGACGAGCTTGCCAGCATACATCTAACTCTTCAGGACGTGTAAAACGACCTTGTGTAATAGCTACTACAGATTCAGCTACACAAACGATATCTTCAGGTCCAATGTTATGACCGCCAAATTCAACGATAGCATCCACGATGTCATCATTATCTGTAAGAATACGTGTTGGCACACATACTAACTCTAATTCTGCCATTGTTATGCCTCCTTATTGAACCATTGCTGCTTGAACTTCTTCAGCAGTCAAACGAATACGTTGTTTATCGATATGATAATCTGTACGGCCTACGATTTGGTAGTAAATATCGATGTCCATATAAGGGAAGCCCTTAATATCTTCACGAATATTGCCATTTTTACCTGTCAATGTTACGAATACACGGATAGTACCGCCTTTGCGAGGTTTGATAATAACTGCTTCAAAATAGCCATCATGACGAGGACGATTAATGTCCATAGCCCATGCATCTACTTTCACAGCATCAAAATGTTCCTCTGGTAACAATGGACGTGGGAACAAATCCATAATTGTACCGAGTTGACGACCTTTGTTCACGAATGGAATGTCACAGAACAAGGTAATGGATTCAAAATTACGATCAGATACTTGGAAGTTTGTCGCACGTTTTGGTAACAAGATAACCTTTTCATTACCTTGTTTCAATACGAACAAACGGAATAATAAATACAAAGCGGCAATAGCTACAATAATACCTATTACTACACTTAGGATGTTATAAAACCACATAGGGCATCTCCTTTACAATGTAATATGTTCAATGGTACGACAATTTGTATCAAGGAAGGAAGCACTCAATGTATCACCAAGCTCTATATCCTTTGTAAAATACAATGTCACAGTACCTGCAGATTCTTGAGGATTAAAAAGATCTTTTCCCTCTAATCTACGACGAACTAATTCACTCGTTTCAAAAGCTGGGTCGATGAATTGAATGCGCCCTGACGTTAGCTCCTCTAGCAAAGGTTGTACAAATGGGAAATGAGTACAGCCCAACACTACGACCTCAATTTCTCGAGACAATAAAGGCTCTAAATATTCAGTACATACATCACGTACAAAGAAGTCATCTAAATGACCTTGCTCAATGAGGCCGGCCAGTTCAGGACAAGGTTGTTCCCAAACGAGCACTTCATGATCAATTTCAAGGGCTACATGTTTATGAATATGACTATTCACAGTCGCCACCGTCGCCATGATACCAATTGTCTTGCTTTTGCTTTGACTAATCGCTGTCTTCACACCTTGTGACACACCAATAACTGGTACAGATACGCGTTCGCGCACCGCATCAAGGGCTACAACAGTAAACGTGTTGCAAGCAATGACCATCAATTTAACAGGCTGTTTTTCAAGAGCCTCTGCAATACGACAAGCTAAATATGTAATTTCATCATCACTGCGATTTCCTACAGGATTATTCGCATTGTCACCAATATAGATGAAGTCTTCGTTAGGAAATTGTTCTTGTAAGACCTTTAAAACAGATAGCCCGCCTACACCGGAGTCGAATACACCGATAGGCAATTGTTGTACATTACTCATTAGGCATCTCCTCAACAGCTGCTAACATAGGCTGATAAAAAGTGTCGTCTAATCGCACAATTTTACCTGTTGATTTTGACATAAATGCATTCTTAGTCTCCCCCGTAGCTAGGAGAGCACCATCACTGGCACGGCGCATACGATATCGAAATACCATTTGAGCACGTGTCATTTTAACCAAGTATGTTTCGATGTGAAGCTCATCATCGAAATTTGCTGGTTCTTTATAATTGCAGGATACATTCATAATAGGAAATACAATATCCTCATTCATCATATCCCACAGGGTTACACCGATTTTACGAAGGAATTCAATGCGCGCCAGTTCAAACCATCTAAAATGGTTACTATGGTGCGCAATACCCATCATATCGGTTTCGTAAAAGCGTACATTTACTGAAGCAATATGCATAAATTTTTCCTTCTCTTTTCATAGAATACAATCTTCATTGTATATCTATTACTTTAGCGTGTCAAATTAATAAAGGCAGTTCAACCACAGAGGATCAAACTGCCTTACTTGGTAAAAGCTAGTTACTGTTACCAAATGGGAAGTATTTTTTTGCATCTTCTTGATGGCTCGTTTTAATATAACGATTCGCAACCTTAAAGGCAAGTCCTAGTACCGCCACATCATCTATCCATCCTAATACAGGGATTGTATCTGGAACAATGTCAATCGGTAACACGAGATACCCTAAGGCACCAGCAATGACTGCTTTTACATATTTTGGAGTGTCCTTGTCACGCATGCAGAGGAACAAGGTCACTGCTCGTTGTACAAAGGCAAGCTTTTTACCATATCGTCCTAAAAAAGCGACAAATTTAGATTCGTTAAAATACTTACCATATGTAATAATCTTTAATGGATTCATCGTAATAATCCTTTAGCGCCTATTTGCGCAAACCACCAATTTTATCTTTTGCTGTGTTAACAGTGTTTGCAGCAACATCTTTGGCTGTTTCTACAGCATCATTAGCTTTAGTTTTTGCAGTTTCTACTGCAGCTTGTGCAGAAGCTTTAGCCACTTCTACGCCGCCTTTAGCTAATTCTTTAGCTACATCGATATTTTCTTTAGCAGCATCGATTTTATCTTTTGCTGCATCAGATACTTTCGCCACAACTTCTGCTGCATTGTCATGAAGTTGATATTTAGTTTCTGTATTCCATTTATCAATAGCAGGTGTTACTTTTTCTTCGTAGACTTGTTTCAATGTTTCTTTAGCAAGACCTGTTTCATTAGCAATACCAGCCCAAACGTCGCGTTGACCTTGTGTGAAAGGAATGCTAGCACTTGCATCACGAATGATGTCAGATGCCATAGCTTTACCGCTTTCAAGGAATTCTGCAACCATTGGTTTATAACGTTCGATATCAGAAGGCATACCATCTTGGATCCAGATATGTGCAATTTTACCAATTGCATATGTCAAACCGATAGCAACAGGTACGCGAACTGCTTTGAACGGAATCAATAAGGATACAGCAGCTGTACCTACAGCTGTGCTAAGACCACCAACTAGACCCACTACGGCACCAGATTGTAATTCCACATCGTAAAGATGGGCAATGCGAGTTACCATATACGTTGCATTGGCGCACAAAGCAACAGTGCTGAATTTAGGGGACAATGCTAAAGCCGCCGCACGACCTGCACCCCAGAAAATAAATTGTTCAACTTGATAGTCACGATCTTGAGAACCATCCATAAGTGGCTCAAGTGTTACGCCATTATATTCTGCCATAAGTATTCTCCTTTGTTGTGAACCAACTATAGGTCATATTATTAGTATTATTATACCATTCTATTGGTATAAGGGGAATGAATTTTTACAATTCCCTCAAGATTTAAAAAGCAAAATATTATCTAAGATTTTCTATATTACCAACTAGTGAGACCACCATCGATAGTCCATGCTGCTCCCGTTACAAAGGACGCTTTACTACTCAATAAAAATACAATAACCTCTCCAATTTCATGAGGTTGACCAATGCGGCCTAATGGGTAATGTTGGCCCATTTCAGCCTTCGCCGCCTCAACATCTTGGTTAGCATTTGCAATTTGTTTATCTACTAAAGATGTATCTACATCACCTGGGCAAACGCAATTAACGCGTACGTTGTGCGGTGCCATTTCTAGGGATAGAGATTTTGTAAAGCTCACCACCGCCCCTTTTGAAGCGCCGTATACTGAGCAAGCCACATTACCTTGCAAGCCCGCATCACTGGCTACCGTTACAATACTGCCCTTTGTAGAGCGCAAATAGGGTAATGCAGCTTGGCACAAGAAGACCGTACCTTTTACATTGGTGCCAAACATTTCATCAAAGGCTGCCTCCGTTACATCTGCTAAGAGCTCCTCTTCGTAATAGCCCGCAGCTGTTACGAGAGCGGATACGCCACCAAATAGTTTGACCGTTTCTTTCACAATACGCTGACAATCTTCAATCTTGGATACATCACCTTGAATATACTGCACCTTTGAAGAGTATCGACGCAATTTCATCTTAGCTGTTTGTCCTGATTTTTCATCACGACCATTGATGACAACACACCAGCCTTCTTTAAGAAGCAGTTTTGCCGTAGCAAACCCAATCCCCGATGTACCACCACTAATCAATGCCACTTGTACATCACTTTTATGAGGCATACCTTGCCCTCCTATAATGTCGAAACATAGTCATACACTAATTTCAACAACATCACTGTCGTTACCGACAAGAACACAACACGAACTAGCGAGGATCCTTTAGCAATAGCTAAATGAGATCCCAAATAAGCACCTATAATTTGGCCTACCCCTGTAGCTAAACCGTACTTAATATTGACGTGACCTAAATAGAAAAACACGATTAAGGATGCTAAATTACTGGTAAAATTCAATATTTTTGCATTCGCAGACGCATGCAAGAAATCAAAGCCCGTAAAGATAAAACCCATAATCAAAAATGTACCTGTACCAGGTCCAATAAAGCCATCATAAACACCAATACCAAGCGCAAAAGCCATGCAAATATACAATGCTTTTCCCGCTACCGCTGAGGTACGGTTTATTTCGCCCCAATCCTTCTTAAACACCACAAATAGCGTGACACACACGAGTAGGACGATAATAATAGGCTTTACATACAATGGTGGCAACGATACAACTGCTAAGGTACCAAGCATAGATCCTATAAATGTAAAGGGTAGTAATTTACGAACTAGAGAGAAATCAACCATGTGATTTCTTAAGAATGTAATTGACGCACTGCCAGCTCCGAATATGCTAGACAGTTTATTACTGCCTAAGGCCATACTCGGCGGAAGGTTAGTTAATAGCATAGCAGGAACGGAGATTAGGCCCCCACCACCCACAATGGAGTCTACAAAGCCGGCAAAAGCACCTGCTACAGCGAGCAAAACGAGAATTAGGATATCAAAGGGTAAACCTGTTACCTCAATAAGCCACTCCATATAAACCTCCTATAGATAGCACATCAACGGTCGCCAAA
This sequence comes from uncultured Veillonella sp., assembly GCA_934183145.1. Lineage (GTDB taxonomy): Bacteria > Bacillota > Negativicutes > Veillonellales > Veillonellaceae > Veillonella. Next base: position 9,490 of record CAKPSA010000018.1, read on the forward strand.
AGGCCACCGTTGTCATGCTAGTTTATTTTATTTTGCACCTAGTCGATCTAGAGCTAATGTGTATCCATCAGCACCATAGACTAAGCATCTTTTGACACGACTAATGGTAGCCGTGCTCGCACCTGTTTCTTCTACGATTTTTTCATAGCTATCCCCAGCGCGTAGCATTTTTGCTACTTGTAAGCGTTGAGACAAAGCTTTCAATTCATTAATCGTACAGATATCTTCAAAGAATGCATAGCATTCCTCTGTGTTTTCAAGCGTTAAAATAGCGGTGAATAACTCATCGTTTTGTGAACTTCTCAATTTTTCATTGATACTCATAGGATCCTCCTACTTCTTATTCATCGCTTTAGACCATGCATCACCAACCATTTGTACTAATTGTACCAAAATGATCAAGATGATAATGGTAGCAATCATAATATCAGCTTGGAAACGTTGGTAACCATATCGGATAGCAATATCACCAAGGCCACCGCCGCCGATAGCACCAGCCATTGCAGAGTAACCGATGAGGTTAACGATAAGAACCGTTACATTGTCGATAATGGTAGGCAATGCTTCAGGTAATAAAACTTTCCAAATAATTTGGAGTGGACTTGCCCCCATAGATTGAGCCGCCTCAATAACACCAAAGTTAATATCTTTAATGGATGTTTCTACAAGGCGCGCTAAGAATGGAATCGCTGCAATTGTTAACGGTACACAAGCAGCTGTTGTACCAATAGATGTACCTACTACCATACGCGTAAATGGAATGATAGCTACCATCAAGATGATGAACGGTACGGAACGCGTTGCATTGACGATGGCACCTAACACTTTATTAAGCGCTACATTTTCTAAAATGTGGCCCTTAGATGTTACTACCAACACAACGCCGAGAGGAATACCAAGCAACATAGCCATGACCGTAGAGATAATGGTCATTTGCAATGTATCAAGGGTACCAGTTATGAGAAGGTTAATTATTTGCTCTGACATAACCGATCACCTCGCTTTCAATTGGTAATGTTTTGATGTAGTCTAAGCCCTCTTGTGCATTTTCAGGATCACCATTCAAGATGACAATGAGGCGACCAACACTTGTATTTTGGATGTAATCAATGCCACCAAAGAGGATGCTTACATCGAGATTAAAGCGACGTACAAGACCTGCTACTACAGGCTCATCCGTAGCTTGGCCCGTAAATTTAAGGCGTACTAATGGAGCTGTCCCAGCAATCCATTGGTCATGTAATTCTAAATGCTCTAATGCTTCTGGCGGCAAGTTATCACTCACTACAGAGCTGATGAATTCTTTTGTAGTATTTTCACGTGGATGTGTAAATACTTCAACAGTGCTACCTTCTTCGAGAATAACACCGCCTTCAATAACCGCTACGCGATCACAGATTTCGCGAATAACATGCATCTCATGTGTGATGAGAACAATAGTAAGGCCCATTTTTTCATTGATATCTTTCAACAATTTTAAAATGGATTCTGTTGTTTGTGGGTCAAGGGCAGATGTAGCTTCGTCACAAAGAAGAACCTTTGGATTAGACGCCAATGCACGAGCAATACCAACACGTTGTTTTTGTCCACCAGATAATTGAGATGGATAGTTGTTCATACGATCTGTAAGACCTACGATATCAAGAATTGGCGTAATGCGTTCCTTGATTTCAGATTTGCTCATCCCTTGTAATTCCAATGGGAATGCCACATTGTCATATACGGTACGAGAAGATAATAAGTTAAAATGTTGGAAAATCATACCGATATCTTTACGCGCTTTACGTAAATCGGATTTACTAAGTGTTGTTAAATCTGTACCATTAACGATAACAGAGCCAGATGTAGGCGCTTCGAGCATATTGATGCATCGAATCAATGTAGATTTACCGGCCCCAGATTGACCGATAATGCCAAAGATTTCACCTTCTTTAACTTCTAGGCTAATATCTTTTAACGCTTCCACACGATTAGCGCCTTCATAGACTTTACTAATGTGTTGTAATTGAATCAAAATAATGTCCTTTCTTAAGGTAAAAATTTACCATTCTATGAAAGTAGATGACCTATTAAGGCAAACCTTCTTCCATCAATTTTTCTAATGCTTCGCGTAGACGAAGTGTAATAGCACCTGGTTTACCACCAGATACTGGATTTCTGTCTAGCTTAGTAATTGGGATGACACCACCAATTGTATCGGTAAAGAATAATTCGTCCGCATCATCTACAAAGGCGCGATCAAATTCTTTTTCGATGAGAGTAATACCTAGAGATGGTGCTACGCGAGTCAAAATCATTTGGCGCGTAATACCTTTTAAGATATGATTATCTGCTGGGTGCGTATACAAGATACCATCTTTTACAGCAAATACATTAGATGTAGCACCTTCTGTACAGATGCCATCGCGGAATAACATAGCTGTATAAGCAAATTTCTTTTCTGCTTTAGTTTGAGCCAAAATATTTGGAATCAAGTTAGTAGTCTTAATATCTACATGGTCCCAACGTTCATCAGGCAATGCAATCGCTTTTACACCTTCACCCAATTTATTCACTGCATCCATATCTAAATTACGAATGGACATGAGCATTTGTGGTTCTAGTTTAGAACGATCATATGCATGATGACGTGGCGCTACACCACGGGAGATTTGCAAATAAATATAGCCCTCTTGGATTTCACTTTGCTCGATTAAAATTTCGTGCAACTCTGTCAAATCATCTGGGGTCATTTTTACTGGAATATCCATTTCACGCATAGAGCGATACAAGCGATCTTGATGGTAAGACAACGCGAAGCAACGGCCTTTTACAACACGTACCACTTCGTATACGGAGTCACCAAACAAATAGCCACGGTCATCAATGCTGATAACCTTAGCACCTGGTTCAACGAATTCGCCATTAAAATATGTTAATTCTTGCATAGGAGCACCTCTTTTTCTATATCGTTACTCTATCAAGTAGTAATCATCATGGACTTATTATATCACAATTACTTTCAAATTTTCACACTTTACTTTGTGAAAGATATAACTTAGATATACAAAAATCCGCTAGGATACCATAGTTAAAAACTATATCCTAGCGGATGTATATTATTAATGTCCTAATATAAATTTACGTAATGGTTTAGGTACATAGTTCAATGCCACTGTAGTCAAGTAGGACAGTCCTAGCGCCATCGCATACATAGCCAGCACATTGACCACCGTATACAAGAGATTGTATTTAGCCATCACCCCAGAGATGATTAACAACCAGAATGGATGAGCTAAATAAATACCATAGGACTTATCCCCTATTTCGGACCAGAAGGATTCAATGGTCACATTCATCGGTAAAGTTTGGAACAAGAATAAACTAAATAATGTTCCCAATCCTGTATAAAGGACACCCATTGGACTCATTTGATGAACCGTATAAATGGCTTCTAACACGGTATAATGCCATACGTCCATAACATAGTAGTAGGATCCAAGCATCAACAATATAGAGCCTACTGCACTGACGGCTAACAAGTAGCGGTAACGCCACATGTATTCGCATACCGTTTCATATCGTTCAGCACATACAGCACCCAACAAGAATATCCATACATAATGGATAACCCAATAGTTAAGTCTCATATCAAAGAGATATTTCAAGACAGGATTATTGCTAAGGTGTTCTGTTACCCAACGGCCGAGCATGTAAGACGAAACATAATCGATACCAACTTGAATAACAAATAGCAGCACCATCCAAAATACTGGGCGTTTTAAGATGACTTTCACCATAGCCCGCCATAGTGGCATCATCACGTAGAACCATAGAAGGATAACCATAAAGTACAGATGATACATAGATGTACCAAACAATAGGTTAACTGCCAATGGTCCCGGATGTAAATTACCAAGGTTATGTGCCGTCAGTCCTGTGTAGAGCAGATAAAATATGGACCACGTAATATATGGAAATAGCACCACCTGAATACGGCGGTGCATAAATTCCTTATATGAGAATGGTCCCTCTACAGATGTATGATAAAATAACCCAAATGCAGAGAGGAAGAAAAATGCTGATACTCCAAAGCGCGATAAAATTTCTAAAACGCTAATGAGTTCTAAATTTACAAAAGGATTTTGTAATGCGTAAGAACCTACATGAATGCCGATAACGCCGAGCATACAGAGGCCACGCATATAAGTAATTTCCGGTAAAAATGCTTTTTTCATAGCCATTCCCTATTCATTATTGACCAGGTACAACTGCTGGTGTTGGTACAATACGTGGACCTTGAGATGTTGTAGCCGGTTGTTTCACTACTGGAATTACAGATGCAGTGTTTTGAGCAGCTGCTGTCTTTGCTGGTTGAGCAGGTTGTGCTGGCGCAGCTTGACCATTAGCCTTAGCTGCTGCTTCTGCCTTAGCCTTAGCTTCTGCTTCAGCTTTTGCTTTTGCCTCTGCTTCACGTTTCAAGCGCAATTCTTTTTCGAGAGGTACTACAGGTTTATCGTAAATAGTGATATCTGTTTCGAATAGACGGCCCCAAGGGAATGTAGCTTTTACTGTACGAGGGTCGACTTTCAAGTATTTTTCAGCGAAGTCTTGGATACGTTCGCCTAAGTAGCTTTCAAGACGTTCATTCAACTCGCCAGAATAACGTACATTATCTGTGCGAATAGAATCTTGCATGCGGTAAATATCTTTACGGATATTTGCTTGGTACGCCCAGTTATCTAAGTATTGTTGCGTCAACATCTTGCGATGACCTTCTGGGCTCATAGTTTTGAGCAATACGCCTTGAGCAATAGCATAGCCTACTGTATTACTTGCTGTATTCCAACCATTGTACGCACCGATTTTATATAGCATATCGCGTTTGTACATAGCAGATACTAATGTATTATCTGCACCATTGTTATAAGCGATATCCGCAACGCTTACGTTTACGCCAGAATCGACAGCTTGTTGAATACGATCTACGAAAGCATTTGTAGAATTAGAAATCATCGGGAAGTTCTCGAAGCTTTCAGATTCGCCAGTGCTTGTAGTAAGTGGTGTATTTACTGCTAATAACACAGTTGGTTTGCCTTGTGTCACCATTGTGCCACCTACGGCTTCAACGTGTTGCGCAATTGTTTTATCGATAGTTTGGTCTTCGTAACCTGGCAATGTTTTGCCGCCACCACCGAGTGGGTAGATTACGGAGAATGTAGGTTTTTCTGTACTTTCATCTGTACGAGAACGAGCCATCAACAAGAGACCAAGTTGGTCAGCACCAGGGAAACTACCGTATTTTTCAACAGGAATGTCCTTGGAGTATTTACTTAAGTAACGACCTTCCAATGCAGATTGGGACAATTGAGATGTATCGTCATGGCCCAATGCGAAGTAATCGAATACGCCACTACGAGTTTCATCAATCAGCTCTTTATTGATTTTCATATTTTTTTGACGGCGGTCAAACCAGTCTTGTAAATATTCTACAGGAACAGAGGCTTGAAGGCTCATCAATTTTTGAGTTTCCTCTTGTGTTAAGGAACCAGAGTCTAATTTATCTTGCAATGCGGCAATTTGGAAGATAGTAGGACCATATTCCGCATAGTAAGCTGGTTCAGTGCCGCCACCACTAGCACGTGGAGAACGCATTACAGTACCGAAGCCATAGATACGCACGTTTTTATTACGAGCTTTTAATGATTCAATACGTTTCAACCGGCTTTCCAATGTGGAGAGTGGAATATTATGTTTACGAGAGTCTACAAGGCCACCATAGATAAGCGTATCTGTACTCAATACCATCACATCAGCACGACCTGCATTTTGCTCAACCCAAGCCATGATTTGATCAGCTTGACCTTGGTAATTCTTACCAGAAATCAAATTTTGAGGTGGTGTCAATATAGTCATACCTGCTTCGCGAGCTGTATCTACAGTATATTGTAAGCTTACAGGGCGATCATCTTGAGGTACGTACAACACGGTTTCCGCATCAATTTTAATAGATGTACCAGTAGCGATGGCTGCTGCCATAAGTGCTACTTTCAACCATTTATTCGTCATAAATCAAATCTCCTTCTGTGTAGCGAGTACTCCCGACTCGCGAAATTAACTGTTTTATAATACTCTCTTATTCTGACACTTTTATGAAATGTTCATATGCTCAATAGTATAATTATATCATTTGACTATTATTTCGCAACCGGCTTGGTTTTCCCTACCTTAGGCAGACTCCAATTGTACTTGATGGCTAACAGACGGATAACGAGTACCACTGTGAAAGCACCATATACGGCCATACTATCCCAGCTAGATGTAACCATAAGATAATAAACAATGCCGCCAATAATACTAGGCAATGCATATACGTCCTCTTTCAAAACAGATGGAATGCGCTGTGCTAGCATATCGCGGATAATACCGCCTCCAACAGCAGTGATTGTACCAAGCAACACAATAAAGATAGGCAACTCTGGATAGAGTTTAAAACCTGCAGAGGCGCCTGTAACAGTAAATGATGCTAACCCTAATGCATCGGCTAATAAATAACTCGCTCGACTACGAGGACCCATCGCATGCTTGCGATATCGGCTATTGTAAATCAAGAACACAATAACTGTTACAACTAAGACAACCGTTACGTACACCACATTTCGCAGTGAGTTCGGCGGAAAATAGCCGAGCAATACATCCCGTACAATACCGCCACCGATAGCTGTAGCCAACGCCAACACGGCCATACCAAAGATATCCATTTTCCGAGCCACCCCAACAAGTGCACCGGATACGGCAAAGGCAATGGTTCCAATCATATCAAACATATACCATATAATATCCATAATTCCCCCATATAATCTATTCGCATAACTGCGTACACTGTGATAGACTTTATGTAAGATATTATACATGAAGAGGTATGCCAATGACAAAAGACATTAGTGTAGACATTGAAAATATGGATGAACGCACACGGGATGAATATTTTATGTCCATTGCTATGGACGAAGCGCGCAAGGCCTATGACCTTGGAGAAATCCCTATTGGTGCTATTCTCGTAAAAGATAATACCATCGTTTCACGCCACCATAATCGTCGCGAACTCGATCATGATGCAACGGCCCATGCAGAGGTCCTTGTAATCCGCGAAGCATGCGATGTACTCAAGCGCTGGCGGTTGACTGGTTGTACCCTGTATGTTACGATAGAGCCGTGTCCGATGTGTGCTGGCGCCATTATCAATAGTCGTATTGATCGCGTTGTATATGGTGCAAGTGATTACAAAGGAGGCGCTGTAGAATCTCTATTCAATGTGCTCTCTCATCCAGGTTTAAATCATGAACCTGAACTAGCATCTGGTGTGCTTGGTGATGAATGTAGCCAAATTATGAAAGACTTCTTTAAAGAGCGCCGTAAAGCACGGAGGAGTACCCAAGAGGCTGAAGGGTCCGCACTCGAAATGCGGTAGGTCGG
>CAKPSA010000019.1 GCA_934183145.1 uncultured Veillonella sp.
GACCTTGACTTTACATCCGCATTGGCAATGGTTCACTCCCGTTTCAGTACGAATACATTCCCAAGCTGGGCTCGGGCACATCCTAACCGTTTCTTAGTTCACAATGGTGAAATCAACACAATTCGCGGCAATGTAAACTGGATCAATGCTCGTGAAGGTAAAGCAGAATCTCCATTGTTCCCAGATATTAAAAAAGTATTCCCTGTAGTTGATGACAGCGGTTCTGACTCTGCTATGTTCGATAACACATTGGAATTCTTGCACATGACAGGTCGTTCCTTGCCTCATGCGATTATGATGATGATCCCTGAGCCTTGGGAACGTAACAATCTCATGAGCCAAGAAAAACATGATTTCTATGAGTTCAATAGCTTCATGATGGAACCATGGGATGGCCCTGCTGCTATGGGCTTCACTGATGGTACTGTTATCGGTGGCGTACTTGACCGTAACGGTTTGCGTCCTGCTCGTTACTATGTAACAACTGATGACCGTGTTATCATGGCATCTGAAGTAGGTGTTGTGAATGAAAACGCTGAAAATATTCGCGCTAAAGGTCGCTTGGAACCAGGCAAAATGCTTCTCATCGATACTGAAGAACAACGTATCATTTCCGATGAAGAAATCAAACAACGCGTTGCTACTGAATTACCATATAATGAATGGGTAAAAGAACACGTTATTCACTTGTCTGAAATTACACAAGCTGATGAAAACGACGTTCCAAAAGTTGAAGATTTATTCAAAAATCAACAAGCCTTTGGTTATACTCAAGAAGACCTTGTTCGTATGATCGTGCCTATGGCAAAAGATGGTAAAGACCCTGTAGGTGCCATGGGTGCCGATGCTCCACTTGCTATCTTGTCCGATAAACCACAATTGTTATACAGCTACTTCAAGCAAATGTTCGCACAAGTAACAAATCCTCCAATCGACTCCATTCGTGAGGAAATGGTTACATCTACACGTGTTATGCTTGGTAACTCTGGTAACTTAACAGATCCTAACAAAGCTGGTACTTATGCATTGTCCATGCGTACACCAATCCTTACTAACCAAGAATTGGCGTCTATTAAAGCTCTTGATTGCCGTCGCATGAAATCTGTTACATTGCCAATCCTCTTCGATCCAACTAAGGGTGCTGATGGTTTGCGCGATGCATTAAATGAATTATGCGAAAAAGCAGAAGAAGCAGCACGTACAGAGCAAAATGTATTGATTTTGTCTGACCGTGGTGTCGATGAAAATCATGCACCAATTCCTGCATTATTGGCTGTAGCAGCTGTTCACAATCACTTGATTAGAAAAGTATTGCGTACAGAAATCGGTCTTATCCTTGAATCTGGTGAACCTCGCGAAGTACATCACTTCTGTACATTGATCGGTTATGGTGTTACAGCTATCAACCCATACTTGGCTCTTGAAACTGTACGCGATTTACAAGCTCGTAAGCGCCTTGGCGATATTACACCTGAACAAGCTGAAAAGAACTACATCAAAGCAGCTGTAGGTGGCATCATGAAGGTTATGTCCAAAATGGGTATCTCCACAGTTCGTTCCTACCATGGTGCACAAATCTTCGAAGCATTAGGCTTGAATACTAACTTCATCAATAAATTCTTCGTAAATACACCAACACGTATCGGCGGTATTGGTCTTGTAGGCGTTGCTAACGAAGCATTGGCTCGTTTTGACCGCGCTTTCAAATCCGACGAATCTGTACTCGAACCAGGTGGTTGGTATGGTCCTGTAAAAGATGGGGAAGAACATTTATTCAACCCTAAAACAATTGATCTTTTACAAGAGTCCCTTATCAACGGCGACTATGCTAAATATAAAGAATACTCTAAAGCGATTCGCAACGATTATCATGTAACATTGCGTTCCTTAATGGAATTAAACTACCCTGTAGGTGGCGGTATTCCTATCGAAGAGGTTGAACCTGAAGAATCCATCGTAAAACGCTTTAAAGCAGGCGCTATGAGTTATGGTGCCATCAGTAAAGAGGCTCATGAAGCGATTGCTATCGCTATGAACCGTTTAGGCTCTACATCTAACTCTGGTGAAGGTGGCGAAGACGTAGCTCGTTTCAAACCATTGCCAAATGGCGACAGCATGAATTCCGAAGTAAAACAAATTGCATCTGGTCGTTTCGGTGTAACTGCAAACTACCTCATTCATGCAAAAGAATTGCAAATCAAATGTGCACAAGGTGCGAAACCAGGTGAAGGTGGTCAATTACCAGGTAAAAAAGTATACCCTGAAATCGGTAAAGCTCGTCACTCCACTCCTGGCGTAGAGCTCGTATCTCCACCACCACATCACGATATTTACTCCATCGAAGACTTGGCAGAGTTGATTTACGATTTGAAATGCGTTAACAAAGATGCTCGTATTTCCGTTAAATTAACATCTGAAGCAGGCGTTGGTACTATCGCTGCTGGTGTAGCAAAAGCAAAAGCAGATAATATCTTGATCTCTGGTTACGATGGTGGTACAGGTGCGGCAGGTCGTACATCTGTAAAACACGCTGGTGTGCCTTGGGAATTAGGCTTGTCCGAAACTCATCAAACATTGATGCTCAACAGATTGCGTGACCGCGTTAAATTGGAAGTAGACTCCAAGTTGATGACTGGTTTCGACGTAGCCGTTGCTGCTATGCTTGGCGCTGAGTTATTCGGTTTCGGTACATTGCCACTCGTTGCTGTAGGCTGTAAAATGGCTCGTGTATGTAACCTCAACACATGCCCTTACGGCGTTGCTACACAAGACGAAAAATTGCGTGCTCGTTTCACAGGTAAACCTGAGTATGTAGAAAACTTGATGATCTTTATCGCTCGTGAATTGCGTGAAATCATGGCTCGCTTAGGCATTCGCTCCGTAGCTGAACTCGTAGGTCGTATCGATCTCGTTCGTCAAAAATCTCAAGACGATAACTTCAAATTGTCTCGCGTTGACCTTAAACGTGTATTGTTCCACCCATACATCGATGCGTCTGTAGGTCATATGCATATGGTTGACCAAGATCACGAATTGGAACGTACATTGGATATGTCCAAACTCTTGCGTATGTGTCGTCCTGCTATTGAAGATCAAAAACCGATCCGCGCTAAATTGGCTATCAACAATATTAACCGTGTAGTAGGTACATTGGTTGGTTCTGAGGTAACACGTCGTTATGGTGAAAGCGGTTTGCCAGATAACACAATCAAGTTGAACTTTGAAGGTTCTGCTGGTCAATCCTTCGGTGCTTTCATTCCTAAAGGCATGACATTAGAACTTGAAGGGGATGCGAACGATTACCTCGGTAAAGGCTTATCCGGTGGTACTATCACAGTATATCCACCTAAGAAATCTATCTTTGAAGCGGATGAAAATATCCTTATCGGTAACGTTGCCTTCTATGGTGCTACATCTGGTACATCCTACATCAATGGTGTAGCTGGTGAACGTTTCGCTGTTCGTAACAGTGGTATCACTGCTGTTGTAGAAGGTGTAGGCGACCATGGTTGTGAATACATGACTGGTGGCGAAGTGCTTGTACTTGGCAAAATTGGTCGTAACTTCGCAGCAGGTATGTCCGGTGGTTATGCATATATCCTCGATTGCGATGAACGCTATGTAAACACAGGTCTCGTAGAATTACGTCCTGCTAATAATGATGACCTTAAACGCATTAAAGAATTAGTAGAACAACACGTATTGCACACTAATTCCGCTAAAGGCCGTCACATCCTTGAAAACTGGAATAACTTTGTAAATAGATTTACAAAAGTTGTACCTGTAGCATATGAAGAAATGCACGCTGCTATTGAACGTTATAAAGAACAAGGCTTATCCTTGGAAGAAGCTCAATTGGCTGCATTCAAAGAAAAATATGCAAAATAATTTCTAATCTAACTGAATATCCTTTAGATAAGACATATGAAATGCCTCTATAGCTTTGACTATAGAGGTATTTTCATGTATAATATTTGTATTGCAATATTGGATCATGGCAGTTCTCGGGCCTGTGCAATGGGGGCCTGTGAATCGTGTCAGGACTGAGAGGTAGCAGCACTAAGCGGTAACCCTCATGTGCCACGGGGAACCCGGGGGCTGTCGTGATCGAATATTGCAAGGCGGCCTGTGGGGCCGCTTTTTTTATGTCTAATCTAAGGTCTATAAAATGAGTAAGATTTCCATGAATATGGTATAATAAAGTATTGTAATTTTCGGAAAAAGGGGGTGTTCCAATGGCATATATTGCGTTATATCGTAAGTACCGTCCGCAGACGTTTACCGATGTGGTTGGGCAGCATCAAGTATCGGATACATTGATGCGTGCTATCCGCGAGGATAAGGTGGCTCATGCGTATTTGTTTGCTGGTCCGCGCGGGACTGGTAAGACAAGTATGGCCAAGATTTTTGCGCGCGCTATCAACTGCGAGCATGGGCCAACGGATCATCCTTGTAACGAGTGTAGTGCTTGTAAATCGATTTTGAGCGGCCAGTCCATGGATGTTCTTGAAATCGACGCCGCATCCAATCGTGGTATCGATGAGGTGCGTGCTCTCCGTGAAAGCGTTAAATTTATGCCTGTCGAAGGGCGTAAAAAGGTGTTTATCATCGACGAAGCCCACATGCTTACGACAGAAGCGTGGAATGCGCTTTTAAAAACTATCGAAGAGCCACCGGCTCACGTTATGTTTATCTTCGCTACTACAGAGATTGAAAAGTTACCTGTTACCATCGTATCTCGTTGTCAGCGGTACACCTTTAGACGGATTACGTCTGACGATATCGCTCAGCGCTTATCCTATGTAGCGGAACAAGAAGGCTTTGGCTTAGATCCTGCAGCGGCACAGCTCATTGCTGTTCATGCAGATGGCGGTTTGCGTGATGCATTGAGTATTTTAGACCAATGTGCCGGTATGGCTACAGGTACTATTACACCTCAAGTAGTAGAGGAATTGATCGGCCTTGTTAGCAAGGAATGGATCATTCATTTCCTAGATGCGTTGCGCAACGGTGATGGACCAAAATTGTTGTCCTATATCCACGATGCTTTAGCAGAAGGTCGTGATGCGACGCAGATTATGGAAGCTCTCATTCAGCATGTGCGTGCCTTACTTGTTGGTAAGGTGGCACCTGATGCGGATGAGCTCAAGGTATATGATGCCTTTAAGAATGAGTTCCTAGCTCAAGCTGAAAGCATCGATTTTAATGAGCTCAATCAATATGTGCGCAGTGCTCAATCCATTATGAATGATGCGAAACAGGTGGATAATCCACGAACTATCATCGAAATGGGTTTGCTCGTTTTGTGTGCTAAATTAGGTTCTGTTGATGAAAGTTTAGAAGACCGCGTATATGCACTAGAGGCTTCAGAACGGTCTGAGCGTAACGATTTATTGAACCGCATGGCTCAATTAGAACAACGCGGTCCGGCAGCTCCTACACCTGCTTATGGTGCCAATGCATTCGGTCCGCCTAGTGGCTATGCAAATAGCTTTGTTCCTGTAGATCATGGGGCTGTACAGAATGCTTTCATGAGTAGCGCTCAAACTAGTACCGTTGGTACGGTGCCTCCTCCAAGTGGTGTGGGGATGACACCGCCACCTGCCAGTGTAGGTATGACTCCTCCACCTATGGGTGCACCAGGTAGTACACCGCCTCCTATGAATGGAGTAGGTATGGCTCCGCCTCCAATGGGCGGCGTTGGCATGGCACCACCAACTACTACGAGTAGTGCACCAGAACGACCTGCTAGAAATCAAGCTAAGGGTCGTGGTAAAAAAGGTATTAGCACACAGGCTATCATTAGTGATCAAATCTTGTCTGCTCAAGAGTATCGCAATGTACAGTCCAATGTCATTAAATACTTAAAGGACAGCAATCGCAATATGACCTCTACCGTTATCGGTCAAGGTCAGCTGGTGTACGTAGACCAAAGCAAGGCAGTTATGGCCTTCAAAAATACATTGCACCTCAATGTAATGACCAATGAAGTAAACTTGGCAGAAGCGGCGGATGCTTTCACCTATACATTGGGTTATCCAGTACATGTGGAAATCGTAGATGCCCTTACACAAGTTTACAAAGACTATAAAAAGGCCTCTGGTAGTACGACACAGCGCCAAGTAAAAGCGCCGCAACGTCCACCAGAACCGATGGTTGATGTACAGAAAACCTCTGGCGGTCAGCCGACGCAAATGGATTTAACAAATCCATCAGCACCACAAGGCACTAATAATGCATCAGTGGGAAATAGTTCAGCAGGAGCTAATAGCGCTCAAGGTAGTAGTGCTTCACAAGCTCAACAACCTACCGCACAGGTTGGCGGTTCAACCACTGATGAACAATCTAGTAAACCTGATTCAGCAGCAGTAGATGCAGCAAAGGCGGCGGCTTTGGCATTCTTAGCGAAGAAGACGGGCGGTACCAATGCTGCTAGCAGTAGTGTGAATACAGGTACAACAGTTGCTTCAGCAGAAGGTCAAACATCTGGTGGCGATGTGCCGATTACATCCTTTGATGGTAGTCCGTCTACTCAGGTTCCAGATGGTGAGATTCCTATCGAGTCGCTAGCAGGTTCTATTGAAGGCGATGATATTCCTGTTCATTCCTTTGATGATGTGCCTGTGGACGATATGGAGGAAGCCTATGTATCATCCTTAGATGATATGCCACCACATCCGCTAGATAGTGTCACTGTTATTAGCGATGATGGGGAGGTCTTAGAACGCCCTATGGATAGCGGTGCACATATCGAGGTAGAAGCTGTCCCAAAGCCTGATAGGGGCGAACAACAGGGAACCCCTTATCAAAGCGATGATCATACTATGCTTTCACAAGCACCTATTGAAGTAGCGCCCATCGATAGCGTGACGGTAGCTCGTGAATACGCATGGGATCCAGAGCATATGACGGAAGAGGAGCGAAACAATCCTCTCTTGGCAGAAACATTAGAGAAATTATCTGAAGACCACGACATTATCGTTGAGGTCATCGAAGAATAAACTAATTAACATATGAGTATAGGACGCAGGTCCTAAAAGGAGGAATTACAATGTTTGGTAAAGGTATGGGCAATATGGCTGGCATGATGAAAAAAGTTCAAAAAATGCAAGCAGATATGAAGAAAATGCAAGAAGAGTTAAAAACTCGTACAGTAGAGGCTTCCGTTGGTGGCGGTGCTGTAACAGTTGTAATGAACGGTGAAAAAATCATCGAGTCTTTGAAATTGAACCCAACTGCAGTTGATCCTGAAGATGTAGAAATGTTAGAAGATTTAGTAATGGCTGCTGTAAATGAAGCTAGCAAAAAAGTAGACGACCTCTTGGCTCAAGAAATGGGCAAAGTAACTGGTGGTCTTAACTTGCCAACAGGTTTATTCTAAATGACAAACGCTTTAGAACGGCTCGTAGAGCAGCTGCGCCGCTTACCGGGTATCGGCTCCAAGTCGGCTAGACGCTTGGCCTATCATTTGGTAGAAATGCCGAAGGAAGAGGTAGACCGTCTCGTGGAAACTATCGTAGAAGCGAAGGGGGCTACGCGTCACTGTTCTATTTGCTTTAACTTATCAGCTCAAGATCCATGCGAATTCTGTAGCAATCCAAACCGCGATCAAACGACGATTATGGTCGTTGAAACATCTCGCGATGTCATTGCTATCGAGCGCAGTGGTGATTATAAGGGCTTATATCACGTATTGGAAGGCGCCTTGTCCCCTATGGAGGGTATCGGTGCTGACGATATTCGCGTAAAAGAATTGATCGCTCGCCTTCGTGATGGCGTCGTACAAGAGGTTATCCTCGCCACTGACCCAGACGTAGAAGGGGAAGCGACAGCTCTGTATTTGGCGCGTTTATTAAGTCCTAGTGGCATTAAGGTAACGCGTATTGCTCGTGGTGTTCCTGTGGGCGGTGATATCGAATATGCCGATGAATTAACGTTAGGCGGTGCCGTAGTAAACCGTCAAGAAATGAAAGGATAATATGGAAGCTTTATTAGCATTAACTCCTGTTTCAGCTGTCATTTCTATTGCTGTAGCCTATATTGCTTTCAAAGTGGCATTTTTTACTCTCAAAAGAGTGGTTTTAAATGTTGTAACAGGTGCTTTAACCTATTGGGTATGTGTGCATGTGCTTAATATTCCTTTGGACATTGGAGTGGGCGCATGGGCATTGACTGCAATTTTAGGCCCTATTCCAATGATTATCGCTGCGGGATGGGATGGATTTTTACACTAGGAGGATTTCATGTTTATCAATCGTGAACAACAACGCGTTATTGATGAAGTTGAACAGAATATCCTCTTGTTAGCGTCCGCTGGGACGGGAAAAACGAATACACTTGCTTATCGAGTGGCTCACCTCATCGAGGGCGGCTATGCGAAGGCGGAGAATATCTTGTGCATGACCTTTACGAACAAGGCGGCAAACGAGATGAAAGACCGCATTCAATCGCTCGTAGGCAGTCCTGCAAAGGCTGTGGAGGTTAGTACATTCCACAGCTTTTGCTTTTTCGTGCTCCAACAAGAGGGCAAGCGCAATGAAACCTTATATACGGACGTGACCATCTTTGATGAAGAGGATTGCAAGGAATTGTCTGAACCGTATCGTCCAGGGAAACTTAGAGAAATGTCCTTTGCGAACATTATCGCCATGGTGAAAGAATATCGTTCCTTGTATGGGTTCTATTCTGATGATCTTGTAGGCGATTATAAACGAACTATAGAGCGCTTGCAGAAGGAACAGCGCGCCGCTATTGAGCAGCAGTTCTCTAGCTTTGGCAATATTCTATATAGTGAACTCCATGATTTCTTGAACCATGGTCATGAATGGATTGCTGCCTATGATGAAAGCTTAGCCTCTGTACATGGTCTAGATTTTACGGACCTTATCTGTGGTGTTCATCGTCTCTTCCAAGATCCTGTAGTTCGGGAACGTTGGCGCAGTCGTTACAGCTATATCTCTGTAGACGAAATGCAAGATACAGGTGTACTAGAGTACAAGGTATTAGAAATGCTCTGGGAAGGTAATCACGTCCTCTTGTGCGGTGACTATTTCCAAACCATATACGAATGGCGTGGATCCGACCCATTCCGTTTGCTTAAGCAGTTTGATGCGGATTTCAAGCCTTTAAAAATTATCTTCTATGAAAACTACCGGTCTAACTGGACGCTCTTTACGATGGCTTTCAAAACATTGCAAAATATGTTCCCTGACCTCGTAGGCTCTATCTATACTGAATTGCCTCGCGCCAATAGTGAAAGAAAGGGTAAGCCCGTTCTTATTAAAGGCTGTAAAAACAGTTATTTAGAGGGTCGCTATATTTATGAAGCCATTTGTGCCTTGCCAAAGGATGCGAATATTGGTGTTCTTGTACGGGATAATAAAAAGGCGCAGCGATTGAGCGATTCCTTTGAACGCCTGAACAATGAAAAGCCTGAAGAGGATCGTCGTCATTTTATGATTATCGACGAGTTCAAATTCTTTAGACGTCAAGAAATCAAAGACGTTATGGCCTATTTCAAATTGCTCATGAACCCGAACGACTCTGTCAGTGCTAAGCGTATTATTAAACGCTATGTTACGGGTATTGGTGACGTTCGTATTGCCGCTATTGAAAGCCCAGAGACGCGTCAAGTAGGCTTGAAATTGACGGACTTTATGGATATGCCTATCTTTGAAGCTGAACCTTACGCCAAGCTCGTTAGTGGCTTAGAAAATCATGAGGTTGTAGTATACGATGTGGAAAGTACGGGCACTGATACGTCTCAAGACCGCATCATTCAAATTGCAGCTATCCGCATTGATGAAAATGGACAAGTGTTAGAGACTTTTGAACGCTTTATCAACACCGGTGTGCCTGTGGGGCAATCTGAAGAGGTACATGGCTTCTCCGATGCGTATTTACAAGAATACGGCGAAGACCCAGCTACAGTGCTACAAGCCTTTAAGGAGTTCTCCAAGAATGCTATCATCGTAGGTCATAATGTAAATTATGATGTGACCATCTTTACGAACGAATTGGCTCGGTATAATTTAGGAAATCCTGAATTTAAGGCTATCTACGATACACTCGATATTTACCGTCGTTTCTACCCTAATTTACCAAATCATAAATTGGGCTTTTTAGCCTCTGAGTTCCCTATCCATCATGAGCCTACACACAATGCGATGGACGATATCTTGGCCACTGCACAGCTTTTAATCTATGCGGTAAAAGAAAATATCGTGCCTACCACAACGGGCCGTATGGTTGCGATTAATAAGTATAAAGCGGCTTTCACCAATATTGCGTCCCAAATGGCAACCTTGCGTAGAAAGGCCTACACGGAATTACCAACGAAGTTATTGGCCTATATTATGAACCAAATGGGGGTTCTAGAGTACTATAAATCCCATGGGGAAGCGGCAAAGGTAGAGCATATACGGGATCTATATCGCATTATGGAAAAACTTGATGCTGCCTATGAAGGTCCAGCTGGTTTGGCTCGATTAAATCAAATCTTGCAGATGGCGGCCCTTACAGCCGGTGAGCCTGCCCAACAGGTACGCAATGAAGAGCGCATTCCAATCATTACCATCCACCAAGCCAAAGGCAGCGAGTTTGACCACGTGTTCTTGGCAGGCCTCAACGAAGGAGCGTTCCCAAGTCCTTTTGCCATCGCAGAAGGGCGTGAAGACGAAGAAAAACGATTGTTCTATGTGGCCATCACACGACCTAAACAAGAGCTGACTATTACCTTTGAACAAACAAATATACGTGGCCGAGCTGTTCAACCAAGCTCGCTACTTAACTACATGCCACGAGACTCAGAACTCGTAGAAAGGAGATACTAATGGCGCGAAAAACACATCGTCCAGATGATATTTTGTGGACTGTCACTGCTGCAGATTTAGAGGCTGTACATAGCGAGAAGCAAGATATTACACTTGGTGCAGTACTAGATACTCGATATCCTCGTAAGTCTTTAGTTAAGCTATTTGAGGAAAAACTAATCCATATCAACGGTCATAAGGCGACGCCAAAGGATGCTATCTCCGAAGGTGAAGAGATTTGGATTGCTATGGCGAAGGAAAAAATCGATTACGAACCAATTGAAATGGATCTACATATCTTATATGAAGATGATGATCTCCTCATTGTGGATAAGCCTGCTGGTGTGACAGTAAACTCTAAAGATCAAGTATCCCTTGCTAATGGCGTAGCGTACTACTTCAAAGAGAATGGTATTAAGCGTAAGGTCCGTTTTTTGAACCGATTAGATAGAGATACGACAGGGTGTATTGTGATTGCTAAAAGCGGTTTAGCCCAAAGTCTTTATCAACAGCAAATGGATGATAATACCTTTGAAAAGTGGTACATGGCTGCTGTAGAGGGTATTGTAGAAGCTGATGAAGACTCTTTAGTATTACCTATGGATCGTAGTACTGATGGTATTCATTATGAAGTCAATCCAAAGGGGAAGGAAACGCGTACCGATTTTTCCGTCCTATGTAGACATTCTTCACAGCCTGTGGATAACTCTGTGCATAAGTTGGTAAATTCTGTGGATATAGCTCAAGAAAATGTGGATATAGAATTACAAAATGTGGATAAACATGGTGCAAATGTGGACAAATCTGTGCATAACTCATCAAAATGTGGATATACAGAGGTTCTAGTCCGTTTGTACACAGGGAAAACACATCAAATTCGTGTGGCCTTTAGCCATATCGGTCACCCTCTTGTAGGGGATACATTATACGGCGCACAACCAACGGGGCAGCCCTTCCAATTGCGTGCTCAGAAGGTAGTATTTACACACATGCGCACAGGGGAGCGCATTACGGTTACCGCGTAATTTGATCTGATTACATTATTGTTAACAATAAATCTATCCTATATATTGTGAAGTCACAATACATCAAACATTCTAATTGAGAATTGAGAATTATTGATAATTCAGTAATTACAATAATTTTATAAAAGTTTTTTAAAAAAATAATGACAAATGATAATCAATAAGCTATAATAAGAACATAGATAAATCGATAGGCTTCGATTTATGGCTTAGTGAAATGAATGTAAGAGGTGTAGTATGATTTTGCAAGAAAATAGTGCAGCACGTAATCGGGGTATTACGCTTGCTAGTATAAAAGGAATTATAGGTAACGTCGTTCTCGTTATCTTTAAAATGATTGTAGGCCTTGCGTCTAACTCCATCGCTATCATCCTTGATGCGGTAAACAACTTAACGGACGTATTGTCATCTGTATTGACCATCGTTGGTACAAAATTAGCAGCCAAGGGGGCTGATAAGGAGCATCCATTTGGTCACGGTCGCATAGAATATATGACTACCATGGCGATTGCTTTCATTATCCTTGGTGCAGGTATTGGATCGCTAAAGGAGTCTATTGATAAAATTCTTCACCCTGAGGTATCCACCTTTGATGTTCCGAGCCTAGTTATTATCGCCGTTGCCATCGTTGTAAAAGTTGTAATGGGCCGTTATATCAAGGCACAAGGCGAAAAATACAAATCTGATGCGCTTGTAGCCTCTGGTATAGATGCGCTCTTTGATGCGGTAATTACCTTTGCCACATTAGTATCTGCAGGCTTAGTATTCTTCTTTAACTTTGATATTCAAGGCTATGTAGGTGCAGCGATCTCTGTTTTGATTTTGAAAGCTGCTTATGACATTTTAAAAGAAATGTACAATCATTTACTTGGCGTTCGTGCAGATGATAACTTAATCCGCGATATTAAAGAAACCATCGCACAACATCCAAATGTAGGTGGTGTATATGACTTAGTTTTGAATAGCTATGGTCCTGGAGAAACTATTGGTTCCGTCCATATTTCCGTTCCTGATTCTATGACAATGGCCGAGGTTCATCCTTTAACTAAGGGTATTGCCGTTCATCTTTATAAAAAGTTTGGCATTAATATGACAGTTGGTGTCTATGCTGAAAATAAACCAAGTGTAGAAGTGCTTGAAATTAGAAAAGCGCTAGATCAAGTTATTAGCTTATATACACATGTTGTACAAGTACATGCCTTCTATGTTCAAGAAGAAAAGAAAATTATTTACTACGATATCATCTTTGACTTTGACGAAGAAGATCCGCATGGTACATTAGAAAAAATAAAAGCAGAAATGCAAAAACGCTGTCCTGACTATGTACAATTCGCTATTGTAGATACAGACTTTAGTAACTAATAAAATACAAATAAAGGCTTCAACCAATCATCGACGAAAATATTTCGCCAAGAAATGGTTGAAGCTCTTTCTTTTACTAGGCTATAAATTTAGTTATACTATAAGTCCGAGAGATGGTTCTAAGTTGGAATGGAACCAGGTAATTAAGAGTTTAAGTTTATAAGAATATAAGTTTATAAAAATAGACTAACTTGAAATTTATGTACTAAGTGAATATAATATATTGTATAAAATATAATTTGTTTAGGGAAACCTATATGAGGAGAGATAGAATGAAGAAATTTGCTCTTACAACACTAGCTGTAATGGCGGCCGTTGGTGTGTTGGCGGTTCAGCCTGTAGATGCGAAGAAGGTACAACAAGATCCTGCGCTGGCACCTATTGAAATGCCTATGAATGATGAAATTCAACAGGCTAATGGTGTATCCAAGTCTACCAATAAAGAGACACAACGTTTATCCAACAAGTTAGCTGATGCTACAAGAGTGATGATTAAGAAGAATTGGAAGACTATCTATATTAAAGCAGTGCCTACAGGCGATAAAGCAGCTGTACGTTTCTATTACACAGATAAAAATGGTCAAGTCTATAATGGCCAAGTGATTAGAAATACAGGACTATCCAAAGGCAAATATATGACTGGATCTTTGCGACAAGTTGAAGCATTACAAGAATTAGTAAACCATTTGCAACAGAATGGTCAAGAGGTACCATCCTCCATTGATCTTATCATTACCCAAGGCGGATACCGTACTAAGACGGTCTTTAATTATGGTGAAGATACATCAAATCTAGTTGCTTATCAACAACAATATGAACAACAAAACTTCCCTACAATGAAGTAAGATGTATTTTTAAAATCTTTTTTACTAAAAGAATATCAAATACTTTATAATGCAACAAAAAAAGACACCTTGTTAACTGCAATGCAGTTTAGCAGGGTGTCTTTTGTATTAGATGATGTAATCGTCAGAATCTTCTTTTTTAGGTTTTTTGTAAATTTCTTTTACACCAGCCATTTCGATAAGTTCTTCGCTGAGAGCGTCTTCATCGTCCGTATTAAGCATGGAGTAGAAGGCCCAAAGGATAACGAACCAAATCGGTGTAAACAAGAGGGCAATTCGAGTGTCTTCGTTTAAGGCGAGAATACCTAGAATGAAGACAAAGAATGCAAGGATGATGTAGTTCATCACAGGGAATAGAGGCATTTTGAATTTAGATTGTGCCGCTAATTCAGGATTTTTCTTGCGGTATTTGAGATGACAAATAACCATCATGGCCCAAATAAAGATGAAGCAGAATGTAGAGATAGAAGTAATCATAACGAATACTGCTTCTGGCATTACATAGTTGAGTACAACTGTAATCAATAGTACTGCAGCAGAGAAGATTGTTGCTTGGTATGGTACGCTGCTGTGTGTTAAGCGACGCATAGAGCTTGGCGCATGACCGCGTTTAGCAAGGGCATAAATCATACGGCCAGTACTAAAGATACCAGAGTTTGTAGCAGATGCAGCAGATGTAAGAACTACGAAGTTTACGATACCTGCAGCGGCTGCAATACCAACTGCGGTAAATACGGCTACAAATGGACTAGCAGATGGGTTAACGGCTGTCCAAGGGTAAATACTCATGATGATGGCCAAAGAGCCCACATAGAACAAAATAATGCGTAATGGGATGTTGTTAATCGCCATAGGAATAACCTTTTCAGGATCTTCTGTTTCACCAGCTGTCAAACCTACGAGCTCGATACCTGTGAAAGCGAAAACAACCATTTGGAATGATAAGATAAAGCCCATCGTTCCGTTCGGGAACCAGCCCCCATAATTCCACATATTACTAAAGGCGGCAACGCCCGCATCTGTAGTAAAGCCTGTGACAATCATGATAATACCGATGATGATGAGGGAGATGATGGCGATTACCTTGATTAAGGCAAACCAGAACTCCATTTCACCGAAGTATTTTACAGCTGTTAGATTCATTAATAGCAATGCCACTAGGACGACAAGGGCCGGTATCCATTGAGGCAGCCACGGTATCCAGAACTGCATATAGAGGCCTACGGCTGTTAAATCGGCCATGGCTAGTGAAAGCCAACAGAACCAGTATGTCCATCCTGTGATAAAGGCTGCTCGATCACCTAAATACTCTTCTACGAAATCGATAAATGAGTGGTGGTTCAAGTTAGACAATAATAATTCGCCTAATGCTCTCATGATAAAGAAGCATATAATACCTGTAATTAGGTAAGCAAAAATGATGGATGGACCTGCCAAGTGAATGGCACGGCCGGAGCCTAAGAATAAGCCTGTACCGATGGCACCGCCAATGGCGAGCAACTGTACGTGCCGGTTCTTAAGGCCCCGTTTTAACTGATGCGTATCAGACATAGTAAAGACCTCTTTTCTACAAACTATCTACAAATATAAAAAGCCATGGATGACCATAGCTTTTATAATCTATAGAATCTATAAAACTATTTTTTTATAATACAGTATCTATTGTAAAAAGTCAAATGTATTTATACAGTAGACATATTAACGGAATAGTATTATTAATATACGAAAAAAAGAACGTGCATTCATACTCATAAAAGAATTCTATACATTAAATGATTTTTAATATTTGCTATAA
>CAKPSA010000020.1 GCA_934183145.1 uncultured Veillonella sp.
GGAGTGATGAAATTTGACATATGTACTCCTTTCTATGATTATATCGAAAAATACAAATTTGATAATATTATTATATACGAGTGCAACAGGATATACAATTAATTTTGGCACTGTGAAAGCTATTTATTTGTATGATTTAAAAGATAGATTAATCAAAAAAGCCCCTATATAGATAGGGGCTAATCCATAATTAAAATTTCACATTATAATATTGTTTAAATGCCTTTACTGAAATAACATACCCACTTGAAGTTGCATCAACTTTTTCTTTTTTTAATGCCTCAATTGAATCTCCAGAATATATTACATTTCCATTAAAGTCATAAATAGCACTAAATTTGAGGCTATTTACAACTCCTGAATCTTTTAACTTTGCTTTTTTTACGGTAGACTTAACCTTCTCTGAAGTGTACGGCACTTTTGATAAATTATTCCTTTTTATTATACCTTCAATGGACTTATTATAATCGTAATCAGCTATAGCCTCGCCTTCAGCGATAAAGTTTTCTTTTTTATCAACTGTATACACCTTGAATTTTAATGTATATTTGGGCGGTTCATAAATAACATTGTGCACAGAATTTAAGTCTAGATAAATATCACTACTACTATCATGACGTTCACGCCAAAACTGTGATGAATTCTGTAATTCACCTAAAGAAATGGCAAATGTTGCACTGGAAATACAAACAAAAGCAACTATTAAAGTAAATAGCCTAATAAGACGTAACAACATAACTTAACCTTTCTAAAATACTAAAAGAAAAGAGCTCTATATTAGAGCTCTTTTTTTAGATAGCATCAATTTTTTGAATCTCATCACCTATACGTTTTACGATGCCAGTCACAAGCGCATTACCCATGAAAAACATACGCATACGATCAGATACTTCTACTACTTCACCTTTTGCGTTACGTTTATAACGAGTCCAGTCATCAGGGAAATCTTGTAAGCGCTCAGCTTCGATTGGTGTAATAAGTCGATATTTACCATCAATTTTTAAAAGATGTGTCGATCGATTAACACTTCCTTCAGAGGTAAGCATTGTACGACCTGGTAGTTCAAGAGAGTCATATTCACTCATACCACCTTCAGAGAAGGTATAAGTATGACCATTCGCTGCAGTCCGTGTAATTTTCTTAGGTCCACGAAGATATTTAAACTTCTCTAATTTTTCACCATCAATATAGTAATCTTCTGGTACTTGATTTTCTTTAACCACAATCTTTTTCATTGGGATTGGTTCTTCATCCCCTTTTGGTTCAGTTTCAATCGTATAATAGTACCCATTAGTCATAAGACCAGAGTTCCACATTTTACCATCAGAGAAGTTTGCAGATACCTCTGCAATATCTTCATCAAGCTTATTAGCATTAATACGTTTTTTAACAGCTTCATTTTTAACTGGGAACTGACGTCCAAAAAGACCATCTTTGAAGATATAAGGTGCATAACAATCTAAACGAGCTTTTATGTCAGCATCAACAGACAATGTAGCTTCATATTTAGTATGTAATCGTTTTCCCCACTTTGTATCATTTCTAAATACAAAGAAGAATACACGTCGTCTACGTTGAGCACGACCATAATCAGCAGCATTAATAACACGCCACTCAACAGAATAGCCCAATTGATTAAAAGCCGCTAGCATAATCGCAAAATCACGACCACGTTGGTTAGACGGAGCTTTCAACAAACGGTCAACATTTTCTAATACTAAATACTTAGGTTTAATGACCTCTGTAGCACGAATAATTTCCCAGAAAAGAACCCCTTTTTTACCTTCAATACCTAACTCATTCTTTTTGCTTCTTGCAACAGAATAATCTTGGCATGGAAATCCCCCAACAATCATATCTACACCATTGGCTTTCATTTCCTCAAACTTTTCATTAGGAATTAAGGCTACATCTGTTGGGATATGTTCCATATCAGGAAATCTATATAAACCTACTTCATAGGCATCTTGTGTCTTACGAGATGGCTCATATTGGTTTGAATATAGCGTTTGAAAAACCTCTTTAGAGGAGTTTTCTAAGCCTACTATAAAACCTCCAACACCATCAAACATGGAGAATATTTTCATTACATTACCCCTTAATTTATAACATCCACGAATGACTATTATATCAGAAATCTGAAAAAAGATCAAGATCAAATTTAAGTATCATTTTTTTCGTATGCAATTATTGGGCGTAATAATCCAGCAACTCTTAGCTAACTCTTTTAAAATCTTTTTGTTTACTACAATATTTAAAGGTTGCTCTGCCTTTCTACTTATATCAGTTAAATACCACTTCATTATTGGTGATTTAATCTGCTTCGACATAAAATTTTCCATTGAATATTCATTTAAATGTAAATCCACATTAGAAATCGTATTTTCAATAGCTACTTGTTGCAAGTTCTTAGCTAACATAAACTCTCTTTGCTTACTAGCAATCTGCCGGAATCTAGTTAAGCAACTATCACCACTTGCATAATATAATATGGTGTCTAATATGTCTTTTTTAGCTAAAACAATAATTTCTAGTTGAAGAATATCTTCGCACCTTAACCATTTCATTTTAGTGTCAGGTTTAACCCATAACCAAACCAAGAGATAGTCCTCGGTCTTTCTATATTTAGAATTAGTTAACCATCCCTCAGTTAAGACCCCATCCCTATTCAGATAAGAAATTTCAAATGCAAAGGTTGGTAGCGCTGTTTCAGCTAAATCTTTTTTGGCATAATCTAATGCGGCCTTCTCATCAATATGAACCGCTACATCTCGTAAGGTAATAATTATTGTATCAACACCCTCATGTTGTAAATTTGGATCTGTAATATGACGAAAGGCTTTAATAATATTTTTATCAACAATTTTTTGATAAAAATACTTCCTTAAGAATTCATTTATAACTTTCTCTGCATTAAAATCATTTCTAAAATTTGACGTATTATTAGCCATGACATCCTCATTACAGTTCTTTTACAATCTCTGCTATATATTCTCTATTTAACCAGTAGCATTGTTTTGTTATATATTGACCATCTGGTAGCTCTACCTGATCTTTACCATCTCTGGCCTTAGGCCGAATATGACAAACACCATTAAAGCTAGCACCTGGTAAATTATTTGACACACCATTACCTACAGGAGTAAGTTGAACCCCTTCTTCCAAAATAGCTTTTGTTGTTTTCCACAAATCCTTAAGCTCATGTTCAATAACAACTTCTGGCATGTTCCATAGCATAATTCCTTTTAAATAAGGTTCTCTATTTTTATTTTCCTTCTCAGTCTCATCATATTGAAATACTACAAATAGATATTTTGTATACTCAAAATTTTCATAAAGTTGAGAGTCTTCCCATGAATCATTAACCCAACGATGAAAATCTATTTGTTCAAAGGACATGTGTTCCTTTGGGATTCCAGTAGGCTCAAGCCGTATTGTTTTAAACTTAATATTTGCTTTACTAAACTCTCTAAGTGATTCTAACTTGGTCCCTTTTACACCCAAAACCGCACTAATAAGATTGGCATTAAAAGCCTTATTTTTAGTTACTGAAATATCTACGAGTATTGCAATTTCAGATACTCTTTTACCAATATATGGAGCGAATCGTTCTTGTAATAATTGTAATGTAGTCTTACTTTTAAGTTCATCAACATTAAATAGTGATGGTATTGATTGTCTATCAATAACACGGCGAGCAAAAGCAGACATGTAAGAACTTTTAAGAGAAAATGCACGTTGTTTGGCTGGTATATTAGAAAATGGTTGTTTTCTTATGGACTTAGCATTAGCCCCTTTAGTGCACGCAGCCAAATACATCGTATCACCTTCTGAAATATTATGGGCCTCACCAGCTTTAATCTTATCTATAATAGTCTGCCAATCTTGCTTTATAATTTCTAAATCCACAGGATCAAAATTATGTAAAACAGACTTTATGATAGGAAAATCCTTTTTATCTAATTCGTCTTTATATAAGTAAAATATAACTAATAAATTCTTATTTTTTTGCCAAAATGATGATTCTTCAAAAGCGTCTTTATAATCCTCTTCATAGTTAATAATATTTAAAACTAACCGTTCTTTTGCAGAGAAGTTATTCTTTTTATTTTCTTTTATAGCAGTAACTTTTAGCTCTAAACCTAAATCAACAAAGTCTGCTTCTGCTCTGCTATTAACGGCCATTTTAAATAAGCCTTCTTCTAAAACCTGACCTATACCGCCCTTGTTTCCCCTACTATCCAGGCGATTATTTATATCAAACTCACCAACCGTTTTACCCTCTGCAGATTCAGCTATATCTAATACTTCTTCAATGGAGTTATAAACCTTATCCGTGCTCATCAAAATTCCCTCCAATCACATATATGTAAATTATATCAAAGGTATTAAGGAATATACCAATTTAACTTTCACTGTATATATTCATCTATAAATCGCGAATTATAAATATTAATGCATATTCTCATAACCTAATTTCATCTATTCCTTATGATTCTCCGTTCTATACGTCTTTTTTGGTACGTAAGTTTATGATATAATGTAACTAATTACTCTGGGGGCGTAGTCCGCCCAAACGGATCCAAAAGAGTTAGTGTGTTTTCAAGGAGCGTGCGCAGTTGAAAAAGGGATACATCAAGTTAATAGCAGCCATCGTGCTTGGTATTGCTATTATTGGTGGTGGGATCTACGGGGTGTATACACTCTTGTCATCCAATACAACGACAATTTTATATCGATCAACCGTTGACGACAAAATCAACGCTATCCGTCCTTACATTGTCGCATTAGACACATATAATTCGTATAGTGTAGCCTATGCTAACCAATTACAACCAACTCTTGAAGAGTTGCGTAATGGGTCCCATAACACGACGATTACATTGCCAAAATATAAGGACCTTAAAGCAGCTTTAGAGGCTGCAAAACAAGATAGTCCAACTCCATATGAAGATGTAAACCAATCGACTAATGATGTATTAGCAATACTAGATCAACTAATTCCTGTAGCAGATCAATTGCAAGCCTATTATGTTGAACGTCGCTTTGAAAAAGATAATTTCAAAGGTAGCGATGAGCTAACTGCACAATATGTGCCTTTAGCTGAGCAATTCTATGCTACGTACAACGCGTTAGATTTAGCCTTAGATAATCGTAATAATGAGCTCTATACAGAACGCATGAATGAGTATCAAGGGGAAAAACGTGAAAATGCAGTTAACTTTATTGAGTTAAATCTCATGACTGCCCAAACAATTGACCTAATCGATCCAGATGGAAATACGGATACACAAAAGGTTGAAGCAAACTTGCAACAAATTACACAACGTATTAATAAATTGCAACCTGGTACAACATCAGAAACACAAAATGCAGTACGCGAGTATCAAGACTCTGTAAAAGAGTTTGTCGCAGAGGCTCGTAACTACATCATCATCAACTCTTCCTACGGCGAAGCATATACACAACTATTTATTAAATATAACAAAATGGTTGGCAAAGCAAATGTCGTAAACATGGCAGAACTTGATGCAACAGAACAAAAGAAAAAATAAGAACAACACAACGAGGACCTACTTATATAGTAGGTCCTCGTTTTATCTGTCTGATTCTATTATTTAGTTAGTCCTGATATTTTCAATCACTGAATACTCGCAAATAGCTTATATTATTTACGCTTCAAATCTTTCGTAATGATATAGTATTCAGATGGAGATATCTTAATACCATCAATTTGTTTATTCCCTACAATATTGATCTTAGGGTATCCAAGGAATAAGGCAACAGAGTCATCAAGCATCAATTGTTGTGCATTGATAACTGCATTTCTGCGTACCACCGGATCGTTGGCACTTTCACCAAGAGCTAACAATTCATCAAAACGTGGATTGGAGAAGCCAGAACCATTTGCCTCAGCACCTGTCCCCCAATATTGTTTCAAGAACCATACTGGTTGTCCTGTATTAGCAGTTACCACACTAGAGATCAACATATCATAATCACCAGATTGTGCCAGCGTATCAATCACAGCATAGTCCACAATCTTAATTTGTAAATCTACGCCTATTTTCTTATAGTCTGCTTGCAATGCCTCTGCATATAATGGCAACTCAGGTCGAGATGTATACGCATAGAAATCTAATACGAGATTTTCACCGTCCTTATCGACAATGCCATCTCCATTTGTATCTACATAACCTTCCCGTTTCAACAATTCTTTGGCCCGTTCTACATTGTAGGCATTAGGGTCACGCAATTGATTAAATCCATAGTCAATGGACGGTGGCAACGGAGCCTTACCAGCGATAAAGGTATCCTTCATCAAATTCTTCGCATAGGACTCACGATCTGCTGCCGCAATGAGAGCCGCTCGAAGATTAGGATTTTTAAGTTTTCCTTTTTGGCTCATGCGAACAAATACATCGCGCAAGGAGGACTCTTCATAAATAGTGAGATTCTTATCGTTTTGGAAGATACCGTATTCACCAGGGCCAATGCTAATAGCCATATCTACATCACCTGCTTGTAGTGCCATAGCACGCGTATTCGCATCGTTGATAGAAGGAATTTCAACCTTAGCAAAACCAGCTTTACCATCCCAGTAATTTTCATTTCTTGCCAGCTCAGCTCGTTCCTTTGTGAAAGATGTTACCACATATGGGCCTGTCCCAATAGGACCTTCCTTGGCTATATCACGACCATTTGCCTCAGCCGTTACATCCATAATCAAGAATAATGGATCCCCTAACAAGTTTGGCAAATTATAATAGGGCTTATCTGTCTTAATTGTAAGCTCTTGACCATTGGCAGTGATTTCTGTGTAGTTAAAGAATGACTTAGCTCGTTTACTCTTAGCAAAGGTTCTTTCCAAGGATGCTTTTACGGCCTCTGCTGTTAGAGGATTACCGTTGGAGAACTTAACCTTATCATTGATGGTGAAAGTCCAGCTCATCTTATCATCGCTTTGTTTCCAAGATGTCGCCAACCATGGTGTAGCATTCATATGGTCATCAAATTTTATGAGTGTTTCACCAACACCATATCGTACAACAGCCCAACTAAAATAATTTTCTGTTGGTTCTAAGGTACCAGCAAAGCTAATGGCCCCTACTTTTAATACATCATTAGATGAATTGGATGATTGATTCATACAGCCTACCGTGCCAAGAACTGTCACACCAAGGGTCATACCAATCAGTAATACCTTACCTAATCCTTTCATTCACTCACCTATCCTTTCCCTATATATCTATATATCTATATGTATATCACTTCATATGAGCATATTTTAATTATACCCATAGGGGTATAATCCTTAGTCAACTATACTATAAATTAAGCGTTAACACAATCTATTTTGAGAATATTTTCGATATATTTGGGTAGAAGAAAGTTACACGTTTAATAAATAATGGATAATATAAAAATAGCAGTTAACCAAATGGTTAACTGCTATTTTATATTATCTGAACTTACGCTTTTCTAAACTTACGCTTTCGCTGCTTCTTCTAAGGTAAGCGGCTTATGATCTTTACCAATTTCAAAGATAGAGCTCAATAGAACCTTCGTATAAGGATGTTTTGCATCGGCTAAATGGAATGCATCTAGCTCTTCAACGATAGCACCTTTATACATAACCACAACCTTATGACACATCGTGCGAATGAATGCAATATCATGAGCAATGAATAGGTATGTTAAGTTTTTCTTTTTTTGTAAACGCGCTAATAGGTACGCGATAGAGTCCTGCACAGAAACGTCTAGAGCGCTTGTGGCCTCATCTAGCACAAGAATTTCTGGCTCAAGTACAATAGCACGGGCAATGGCCACACGTTGACGTTGGCCGCCAGACATTTCATGAGGATAGCGATGCATAAACTCACGAGGTAGGTCTACCATCTCGAGATAGTCACCAGCAATTTGTTCTTCCTTTCCCTTTTCAAGAAGACCAAAGTTGTATAGCGGTTCGAGGATAATATCCTTTACCTTCATGCGTGGATTGAAGGCTGCCGATGGATCTTGGAATACCATTTGAATCTTTTTGCGGTATTCTTTCGTTTGCTCAGAGTTCATATGTTGTATTTCTACGCCATCTACGTAAATCTCGCCTTCTGTGATAGGAAGCATCTTCATGATCATACGAACCAATGTAGTTTTACCAGAGCCAGACTCCCCTACAATCCCAAGGGACTGGCCTTTTTCTAAGGTAATATTAATATCCTTACATGCTTCGAGCTCACCACCAGTTGGAAGTGGGAATCGTTTATACACATTTTTAATTTCTACTGCGTATTTAGTCAATGTAACGACCTCCTCCCAGTGTTGGCACCGAATCTTTTAATTGTTTCGTATATTCATTAGATGGATGTTCCAAAATATCTTGCGGAGTACCAGCATCTACAACACGGCCCTTTTTCATAACAATGATATAATCGGACATATACGCTGCTACACCAAGGTTATGCGTAACCATTACAATTGCTGAATTATGCTCTTTAGCTAGTTCAAGCATTTGCATAACCACTTGAGATTGTGTTGTTACATCCAGAGCAGATGTAGGTTCATCACCAATGAGTAATGCTGGGTCCAAAGCTAATGCCATGGCAATACCCACACGTTGGCGTTGACCACCAGATAACTCATGAGGATAACGGCGCAAGATATCTGCACAATTAGGTAGAGATACAGATTCCAATAACTCAATGGCTCGTCGATCACATTCATCATTGGAGATTTCAATATGAGATTTAAACAACTCTCTAAACTGTTTACCAATGCGAACAATAGGATCCAATGCACTACCACTATCTTGGAAAATCATGGCCATATCTTTGCCTCGCAAAGATCTCCATTCAGATTTAGACAGGTTACGAAGGTCATGACCATTAAAGATCATAGAACCATCTGTAACTTCACCACCTACAGGTAGTAAACCCATGAGGGCCCGAATCACGGTAGTTTTACCGGATCCGGACTCACCTACGATGGTTAATACCTTGCCGCGTTCCAAGGTAAAATTCACATCCATAACAGCAGGCACACCTTGGTACGCGATGTTAAGGTTTTCTACGGTTAGTATGTTTTCTGCCATTATAGCTCCTTATTATTTAGTAATTTTGTTTGTAATCCAGTAGTAATCAGTTGGGTACATTACGGCACCTTTCAAGTAAGAGCCAGTTATGATATTAGTTTTAGGGTAACCTAAGAATAATGCAGCGCCATCATTCATCAATAATTGTTGAATTTGGATTGCATATTCACGACGTTTAGCAGGATCGAATTCAGTTTTAGCTGCATCTAACAATTGGTCAACTTGTGGGTTGGAGTAACCAGAACCATTTTGAGGATTGGAACCATCTACGTTAGTATGCCAGTAGTTACCTAAGAACCAGATTGGGTCGCCTGTATTAGCAGTTACGATATTGGAAATAAGCATATCATAGTCGCCTTCTTTACCCATTTTATCAACCAAGTTATAGTCAACTGTTTTAATTTTCATGTCGATACCAACTTTTTTGAGGTCTGCTTGAACAGCTTCTGCATAAAGTGGTAATTCAGCACGAGAGTTGTATACTACGAAATTGAATGTTAATGGTTTGCCATCTTTATCAAGGATGCCGTCGCCATCGGTATCTTTCCAGCCATCTTCTGCTAACAATTGTTTAGAACGTTCAGGATTATATGCATTAGGATCTTTCAAATCTTTGAAGCCATAGTCCACGGATGGTGGAATTGGAGCGGAACCAGGAATGAATGTACCTTTTAATAATACATCAGCATAGTTTTTGCGGTCTGTTGCAGAAATAACAGCTGCACGAACTTTGTCATCACCAAGAACGCCTTTTTGGTTAATACGAGCCAATACTACGCGAAGGGATGCAATTTCATCAACCTTGAACTTATCGTTATTTTGGAATAAGCCAATTTCACCAGCACCGATGTTAACAGCCATATCAACATCACCAGATTGTAAGCTCATAGCACGTGTATTAGGATCATCGATAGAAGGAATCTCTACAGTTTTGAAAGGTACTGTGCCATCCCAGTAGTTTTCGTTGGCGGCCATTTCAGCACGTTCTTTTGTGAAAGATTTAACTACGTATGGGCCTGTACCGATAGGACCTTCTTTGGCGAAGTTACGACCATCTTTTTCAGATTGAACGTCAACGATTAGGAACAATGGGTCAGCTAAAAGACCAGGCATATTAGGATATTCTTTCTTCGTATGAATTACCAATTGTTGGCCATTGGCTTCGATGGAATCATATTCAAAGAATGTTTTTGCAAGATTGTTTTTTTCAAAAGAGCGTTCGATAGATGCTTTAACAGCTGCTGCATCTACTTTTTTACCATTAGAGAATTTTACCTTATCGTTGATAGTAAAAGTCCATGTCTTATGGTCTGGAGATACTTCCCATTTAGAAGCAATCCAAGGTTGAGGCTTCATTTGTTCGTCAAATTTAGCCAATGTTTCACCTATACCATAACGCATTACAACCCAGGCGAAGAAGTTTTCTGTAGGTTCTAATGTAGATGCGAAGTTAGTTACGCCAACCTTTAATACGTCTTTGTTATTAGCACCACCATTGGAGCCACAACCTGCGATGAAGGAACCCATCATTACAATGCTAAGACCTGCTAAGAGGGCTTTTTTCCAAGATTTTTTCATGTAAAATCTCCTTGTACAATTACATATAAACATAAAACATACACATCATAACTACTACAAACCATAATAGTCATAATGGAAAAACCACAGTATTGCTTATTTATCCGATAGCTTTCACAAAGCTATCTATAAATAAGCATCACACGTAACTAACCTTGGTTCTTAGGATCCACTACGTCCCGTAAGGAATCAGACCAAAGGTTAAAAATAGCAACTACGATAAGGATGGACATACCAGGGAATGCCATAAGCCATGGGCTAGTTTGCAAATATTGGCGTCCTTCATTAAGCATAAGGCCCCATTCTGGTGTTGGTGGTTGAGCACCAAAGCCAAGGAAGGAAAGACCTGCTACTTCAATCATGATAGCCCCAATATCAAGCGCACCAGTTGTAACAACAAGAGGAAGGATATTAGGAATGATATGACGTCTTAAGATAGTCGTTGTAGACGCACCCATCATAACGGCAGCCGTTACATACTCTTCACCGCGAACTTTCAAAGTCATAGAGCGTACGATACGAGCATATTTTGCCCAGCCAACTACAGATAGCGCTATTATCGTATTCACAATGCTACCGCCCAAAATACCAGCAATAGCAATGGCTAATACAACGCCAGGGAAGGATAGCATAATATCTGCAAGACGCATAAGGATAATCTCAATCTTACCGCCGAAGTAACCAGCTACCGCACCAATAACAGTACCAACACTTACCATGATAACAACGATGCTTACCCCCATAAACAAGGATAACTGAGTACCGTAAATAACACGAGACAATACATCACGACCTAGCTTATCTGTACCAAATAAGTGATGACTACTTGGCGCTTGTAATGCTTGACTCATATTGGATGAAAAAGCATCACCTGGTGCCAACCAAGGTGCAAAAATAGCAACGAGGACTACGATAATCATTAATGCGCTGTAGAAAGAGAACAATTTATGTTTTTGAATAAATTCTGCCATTATGCTCTCTCCCTTTTCAATCTAGGGTCTAATAGGATATATGATGCATCAACTAATGCGTTAATACACATATAAGCTAAAGCAACCCACAACACAAAGCCTTCAATCAATGGATAGTCGCGCATAGTAATGGCGTATACTGCCATATTCCCAAGACCTGGCCAAGAGAATACCATTTCTACAACGGCTACACCACCCAATAACCAACCAATGAGAACACCTAAAATGGTGATAAGTGGTAGTACTGCATTAGGTAAAATATGCCCGAATAAAATTTTTACTTCACTTACACCACGAGCGCGAGCACCGATAACGTAATCCTTTTCCATTTCTTCAAGGATAACGAGACGAACTTGGCGCATGTACTTGGACCCTACTACAACAGCTAATGTAATAGCAGGCAAAATAACGCCTGTAGCAGTCACACGAGATGATGCAATTGGTACAAGACCTAATTTAAGACCAAAGATGTAAATCAGTACAAGACCTAACCAGAATGTAGGCATAGATACGCCTACAAAGGATGCAGCCCGTAACAGATAATCTATCCATTTATTACGGTTCAATGCACTAATAATCCCAGCCGGCAATGCATAGAGTAATGTAAACACTAATGCAGTCCCTGTAAGGGCAACCGTTCCTGGCAAAGCCTCTAACATACGATCTACCACAGGTTTCTTAGATGAATAGCTCATCCCTAAATCCCCTTGTGCTGCATTTACAACCCAATTGGCATATTGTACCAAAAATGGTTTGTCTAGCCCTAACTGCGCTCGTGTTTCATCGATTGTCTGTTGAGAAACGATGGTATCCGCGGTTTCCAATAACATAGTTACTGGATCACCAGGAGCTAAATAGGTGAGACAAAATGTTAAGAATGTAATGCCAAACAGTGTAACAACAAACTGTCCCAGCTGCTTAGCAAAGCGTTTGCCCATAGGCGCCTCCTATACTCTCTAAATACTACAATAATCTTAATGAACAACTAATAAGCTAATCTCTCCCGCAATAATAGAGGTACATATAGGAAAACAACAAAAAAGGTTAGTCCACCTGACTAACCTAAAGTAAGCACGGCATATGCATACCATGCCATTTAGAGCAGGCTTTCTGACTCATGATTCATCGCAACATTTCGGCCTTCCCAGTCTCCCAGTGACCCTATAATGAAACCTTGCTCCTCATTACAGCTATTTGCATAGTATGGGATTTCCACCCATTTTCCTCTTTTACGCTCGGTAAACACCGACACTCATTAGTTTATTCATTTTTATCGATTATAAATATACTATATTAATATTATGTTTACAATACGTATACCCCTTATGGGTATCATTATATTTAGTAAAATCAATATAATTTTTATACTAATAAAATATATTGATTAGTGATATATATCACATATACGCATAAAACACTAATAAACCTTTTATATATATGATTTTTTCAGTATAGATTGAATATATCTGTATATATATAAATTTTTATGATAATCCTAAAATAAATTATGAAATATTTTTATAAATCAACAAAGAATTTTAATAGTTCGATTTCTAATCTTGTATGTAAACAAGACTAA
Source organism: uncultured Veillonella sp. (assembly GCA_934183145.1). Taxonomy (GTDB): domain Bacteria; phylum Bacillota; class Negativicutes; order Veillonellales; family Veillonellaceae; genus Veillonella. The sequence continues at coordinate 13,220 of CAKPSA010000020.1, forward strand.
TACCATCAACAATATAAGTAAGTTGTTAAATACAAAAAAGAGGCCATTACATAGTAATGACCTCTTGTAAGACGAGAGTTATTCAATTAATCGATACTTTGTTGTAAGCGGTGCGCTTTGCGTGTAGCCCACGCTTTACGCAAAACATAGATCACAAGACCAATGCTAACTGCCACTGCACTACCAACCATAGCATCAAAACCACATGCATAGATAGCATACAAGCAGTACACAACGCCTGCACCAAACACGTAGTTGGAGCGTTTAATACGGCTTTCAGCTACACCAGCCATACGCATCATTGTAGGTACAGCTAAGATGCACAATACATATGGTACTACGTTAGTTACAACCGCTAAGTTTACTAGTACTTCAAATTGCTCACGCAAGGAGTCGCTAGCAGTGAACAAAGTAAGCAATGTTTCTACAGCGAGTAAAATAAATACGCCACGAACAGGAGCATCTTTACTATTCACACGAGCGAATACTTTAGGGAAGTAACCATGTTCCGCTGCGCTTTTGAATACGCGGGACAATGTGAATTGCCAGCAGAGCAAAGCGCCAAAGCAAGAAATAACCATTGCAGCCATAACGATGTTTGCAATTGTATCATTGAACATGTATACGAATGTCAAACCGAACGGTGCATTAGAATTTAATAAGTCGATGTTAGGCACGATACCGGCCATAACATTTGTGGACAAGATGTAAACCACTGCCACTGCTAATGTACCTGCCACAGTTGCGATAGGTACGTTTTTCTTTGGATTTTCAACAGCATCAGCATTAGCCGCTGCGGACTCAAATCCTAGGAAGCCCCATAAAGTAAGGGAAATGGATTGTTTTACTGCATCATAAAACGGAAGATCATTTGGGTTCCAAGCTGCCCAATAAATAGATGGGTCAAACCAGTACCAGCCGATTGTACCAATTAATAAAACTGGAACAATAGAGCCCCAAATAGTCATGTTGCTGAGTCGACCAGTGAAACGATTACCACGGAAGTTCAAAATCGCTGCAAACCACAAGAGCACAATTGTTACTTGGCTTGTTTGCGTTGCATTGAGGTCAACACCAAAGAAAGCTGCGCCATAACCTACGGCAGATACCGCGATGGCGATATTAGCAATGATGAGAGATATGCTGTAAGCATAGCTCGCCATAAAATGTCCAGTTTTACCGAAGCGGTGTTCTGCATAACCGCCCATGCCCCCCTTAATTTGGGAGAACATACCCGCTTGAGCAAAAATATACGCTAACAAAAGCGCACCCACAGCTGTTACGAGCCAAGATAAAACTGAAATAGTACCAACTTGAGCCAAATTAGTTGGTAACATAATGATCCCAGCTCCTAGCATATTGGCTGCTACCATTGTGGTTAGCTGGAATACAGACATTTTTTTAGCGGTGGTTTTCATGTA
>CAKPSA010000021.1 GCA_934183145.1 uncultured Veillonella sp.
GTAGTACCTTTGCACCTTCTGGCAATTGTGCTTCGCGACGGCTCGCATCAGGCACAGTACGCTTTACACGTTGGAAAAATTTTTCAACCTCATCCATCGCCTCTTGATTAAATACAATCTTTCGGCCCACAGAATCCGCCAATACATTACGTGTAATATCACCCTGTGTTGGGCCTAGCCCACCAGTACTAATAACAATATCTGCTCTAGAGCTAGCTAGCTGAAAAACTTCAGCCATACGCTTTGGGTTATCCCCTACGACAGATTGATGTGCAATGGTATATCCTAATTTATTTAATTCTTGTGCTAGCCAAGATACATTAGTGTTGACTGTATCACCTAGCAATAACTCTGAACCTGTAGAAATGAGTTCTACAATCATCAGATCACCTCCACAATCGAATGTATCGAGCTGTGTTTTATTCTACAACTGTAGCTACTACGTCGTAAGCAAAGCCCTGCTCTACTTGTACCTTAAGAATATCACCAGGTTGAATCTCTTCGCCGCAATCCTCAATGTACATATTACCATCTACATCAGGAGCTTGAGATTTCAAACGACCTTTTGCAAGCAATGTATTATTATCGCCTTCTTCGATTTCTTCTACCATTGCATAGTCAATGGTACCTTCTAAGTCGCGATTATTCTCTTCAGAGATAGCGGCTTGTATGGACATGAGAACGTGGTAACGCTCTTCTTTAACCTCTTCTGGTACTTGGTCTTCACGAGCACCTGCAGGTGTCCCCTCCTCTTGAGAGTAAGTAAACACACCCATATTATCGAATTTGATTTCTTTTACAAAATCGCAAAGTTCCTCAAATTGCTCATCTGTTTCACCAGGGAAGCCAACGATGATAGATGTGCGCAAAGTGATATGTGTAGGAGCATTTCTAATTTTCTTAAGCAAACGTTCGATATCATTGCGATCATCACGACGATTCATTTGCTTTAAGATATCGTTATTAACATGCTGTAATGGGATGTCTACATATTTACAGAGTTTTGGCTCATTTACGATAAGATCTAACAATTCATCAGAGAAGAATGTTGGATATAGGTATAACATGCGAATCCATTCGATACCTTCTACAGTGGTTAACTCCTTAAGCAATGTAGTCAACAATGGCCTACCATCATTAAGATCAATACCATAACTAGTTGTATCCTGAGCAATAAGAACAACTTCCTTAACGCCTGTCGCCGCTAATCGTTCCACTTCAGCCTTAATAGACTCGATAGTACGACTGCGGAATGCACCTCGTACCTTTGGAATAATACAGAAGGTACAACCATTGTTACAGCCTTCCGCAATTTTTACATACGCACTGTAACGAGGTGTTGTTTGAATACGAGGCATACGCTCATCATAGATATTTGTAATATTTTCCATGATACAACTACGGTTGCCATGCTCAATAGCATCAACAGCTACCATGATTTGGTCCCATGCACCTGTACCAATCAAAGCATCAATTTCAGGAATTTCTTTGAATAGCTCATCCTGATATTGTTGGCTCAAGCAACCTGCTACAATAAGCCCCTTACAAACACCATCTTCTTTATATTGAGCTACCTCAAGAATGGTATTAATAGACTCAGCTTTCGCTTTCTCAATAAAAGTACAGGTATTAACGACGATAAGATCTGCTTCGCTTAGGTTCTCTGTAATCGCATAGCCGTTATCTTTCAATAAGCCTAACATTACCTCTGTATCTACTAAGTTTTTAGCACAACCTAGGCTAACATACCCTAATTTCTTACCCATTCTATATCCTTTCTTAACCAGTTTATTTCTCACTTTAATTCCTACAACAGGATCTGTATATCTGAGTTATTCCTTACGGAAGCGCACTTGGCTAACCCAGTGATTTAACAATAACTTTTTACCCTCTATAGTGTAACCACCATTCACGGGCCACAAAACTAATTCGTGCCCCAACGAATCTTTTGGCTCATCTACTTCTGGATTCGTAAACATATAGGTGAAATTATTTTCAACCATATATTTTGCGGTCTTTGTAGATAACAGCCAATTGATAAATTCAACACTATCAGCTTTATGTTTTGAATTTTTTAATACTGCAGCTCCAGTTACATAATAAGATGTTCCATCCGTTGGATAAATGACCTTAATAGGATATCCATGACGAGTATATTGGGCCGCATCAGATAAATTGCCAATGCCGATATTAGCCTCTCCTAATGCAGTTAAGCGAACTGGAGTAGACAAAAACTTAGCATGTTGTATTACATGAGGTTTTAAGCTATATAAATAGTTTAAAGCCTCAGGCTCCCCTCTATACTCCACCATGTTATATAGCAAGTTCGCCGCATTTTGGGACGCTACAAAATCGGTCATTACAATGGACCAATCTCCTTGTTTTCCCAAGGTATCCCAGGTAGTAATATACTTACCCACCCCATTGTAGAAAGTGTCATTTTGTACAAATACAATAGGATCATACCAAAGACCTACCCAATATCCATTTGTATCCTTTAAATTGTCTCGAACTTCGTCGATTCTCTCATTAACGATAGGTGCATACTTTCCAGTATTTGCACCTACAACGAGGTTATCTTCAGAAGTAAGAACTAAATCACCAGATGTATCCGCTACATTTGAAGCCGAACGTTGAGCCATTTGCTCTTCTGTAAGAGGCATAACTGTAACTTTTACATTTTTCTCATCTTCATAACGATCAGCAAGCAATGTAGTTATATTATTTGGTAGGTCTGTATAAACTATAATTTCACCGCGAACAGGCTCTTTTGCATGTTCTAATTGTTCTTGATTGTAAAAGTTTACACCATAAGTTAGCATGCCTACCACAAAAAGGGTTAAAATCCCCGGAGCAATCCATCGTTTCATATATGCCTCCTATAAGACATAAAGTATCCCCAAATGAGTCTCGTAAAACTAATCTCTATAATTAACGACCACTACGCCCCCGATTACTATTTGAAGTACGACCCTTAGTCATACCACTGCGGGACGATCTCCCCTTACTACGTTTCTCACCAGACTGACTGCCGTTTCGACGATTATTAACTTGTACGTTATTACGGTTGCCAGTACTCGTACCTGTACGATTGCTATTGCGACCAATTGGACGTGGCGGAATTAAACATTCTGGTCCAAATCCAATTAAGTCTCGACGATTGGCTTCTATGAGCGCTTCTTTTACAAGATCATAATTTTCAATATTTTTATATTGCATTAAAGCCCGTTGCTTAGCTTTATCTCTACCTTTTTTTGCTACATATACAGGCTTTCCATCTAGTGGATTAATACCCGTATAGTACATACAAGTCGATAAGCTGCCCGGTGTAGGAATGAAATCCTGAACTTGTTCTGGATACATATGTTGATCGCGGAGGAACTCCGCTAATTCAATGGCATCCTCCAAAGCACACCCCGGATGAGAACTCATAAAGTATGGTACTAAATATTGCTTCTTACCAAGCTTTTTATTCGCCTCTTCAAACCAAGATTTAAAGGTGAGAAACTCTTCCTTACCAGCTTTTCCCATCATATTAGTAACGCGCTTAGATACGTGTTCTGGCGCTACTTTCAATTGACCACTAACATGAAATTCGCAAAGCTCACGTACAAAGTCTTTGTTGTTATCTGCTAGCACATAGTCATAACGCAAACCAGAACGAACGAATACCTTTTTTACCCCTTTCAGCTTACGTAATTTACGGAGTAAAGCAACATAATCATCGTGATTTGTATTAAGATTTTCACAAGGCTCAGGGGCCGCACAGGTACGACCTTTACAAGCGCCATATACAGCTTGTTTATCACATGCTAAATGACGGAAGTTTGCTGTAGGGCCCCCAACATCGTGAATATAGCCCTTGAAATTGTCCATATTAATCATAGTCTGAGCTTCATCGATTAAAGACTCATGGCTACGATTTTGAATGATACGACCTTGGTGATTTGTAATAGCACAGAAAGAACAGCTACCAAAGCAGCCACGTTGGCTAACAAGGCTAAATTGTACTTCGCTTAACGCTGGTACACCGCCCTTATCATCATATTTAGGATGCCACTTGCGAGTATACGGCAAGTTATATACGCCATCCATCTCCTCTTGCGTAAGTGGTAATGCTGGCGTATTTTGAACGACATATCGATCACCATGTTTTTGTACCACTATACGACCATAGAACGGATCTTGTTCATCATACTGCATACGGAATGCATCAGCAAAAGCCATCTTATCGGCTTTAATGTCCTCAAAAGACGGGCACTCAACACAGTCTATGGTAGGGATTTCCTTTGACATATAGCAAATACCGCGAATAGATGGCAAGGACTCTTTAAATCTACCTTGGTCTAACGCATCAGCTAGTTCAATGATTTGAAGTTCACCCATACCATATACAAGAACATCGGCCTTAGAATCAACTAAAATAGAACGACGTACGGTATCTGACCAATAATCATAATGACCAAAGCGGCGTAAAGATGCCTCTATGCCACCGATAATAAGAGGCACATCACTGTAAGCCTCCTTCATACGGTTCGCATATACCAAGGTAGCCCGATCTGGACGATGTCCAGCTTCACCACCTGGAGAGTAATCATCTTGACGACGGATTTTCTTTGCAGCCGTAAATTTGTTGAGCATTGAGTCTAGATTCCCTGCTGTAACGAGGGATGCTAGACGCGGTTTACCTAGTTTTTTGAAAGCCTCTACATCATTCCAATCTGGTTGATCTATAATGCCTACACGATAGCCTTTGGACTCTAGGTACCTGCCGATAACTGCAGGAGCAAAGGACGGATGGTCTACATAGGCGTCCCCACTAATGAGGACAAAATCTAATTCGGCCCAACCACGTTCCTTCATATCCGAAGGTTCTGTTACTAAAAATCTATCCATTGATTGAGTAAATGCCTTTCTTTCCTTTTATTAGAAAAGGAATAACCATAGTAAAAATAATGCCATGCAGAATAAAATTATGCCTAAAATAATGCGCTCTTGCACGATAGAGCGTTGACGTTTACGTTGACGTGTTTCTAAGGACATACGCTTCTTAGAAGTTTGGTATTCGACGAATTCACTTTGCACCAAATTTGGTGTTGCTTGCGCCTTCTGCCGTGTAACAGAACGCAAAGAAAACGTATCTATATCACCAACTTGACTTTGATAAGCTTTCACCAAGCGATCCCCATCAAGATCTAAATAATTACCATAATTACGAATAAAGCCTTTTACGTAGACTTGACCAGGAATGATATCATACTTACCATCTTCGATAGCTTCTAAATAGGTTGTCTTAATGTGCAGCACTTGCTCCACATCTTTAAAGGTTAGATTACGTCTTACCCGTTCACGTCGTAATTCTTCGCCTAATTCAGCCATTTTCGTTCCTTTCTAACTCTACATAACACTCATATCGTAATCATTCAATTATTGTTCATCATTGGAATCTGAGAAATATCGTGCCTTTGCTTGTTCAGGGCTCATTAAAATTTCTCGAGCCTTACTGCCCATGCTAGGACCTACGATTTTAAGATCTTCCATCGTATCTACAAGGCGAGCCGCACGAGTATATCCAATGCGGAAGCGCCGCTGCAACATAGATACAGAAGCTTGACCAGATTCCATTACTAAATTAACAGCACGCTCTAATAATTCATCGCGGTAAATATCATTTTCTTCAGACGCTTCTTTTTCTGTTTCCTTTTCCGTCTCTTGCGTTACCGTATTATCATATTCTGGTTCACGTTGAGCTTTAACAAATTCAACAAGATGTTCCACTTCATCATCAGAGATAAATGCACCTTGTACACGTATCGGTTTATTAGCACCTATTGGAGCAAACAACATATCCCCTTTACCAAGCAGTTTCTCGGCCCCCGCCATATCGAGAATGGTACGGGAGTCAATTTGAGAACCTACGGCAAAGGAAATACGGCTCGGCACATTGGCCTTAATAGAACCGGTAATAACGTTAACAGACGGACGTTGTGTAGCAAGTACCATGTGAATACCTGCAGCACGCGCCATTTGTGCTAAGCGACTGATAGATTCTTCAATATCATCAGGAGCAGTCATCATAAGGTCAGCCAACTCATCGATAATTAATACGATCAATGGCATAGCCGCCTTAGGATGCGCTTCGTTATAGCTCTTGATATCACGTTTACCAGATGCTGCAAAAGCTTTATAACGAGCCTCCATTTCACGAACGGCCCAACGCAATACAGCAGCTGCCTTCTTCATATCTGTTACAACTGGCGCCATCAAGTGAGGGATACCGTTGTAAATAGATAACTCAACCATCTTAGGGTCAATTAATAATAACTTAACCTCTTCCGGTTTACGACTGAAAAGAATACTGGAAATCAATGTATTAACACATACTGATTTACCAGAACCAGTAGTACCTGCTACGAGCAAGTGAGGCATCTTCGCAAGGTCAGTAATAACAGGCTTACCTGCAATATCCTTACCAAGACCAACAGGAATACCGCCACGAGCATCCTTGAAGTCACTACAATCAAGAACATCACGTAAATGTACAGCCTCCGTCGTCTTATTAGGAACCTCAATGCCGATAGCAGACTTACCTGGAATTGGGGCTTCCATACGAATATGTTGAGCTGCCAAGTTAAGGGCAATATCATCCGTTAAATTAACGATACGACTCACCTTTACACCAGGTGCCGGTTCAATTTCATAACGCGTAACGGTTGGACCTTGTGTAGCATTAACAACCTTAGCAGTAATACCAAAGTTGCTTAATACATTTTCAAGCATCATTGCATTTTGTGCTACTTCTTCACCATTGCTTTGACTCCCCTTCCCTTTCGCCAAAATATCAAGGCTTGGGAAATGATAAGGTCTATCATAGGTACGGTGAATTTGACCATCTTTAGACACTGCTACTTGTGCTGTATCTTCTGTAGTGCTAATAGTAGATGGTACTTGTAAACTCATACCAGTCATACCTGCACCAGCACTTACAGAACTTGCAGCGGCACCTGTTCCAGGTACAGCAGAAGCAATGGCAGCGTGATTAGTTTCCAATGGACCAATCGTTGTATTTTGATATGTGAACTCTGGTTCTTCCTCATGGGTATTATCTACTGATGTAGATTCATCTGTATATCCTTCATCTGGAGTATATGTATAATCCTCATCCGGAACATATACATAGTCATCACCTGTAGATCTACTAGCATCAGAGAATTGATCGAAATCATCTGCATCATAAGTCTTAGCATCACCAGAAGCTTCAGAAATATTCGCCAATTGTTCTGCTGCTCGATTGCGGGCCTCTATCTCGGCTAATTCTTTCCAAGATGTAGGAGCCTTTGGTGTTTCCACAGTTGTGACTGTATCTACCATAGGTTCATTCTCTACAATTGCACTAGGTTCAAAATTATCTCTATCAGCAGTTATACCGCGTTTTTCCAATGTATCTAACGCTTGATCTGCAGCATCAGCAAAGCGTGTATCCTTTTCCCTGTTATAGGCTTTACGTTGCGCTGCTGCCTCTTTGCGTTGTTCGTTCCAATCTTCAAAGACCTCTTTAGCTACAGCCACCTTCTCAGCAGCCACCTCTTTAGCTACATCTAATCCGACTTGAGTTTTATCCGCTGCCTTTTGTAAGCCACTACGCAAGGATAAACGAGTAGTTAGAATTCCAAAGGCTAATAATAAGAACACATCTAAAATGATGGCCCCTAGCTCACCTAATAATGTGCGAAGGAATGTAGCGATTGCTCCTCCTACAACACCGCCTTGATTAGCCAATTGTGTTGTAATCAGTTCCTGCCCCTCAGGAACACGCCACAATGGAACAAGGGCTAGCAAAAATAAGAAGAACAAGGTCATTACAATGCCCCGTTTAGTAATGGAAATAAATGTTCCCTTATATAATAATCGCCAGCCTATCCATAAAACGCCAAGGCAAGGAATAATACCGCCTAGGCCAAAGCCATAACGAAATACACCTGTTAAAATCTGTCCTACAAGCCCCAGTTCAAAGCCAAAGAATCCGAGCAGAGAAATCACTGCAAAGGCAATTACAATTAAGCCTTTAACTTCGCTGCGCAAGGAAAACCCTTGAGACTTAGTTTGCTGTTTTGTACTTGTTCGCTTTCGTCTTGTATTGCGTTTTTTGGTGGAAGTTTTTTCTTCTGCCATAAATCTATACAAACCCCTTACTATATAACACTACTGTAAATTAACTTATCATTATATTATAGCATATATCGAAGTATTTAGTTAGCTTTTACGCCGTTCCTCCCAGTCGTGAAGTAACTGTTCTTCTTTACCTCTTTTAATACCGTTGTAATATGTAGCATCCTTAAGAGGTGTTGGTAAATACTGCTGTTTTACATAGCCATTCGGATAGTTATGAGCATACTTATAGGTGTTCCCATGACCTAGTTTGCTAGCCCCACTGTAATGACTATCCTTTAAATGATCTGGAACCTGACCACATTCCTTATGACGCACATCAGCAATAGCTGCATCGATTGCCATATAAGCAGAATTACTTTTTGGAGCTAATGCAACATAACAAGCCGCCTCAGACAATATGATACGCGCTTCAGGGAATCCTACCATATGAGCTGCTTGAGCTGCTGCATTGGCAAGAATTAAAGCTTGCGGATCTGCAAGGCCTACATCCTCAGCTGCACAAATTACGATACGGCGAGCGATAAAATTAGGATCTTCGCCAGCTTCAATCATACGAGCTAAATAATGAACCGTCGCTTGTACATCAGAACCACGCATACTTTTAATAAAAGCAGAAATCGTATCGTAGTGACTATCGCCTTTTTTGTCATATGTGTAAATTCGACGTCCTACGACCTTTTCTAAAATCTCTATGGTAATAGTCCCCTCATCAGGTACCATTGCTGCAGCTTGCTCTAAAATATTTAAAGCCATACGCCCATCGCCATTGACGAAAATCCCTACATCTTCAAGAACCTCATCTGTCACCTGTAGATGACGTTTACCTAGGCCCACCTCTTCATCTGTAATAGCACGGCGCAAAATTTGGCCTATAGCCTTTGGTGTAAGCGCTTCTAGGGTAATTAATCTTAGACGAGATAAAAGTGGTCTATTTACCTCAAAAAATGGATTTTCTGTAGTAGCACCAATAAGAATAATCGTACCATCCTCTACGCAAGGCAATAGTACATCTTGTTGGCTTTTATTAAAACGGTGAATTTCATCGAGGAATAAAATGGTTCGTTGTTGTAAAGACCGTACGCGCTTGCGAGCATCCTCTATGATGTTGCGCAGTTCACCTATACCAGCATTAGTAGCATTTAAATTTACAAAATGACTATTGCTAACCTTAGCAATAATACCTGCTAGTGTAGTTTTACCTGTTCCACAGGGTCCATAAAAAAGCATGGATGGAATTGTATCCTTTTCAACCATAGCACGCAAGAAAGTTCCCTTCCCTACCGCTTTCTCTTGACCATATAGATGGTCTAATGTAGTAGGACGCATCCGCACAGGTAACGGTTCATAGGTATTGGTAGGCGTCATATCAAATAAACTATCCATTCTATCACCTCAATCCATAACATCTAACTATTAAGTCCAATATTTTATACTGCGTATATATCGATTCAACAAATTATATTGATTAAGCACACAATACATGTATCAATAACCATTGATAGCCATATATACAAGCCTATTTCTCTATATAGTATATGACATTAATTGCCATTTTTACACGCAAAAAAGCCCCACCATGCCGTAATGTACCGCGTTTTGATCCTGCTTAGGGCAGGTGGGTGTCCTCCTCATCTTGCAGTTGTCCCGTAAGGGCGTAACGTTCAGACGAGAGTTCGGACTCCCGAAGTAAATGTGTTGGCTCAAAACTGCGATATCACACGCACATGGCAGGGATATCTTATACATAAATAGTATCAGAAAGATTCATAATACACAAGTCTTGACATTTCAATTTTAATCAATTCTTGCCTATGTTTTTTACACTAAAGATTGTTCTTCTTCTTCCTCGATATCTGGTTTAATATGCAACTCTTTTAATTGCTTAGGTTCTACTTCAGATGGAGCTTGGCTCATTACATCGGAAGCAGATTGTGTTTTAGGGAATGCGATTACGTCGCGGATAGATTGACGTTTTGCCATCAACATAACAAGACGATCAAGGCCGAATGCACAACCTGCATGAGGAGGTGCACCATATTGGAATGCATCAAGCATGAAGCCGAATTTAGATTTAGCTTCTTCTTCAGATAAACCAATAGCTTTGAATACTTTTTCTTGTACATCGGATTGGTAAATACGCAAGGAACCGCCACCGATTTCAACACCGTTCAATACCATATCGTAAGCAATCGCTTTTACGCTGCCAGGATCGGATTCCAATTTATCAAGATCTTCATGACGAGGCATTGTGAACGGATGGTGCATTGCAACATAACGTTTTTCATCTTCGTTATATTCGAACATAGGGAAATCAGTTACCCATGTGAATGCCAATTTATCTTGGTCAATCATGTTCATGCGGCGTGCCATTTCAAGGCGTAATTCACCTAATGCACGTGCTACAGTTGCAGGTTTATCAGCAATCATCAATACAAGGTCGCCACCTTTTGCGCCCATTTTTTCACCGATATTGCGGATTGTATCTTCACCTAAGAACTTCATGATTTGAGACTTGATGGAACCATCTTCATTGAAGCAAGCCCATGCAAGACCTTTCGCACCGTAGCGGTTTACATATTCAACGAGATCATCAAGTTCACGACGTGGAATACCAGCATCGCCAGGTACAACGATACCTTTAACTACACCACCGTTATCGATTACAGAGCGGAAAACTTTGAACTCTGTATCTTTTACAAGATCAGTTACATCAGTAAAGGCCATGTCGAAACGAAGGTCTGGTTTATCAGAACCGTATTTATCCATTGCTTCATCCCATGTAATACGAGGCATAGGCAATGTAATTTCTTTGCCCAATGCATTTTTGAATACATGAGCAATCATTTCTTCAAGCATGGAGTAAATGTCTTCTTCATCTACGAAGGACATTTCCAAGTCGAGCTGAGTGAACTCAGGTTGACGGTCTGCACGCAAATCTTCATCGCGGAAGCAACGAACGATTTGGAAGTATTTTTCATAACCAGCAACCATCAAGATTTGTTTGAAAATTTGTGGAGATTGTGGCAATGCATAGAATGTACCAGCATTTACACGGGAAGGTACTAAATAGTCACGAGCCCCTTCTGGTGTAGATTTAGTAAGCATTGGAGTTTCAATTTCCAAGAAATCGCGGCTATCGAAGAAGTCGCGCATTGCTTTCGTTACTTTGTGACGCAAAATCAAGTTGCGTTGCATTTCTGGACGACGCAAGTCAAGGTAACGATATTTTAAACGAATATTTTCATCTACATCGATATCATCTTGGATATAGAATGGAGGAGTTTTAGCGGAGTTCAATACGCGTAACTCTTCACAGAACATTTCGTATGCACCTGTAGGAAGGTTTGGATTAATAGCTGCTTCATCACGTTTTGTAATTTTACCACGTACACAAAGTACATATTCGTTACGAACATCCTCTGCTTTGTGGAAAGATTCTACGTTATGGTCTGGAGACGCTACTACTTGTACTACGCCAGAACGATCGCGTAAATCCAAGAAAATCAAACCACCGTGGTCACGACGGCGTTCAACCCAACCACATAATACGACCTCTTTACCTACCTCTTGTTCAGAGATGGTGCCACAACCGTGCGTACGGTGTAAGCCTTGCATTGTTTCCATTCTAATTGTCATCCTTTCACCAAAGAAGTTATACGTTCAGACACTGTATCGAGGGATACAGTCTCTTGTTCACTAGTTTCCATGAATCGGATTATGGCTTCCCCACGAGCCAATTCATCATCACCCAATATGATAACATATTTTGCATTAATTTTGTTAGCATATTTTAATTGTGCCTTCATACTCTTGCCCTGTCCGTCCATTTCAACGGTTACATATGCATCATGTAAAGCTTGGCAAATTTTGAAAGCCTCTACCTTAGCCGCATCACCAAGAGCCACTACAAATGCAGATGGTTCAACAGTTGGTTCAGGCAATAAGTTTTGTTTTTCAAGAGCTAATAGCAAACGCTCCATGCCCATAGCAAAGCCAATGGCTGGCGTATGAGGACCATCAAGTTCCTCTACAAGGCCATCGTAACGACCACCACCTGCTACGGCACTTTGTGCGCCTAATGGAGTATATTGTACTTCGAATGCTGTCTTTGTGTAATAATCAAGACCACGTACAAGGCGAGGGTTCAATGTATATTGCACATTGGCAGCCGTTAAATATGTCTTCAATTCTTCAAAGTGATCATGACACTCTTCACATAAATGTTCGTGAATTTCAGGAGCACCTACGGACAAGGATTTACATGTTTCATTTTTGCAATCCAAGATACGCAACGGATTTTTATATAAACGTTCTTGGCAATCACTGCATAATTGTTCTTTTTTAGGTTCAAAAAATTCAATTAATTTTTCACGATATACAGGGCGGCATGTTGGGCAACCTACAGAGTTCACCTCTACATTGAGGTCCTTAAGGCCAAAGTCTTTCAACAATTGTACAACCATGCAGATAACTTCACTATCTACAACTGGAGATTGAGAGCCTAGTACCTCTGCACCAAATTGATGGAATTGACGGTAACGACCTGCTTGTGGTTTGTCATGACGGAACATAGGTCCCATGTAATACCATTTTGTAAGGCCTTCTTTACCATATACTTTATTTTCTAAATATGCACGTACAGCAGATGCGGTATTTTCAGGACGCAATGTGAAGCTAGAGCCACCATCATCGCCTGTAGTAAATGTATACATTTCCTTTTGTACTACATCTGTAGTTTCACCGATACCGCGCAAGAATAATTTAGTATCTTCAAAGGCAGGTGTGCGAATTTCATTGAACCCGTATACTTTACAAATTTCACGCATACGTTGTTCAATATAGTGCCAATTTATCATTTGCTCTGGCAAAAAGTCTTGTGTACCTCTTGGTTTTCTAATAGCCATTACACAACCTCCCAAAATTTCTCACAAATTCTATGTCGTTTCTCTAATAGTGCATCTATTGTTGCGTGGTAAACATCAACATCCTTTGGCATGTGCTGTTTCAATTGACGATATCCAGGAGCGCGCATCCACTTAGATGAACTGCCAGGTCCCATGGATAGAATACTTTGTCGCTCTTCCATGATCTGAATATTATATTCGCACGCTTTACCGGGCAAGGTATAGCCAATATTCTCTAACTGCCCTCTCATATATTGTTGGCGATATAGATAATATGGCACATAGCCAGCTGCTTCAAGACGCTCTTTACCATATTGTACCATTTCTGCTACAAGATGTTCCTCCGGAATATCATCTTGCATATTTAAATCATACAATGGGCTACCACGTTTTAATGCTAACGTATGAATTGTAACATTTTCCGGCAAATTTTGACATACGTAATCCATATTCTCTACCATGTTTTGCATCGTTTGATGCGGTAAACCTGCAATAAAATCCATATTTACAGCAAATGGTGTATTAACTTTTACATATTGTAACAGTTCGTCAATATCTTGCGCACTATGCCCACGCCCTATACGACGCAAAATATCGTCTTGCATGGTTTGAGGATTAATACTGATACGATTTACACCAAAATCGAGCATAGATCGTATCTTCCGAGGATTAACAGAATCTGGACGCCCCGCCTCTACAGTAAACTCATGTCCTTCTGGCACTAGAACAGATAACTGTTTTAGTACTTGGTGAAAGTCTTCATCATCTAATACCGTAGGTGTACCGCCCCCCATATAGAGGGTATCTACCGTTAAGCCATAAGATTGAGCAATAGCTTTCATATCCTCCATATCACGGCCTAAAGCTGTTAAAAATTGACTTTTATCAGTGTAATCCTGATAAAGACCATAAGGAAACGAACAGTACACACAACGAGTATCACAGAAAGGAATGCCACAATAGAGGCTCACCTTTTTATCGTCTGTATCAGCTAAAAATGGACGTTGATACTCACCGATAGCCCCCAAGGTCGCAAGTTTTTCCATAGACACAGAAAACTCGTCCCTAATGTGACGAGTTGCTGCGTGGACAGAGCCATATGTATCTATATATTTATGTAGTAGCTTTGTAGGGCGCACACCGACCATAGTCCCCCATGGAGCGTCGGCTGGTAAACCTTGATATTCACGTAAATAGCGCAATAAGGCTTGACCAATTTGACGACGACCCATAGATGAAATATCACCGTCAAAAGTTTTTATGGTCTCACCAATGGTTACAGACAAGCGATATAAACCATCTACCTCTATAGCCTCTAGAAGAACGTCTGGATTAACCTTATCAGAAAATAAACCGGCAGCACCACAGTTATGGGCTACTACGGAGCCAAGTGGTAATGGCCCCGTATATAGATATCCATTAAGCATGGTGATGAGCCATACGTTCTAATTTTTCAAGTTCTGCTTCAGTCATATGATTTTGGCAATCGCTGCA
>CAKPSA010000022.1 GCA_934183145.1 uncultured Veillonella sp.
GATATGCTATTATTTGATGCATACCATAAGGATGAACGAGGTGGTACGGGCGAAGTGTTCGACTGGTCTTGCTTAGATGAGTTTGAACGTCCCTTTATGCTCGCAGGTGGTATCGACAGTACTAACGTGGCGCGTGCTATTCGCACAGTTCGCCCTTACGGCATAGATATCAGTAGCGGCATTGAAACAAATGGCGTGAAAGACGATGAGAAGATTAAAGCTTTCACAAACATCGTGAGAACCGTAGCTCACTAAATGTTGAGAGAATAAGGCCTATTATAGGTGAGTAATCACAAAAAATACATAAATCTAAGATATAATAATATTTTAGACACATCCGATGGAATTCATCGATTGTTGAGATAGATGCCAATAGTAACGCTATACAGGCGTGCTAGCAGAAATGGTATATGGAAAGGTAAGTTATATGAGTGAACAAAGACATGGTTATTTTGGCTCCTTCGGTGGCCAATTTATGCCAGAAACATTGATGAATGCAGTCATCGAATTGGAAGAGGCATACAACAAGTACAAAGATGATCCTGATTTCGTGCGCGAACTTGAGGATTTACACAAAAAATATACAGGTCGTCCATCCCTTTTATACTATGCAGATCGCATGACAAAAGACCTTGGGGGCGCCAAAATTTATTTGAAACGTGAAGATTTGAACCATACTGGTTCCCACAAATTGAACAATGTAATCGGCCAAATGTTATTGGCAAAACGCATGGGTAAAACTCGCGTTATTGCTGAAACTGGGGCCGGTCAACACGGTGTAGCAACAGCTACTATTGCTGCGTTGATGGGCATGGAATGTGAAGTATACATGGGTGCTGAAGACTGCGAACGTCAAGCGCTTAACGTATATCGCATGGAGTTATTAGGTACTAAGGTGCATCCTGTAACAAGTGGTACTAGTACATTAAAAGATGCTGTTTCTGAAGCATTGCGCGAATGGACAAATCGCATGTCCGACACGCACTATGTATTGGGCTCCGTTATGGGTGCCCATCCATTCCCTATGATCGTTCGTGATTTCCAATCTATTATCAGTCGTGAAGCGCGTGAGCAAATCCTCGAAGCAGAAGGTAAGTTGCCAACGGCTGTTATGGCTTGTGTAGGGGGCGGTTCCAATGCGATGGGTATGTTCTATCACTTTATCCCTGATGAAGGCGTTCGCCTCATCGGTTGTGAAGCGGCAGGTCGCGGTATCGATACAGAGGAACATGCAGCGACAATTGCAAAAGGTTCTGTTGGTATCTTCCATGGCATGAAATCTTACTTCTGCCAAGACGAAGATGGCCAAATTGCTCCAGTATATTCTATCTCTGCAGGCCTTGATTACCCTGGTATCGGTCCTGAACATGCGTACTTGCACGATAGTGGTCGCGCTGAATACGTACCTGTAACAGATGATGAAGCAGTAGATGCTTTCGAATACTTGTCTCGTTTAGAGGGCATTATTCCAGCTATTGAAAGTGCTCATGCAGTGGCACATGCGCGTAAAATTGCGCCTACTATGAGCAAGGACGATATCATTATTATTTGTTTATCTGGTCGTGGTGATAAAGACGTAGCGGCTATGGCGAAATACAGAGGGGTGGATCTTCATGAGTAAAATTAAAGACGCTTTCACAAAGGGCAAGGCATTCATCCCATTCATTAGTGCTGGTGACCATGGTATTGAAAATACAGAACGTTATATTCGCGTGATGGTGAAAGCCGGCGCCGACATGGTAGAAATCGGTATTCCATTCTCCGATCCAACAGCGGAAGGCCCAGTCATCCAAGAAGCGAGTACACGTGCACTTTCTACAGGTGTAAAAATCAACGATATCTTTGATATGGTGCGCCGTTTACGCACAGGCGAAGATGCAGTGACTATACCGCTCGTGTTCATGACTTACTTGAACCCAATCTATGTGTTCGGTCGTGAAAAATTCTTTACCCTCTGCGAAGAGGTTGGTATCTCTGGCGTTATCGTGCCAGATATGCCGTTTGAAGAAAAAGGCGAACTTGCGAGCATTGCTAATAAACACGGTGTTGAAGTGGTATCCTTGATTGCTCCAACATCTGAAAACCGCATTGAAATGATCGCAAAAGACGCAGAAGGTTTTGTATACTGCGTATCTTCTCTTGGTGTTACAGGTATGCGTAGCGAAATCAAAACGGATATTAAATCCATCGTTGAAACCATTCGCAAATATACAGATATTCCTGTAGCCGTTGGTTTTGGTATTTCTACACCAGACCAAGCGGAAGCAATGGCGCGCGTATCTGACGGTGCTATCGTAGGCTCTGCTATCGTTAAAATCGTGGCAGAACACGGCGAACATGCAGACAAAGCATTATTTGACTACGTACAATCTATGAAACAAGCTGTGCTAAAAGCTGACGCATAATAACAGCTACTGCATAATAAAATAGATAATACAATACATACTAAAAAGGACGTTATACATGTGTATAACGTCCTTTTTAGGTTAGTTAGTTTAGTTATGTGTTATATGACTGGATAACCAGTTATGAAAGGGGAATGATTAGCCGTTTGTAGATTCGGAACGTTGATGACGTTCGCTGCGTTTTGCAGTTGCATTTTTGTCATGTTTTTCACGTTCAGAAATTTTGTGTTTTCTATGTTTCTTTTGATCTGGTTTGAACCATGGATGAGCACTGCTATCTACTGTGCCATCATCGTTTTTAACCATGCGATGGTTTTCACCGATTTTGAAGTGGTAATCTTTGGCTTGTGCTACATTGGCACCAATACCAACTGATAAGAATGCTGCCAAGCTGGCCATAGCTACTACTTTAGTCAATTTAGCGTTCATAATTATTATCTCCTATACAAACTTAATTGCACGAATTTTAGTTGTAAAAAATATATTATTAGTATAGATAAATTTAATGAAGAAAAAATGAAATGATAGGGTTGGTAAAGCATAGTATAATAGGGTTATCTAAGTTTGTATCATATCTAAATATAGTAGGAGATTTATGAAGCAGAGAGTATTTAAAGTCCTCTATCGTGAGCTAGTAGAAAACTATGCGAATCATAAGGGACGAACAACGACAGCCGATTTTTGGCTTACCATCAGTGCTATGACCTTTGTATATGGTCTAGTTACATTTATAACAGGCCTTGCCACATTCATACCTTCTGGATTTTTATATGCCCTATCCTTAGGGGGCGGCGTATTGACAGCATTAACAGTAGTGTTAGTGTTGCCCACCATTATGATGGTAGCGAGACGGTTACGCGATTCTAATAATGATCCAACCTTGATGATCCTTATCTTTGTTCCTATTTTAGGATGGATTGCGTTGCTCTATTTATTATGTAAAAGATCGGCTCTCAAACAAGAATCAAGTATAACTAATGAACAGATATCTGTAGAATCTAGTATAAATGAAAAGCAATCTGTTTCGGGAGCCTTCATCGTGGCTCTTCTTGTTTTAGGCTGGGTTGCAAACAGTATAGGTACCTCTATGATGGGCCATAACTATATGGTAGAAGAAACAGCCTTTGGAAATTTAGGTAATGGCGCTTTCACAAAGAAAGCAAACCGTTTACTACGTAGTGATTCTGCCACAACAGAAGGCTATCTAGTGGTGAAGGAATATTACAAAGCACTGGCTGATGGCGATTATCATAGTGCGTATCGCGATTTGAGCAGTCGTGAAATGGAACGATATGGCACCTTTGATCTCTGGCAGCAAGCTAAGGTAAAGGAACAACGTTCTGCTGTAGAATCTATACGATTGGATTATGTATCTCAAGATGTGGATGATGATGTAACGGTGGATTATATCGGATATAGGGTAGACTTTGTAGATAAAAGCCCATCCATGTTAGTCCGCTTATATAATGTAGGTAATGGCTGGAAAATCGTTGGTTTTGAAGAGTTTGAGGAGGACTAGGTCATGGCATCAGTAAATGTATATGATTTGAACTATACCGATGCTTTTGTGCTAGGCATCAAAAACTACGCCAATTTTAAAGGTCGTGCGAGCCGTAGTGAGTATTGGCGATTTATGGCTGGAATGATGATGGTTCAAGGAACACTAGGGGTAGTAGCTGTACTCTGTAAAGGTGTTGGGCTCTATAATTTTGAGTCTATTATTGATACGATCACGTTATTAGTAACTTTATTTTTCGTGCTTCCCAATATTGCCATCACAGCACGCCGTATGCATGATATTGGCCGTAGTGGCTGGACTCAGCTAATTTCCTTTATTCCTATTATAGGCTTCTTTATATTCTTAACTTACGAATTGAAACGTGGCGATGAAGGAGAGAATGGTTACGGTGAAAGAACTGCCTATATTCCTATTACTGCTAGCGTAAGTCAATCCACGGGGCTTGAGGAAACTCCATCTCGAAAACAAGACTGGATTATGGGCATTACCATATTTGTTCTTCAATCTATCGCATTTGGTAATACCATCGGTGATATATTATGGTATGGCATTAATGCTAATGGCTACATCTAGTATTAACCTGCATTAAATAGCATAATTATTATTTTATTTTATAAAAGTTTAACAACTCCTTTATAGACAATATAACACTTTGTAGTAAAATGAAATCAAGATGAATTTAAAAATATAGATATGATTGTGTTAAAACATATCTAAGTTACTATATGTGTTTAGAACAACAGGACTTTATGAGATTCACTGTTTCCTGCTGTGGATGGAAGGAGTTTAGTATGAGACCTTGTCCATATTGTGGACACGAGGTGTTAAAAAGTGAACGATACTGTCCAAACTGTGGCCGTATCCGTAAAGCACCCATTTCGTTAGATAAATATAGTCTAGGAATGATTGAGAACTTTAAACAATGTTTTGTTTATAAATACGCCGACTTTGAAGGCCGTGCCAGCCGTAGTGAATATTGGAACTTCTTTTTGGTGTATCAATTGCTCTTTGTAGCTATTCTATTCACCTGTGCATTCTTGAGTTATATTAGTCCTCTCTCCAGTGCAGTTGGTGTTGGATTTGGCCTAGTAATTTTAGTCCTATTGTCCGTTGTCATGGTCATTCCTGGCGTGGCTGTTGCAGTACGACGCTTGCACGATCAAGGCCGTTCTGGTGGACTTGTCTTTGTTGGCCTCGTTCCTGTTATTGGTACAATTATATTGTTAGTGTTAATGGCTCTTCCTGGTGAAAGCCATACAAACCGTTTTGGATCACCAACAGGACACGTTATCCTCACAAAACAAATGGCCCATGAAATTGGCTTAATAGATGCTACACCTACAACAGGCCTTACAGCAGGACTATTATGCGCTATCCTTGTACTATGGTTCTTGGTAGATCGATTGCTAACAACAAGTGTGATGTAAAAAATAAAATAAATATACAAATAACAGCCTTTTGCATGGTGCAAGAGGCTGTTTTGTTGTATAATAAATTAATTTCAATTTGTCATTTGATAGGAGAGAGAATTATGACTGATTTAAACATTAAAAACCTTTCGTATGTTGATAATTTTAAGCATTCTGTAGTTGGTAATTTTGTAAACTTCCGTACTAGAGCTAGTCGCAGTGAATATTGGCGCTTTACAGCGGTTACAGTTGTCATAGGTTTTGTATTTACTCTATTAAGATTTATTTTTGGCCATTCATTCTTGGGATCACTTATTAATTTATTATCTTTTGCCTATACTTGTGTTATGTTTTTACCGTCTCTTGGTATTGCAGTTCGTCGTTTACATGATATAAATAAATCTGGATGGTTTTGGCTAATTATATTTGTTCCGATCATCGGTCTTGTATATGTCATTTATTTATTGGCTAAACCGGGTGATGCAGGTGATAACCAATATGGTTCTCCAACAAGCTATGAAGTAATTACTGCTGAAGAAGCTGCTCGTACAGGTCTTAAAGAAACACCATCTGAAAGCATGGACCAAAAAGCAATGCTAGCATGTATTTGCCTTACAGTTTTTAATATTTGGATGTCCTTTTTAGCACTATAATGTAAAGTCTATTTATATGAATATGCCACCTTTATTGGAACATAATAAAGGTGGCATTTTTATATGTTATATCTATAAATTTAAACTATCTATACAGTTGACAACTCCCCCTCACGAGACCTATAATTATCTATTATATGAATATTGCGTTGAAAAAGACGGCACTTCTCAGACGGATTTAGTAGAGACCAAACTCATGGGCTGAAAGGTTTGGAAATCTAGAGATTTGCGGATCACTTTGGAGCAAGCAGGAACCCTGCCGGTGAACACCGTTATATGTCTAAGTGGCTTTCACAACATGAATCCTAGTTATTTCGTATGCTCGGAATATGCTAGCTTTCACAGAAGGTCAGTAGGGTGGTACCACGGATATGACGTCCGTCCCTTCGGGGGCGGGCGATTTTTTTATGTAAAAGGAGCACATCATGGATTACGGTAAGACGTTACATTTGCCTGAAACAGAATTCCCAATGCGCGGCAATTTGCCTAAGCGCGAACCAGAAATCTTAAAGTTCTGGGAAGACAACAAAATTTATCAAAAACGTTTGGAATTGCGTAAAGACGCAAAACCTTTCATTTTGCATGATGGCCCTCCATATGCGAACGGTAAATTACACATCGGTCATGCCCTCAACAAAACGTTGAAGGATATCATCATGAAATACAAAACAATGACTGGTCATTATACACGTTACATCCCTGGTTGGGATACACACGGTTTGCCAATCGAGCATGCGGTTATTAAAAACACAGGTCTTAACCGTCATGAAATGGCACCATTGGACTTGCGCAACAAATGTAAGGAATATGCATTAGAATGCGTAGAAAACCAAAAACAAGACTTCATTCGCTTTGGTGTATTAGGCGAGTGGGAACGTCCTTATTTGACATTACGCCCTGAGTTCGAAGTAAAACAACTTGGCATCTTTGGCGAAATGGCAAAACGCGGCCATATCTACAAAGGTCTTAAAACTGTATACTGGTGTACGCACTGCGAAACTGCATTGGCAGAAGCAGAAATTGAATACGCTGAGAAAAAATCCTTCTCCATCTACGTAAAATTCCCTTACGTATCCGAGAAAAAGGTAACATTGCCAGCTGGCGTAGATCCAAAACAAGCATACGCTGTTATTTGGACAACTACTCCTTGGACAATGCCTGCCAATGTAGCTATTTCCGTTAACCCTGACCTTGAATATGGCTGGGTAAAAGTAGGCGACGAATACTACTTGATGGCTACTGAACTCGTTGATGCGGCTATGAAAGATATCGGCATTGAAGACTATGAAATCGTAAATCGCTTCTCTGGCGCAGACTTAGAATTGGCTGAGTTCAAACATCCATTCGTAGAACGCACATCCACTGTATTGTGTGGCGACCATGTAACACTTGAAGCAGGTACTGGTTGCGTACATACAGCTCCTGCACATGGTGAAGACGACTTTAACATCGTTATGCGTTATAACAAGGAAGGCAAAACTGAACTTCCTATCGTATCCCTTGTTAACGAAACTGGTAACTACACTAAACAAGTAGATGACAACCGCTATGGCGATACTGAATTCCCATTGGCTGGCGTAGAAATTCACGATGCAGAGGTGCCTGTTATTAAAATCTTGGCGCACAATAATGCCTTGCTTCACAAATCTAGCTTGCGTCACCAATACGCTCACTGCTGGCGTTGTAAAAACCCTGTAATCTACCGCGCTACAGAACAATGGTTCTCCTCTGTAGATGGTTACCGTCAACAAGCGCTTGATGCGATCGACAACCAAGTACAATGGATTCCTAAATGGGGCCATGACCGTATCTTCAACATGGTTCGCGACCGTGGTGACTGGGTAATTTCCCGTCAACGTATTTGGGGTGTGCCAATTCCTATTTACTATTGTGAAAGCTGCGGCGAGCACATCATCAACGATGATACTATCAAAGCATTACAAGAAAAAGTAGCTGTAGAAGGCTCCGATGCTTGGTGGGCTCACAGTGCAAAAGAATTGTTACCAGAAGGATTCAAATGTCCTCATTGCGGTCATGATGAGTTCAAAAAAGAAACTGATATCATGGACGTATGGTTTGACTCTGGTTCCTCTTGGTCTGGCGTACTTGAAGTTAACGGCTTAGATGTACCATGTGCTATGTACCTTGAAGGTTCCGACCAACATCGCGGTTGGTTCAACTCTTCCTTGTTGACTGCAGTAGCAACAACAGGTAAAGCACCTTACAACTCCGTATTGACTCACGGCTTCGTTGTGGACGGCGAAGGTCGCAAAATGTCTAAATCTGTAGGTAATACAGTAGCTCCAAGCGACATCATCGACATATACGGCGCTGACGTTATGCGTTTGTGGGTATCCTCCGCGGATTACCAAGCAGACGTACGTTTGTCTAAAGACATCGTAAAACAATTATCCGAAGTATATCGTAAGATCCGTAATACATTCCGCTTCTTGCTCGGTAACTTGGATGACTTCAATCCAAACACTGACAAAGTGGCTTATGCAGATATGTCCGAATTCGATAAATGGGCATTGTTGCGCTTAGAAGAGGTACGTCAAAAGGTTACTGATGCATACGAAAACTATGAATTCCACATGTTGTACCATGCAATTCATAACTTCTGCACAGTAGACTTGAGCTCCATCTACCTTGATGTCATGAAAGATACTATGTATGCTGAAAGCAAAAACAACGTAGCTCGTCGTTCTGCCCAAACAGCTATGTACGAAATCTTGAAAACATTGGTAGCAATGGTATCTCCAGTACTTTCCTTCACAGCAGAAGAAGTATGGAAATACATGCCTAAAGAAGAAGGCATGCCTGAATCCGTTATGCTTCAAGATTGGCCACAAGGTCATCCTGAACACTTCAACCAAGAATTGGCTGATAAATGGAACCAATTATTAGACTTGCGTACATCTGTACAAAAAGCATTGGAATTGGCTCGTCAAAACAAAACAATCGGTCACCCATTGGATGCATCCGTTACAGTATACGCTGAAGGCACTGCATTCGACGCATTGAACGCTCTTGGTGAAGACGGCTTAGCTAAACTCGTTATCGTATCCGAAGCTCACATCGTAAATGGCACTGCACCAGCAGAGGCTGTAAAAGATGAAGAAACAGGCGTTGCAACAGTAGTTGCTCCATCTGAACTTGAAAAATGTGAACGCTGCTGGATCCACCGCGATACAGTAGGTCAAGATAGCGAACACCCTACACTTTGCCATCGCTGTGCTGAGGTTGTTGAATCTCTATAATCTGTAAACAAGAAACCCTTCTCTACTATTCTCTAGTTCGGTTTGAACTGGGAATATAGAGAAGGGTTTTTCTGTTATGACCAAATTTCGTAGGTATGGTCATCTTAGTTTACAAAATATTAAGAAAATATATAAAATTATGAACTCGTTGTATGCTATCTTTCTCATGAAATTATCTATGGTAATTGCTACTTTGTTATTTTCCTCATGAAAAATTAATGTGTAAAAAATTACTCATTTCACATTAAATTTAATATCCTAGTTTAAGATATTTATAGTTAGTTTAGTTATTGTGCTTATATGAGAAGGAGGAAGAGCAATGGTAGCAACTATCGTTAAAGCAATTTTGGCTGCACTTACTGGTTTAGCAAACGCAATCTTGCCTTTATTCAAATAACAATTTCATTCCCCAGCAAAAAGACCACCTGGCTTGCAGGTGGTCTTTTTCTTATATTCTATTGCAATGCCTTTGGAACACTGAGTTTTTTCCAGTTGTCTAACTCAGGGATTTCCAAGGTATTAATCGTTTTTTGAATCCAGTAGTTTAATGATACTTCGTTACCTAACTGTTGTTCAAATAAATAGGTATTACCTGGCGTATCTTGAGGTTTTCCATCCTTGTCGATAGAGTGGCGCATGGATTCTTTCAAATAGAGTTGTACTCTAAATGGATTTGCGTGATTACCTCTAAAAATGAAATAAGATGGGCCGATAAAGTCATGGGTACGGACATTAATTTGTTCGTACTTTTTGTCTTTTAAGCCTTGTAGTGCAGTTTGTATCATGGCGTTTGCATCGTCGTATTCCTCAAGTAGGAATGCTTGTTGATCTACGTCGAGTACATAATGCCAAGTCGGTTTTTCTTCGTTCGTTTCAACAGACCAGGAATCTCCCAATGCTGGTAATTGATGATTATCGTAGAGGTCTTTTAATAGCTGAATAGTATTCTCTTTTTTGAATAGTGCTCGATAGATCATCTCTTGACCTTCTGTAGGGTCATAACCATGTATTCTGACTTGGTACGCATCACGTGGCATGCGCTTTACATCTAGCTTAAAAATGTTGCGTAGCTTATCTGGAATGGAGAGGAAATGATTGTAAAAGCTAAGTTTCATTTCTTCTTGTGCTTCTAAGGCGTGCTCGATGGTTTGCCAACCATATAAGGTAGTATCCCATAAGAAGTCATCCATGTTTACAGATAAGCGGGCCGCATTTTGAGGCCATTCAGTGTGACCAGGCCGTACTGTTGAAGTAGACTCTGTGATACCTTCTTTATAGTGCCAATGGCCGTCTATTTCTTCAAAGGCCGCCAAGCGCTCTTCTGCTTCATCATCGATAGGAATATCTTTTAACTCTTCATCGAGGTTTGCCTTGTGAGACAGTATGTATTGATGGGATTCTTCGTAATAGGCTACAGCAGTATCTAAATCAGGTTTGCCGGTGACATAGCCTTTTTCATAGGCATAGCCTAAGGCCACACGTGTTAAAGCCCGTGTAATATCGTAGAAGAGAACCCGATTGTCCTCTTCTAGGGCACGTTTTTCTTCATCTAGTACACGTGTTAAGGACTGTACGCCAAAGCGTATGTTCTTGGTTACCCCTAAGCCGTGGATGCGCATGTAACCGATGTATGGCAAGGAGAACATAAATCGTTCTTTTGTGGCTGCCATATGGGTTAGGTCTGCAATGAGTCCCCAGTCGAGGGGGAGGTGACCGATGTGGAAAATATAGCCAAAGGCAGCTTGTAAGGCGGCATAGCCTGCATCGCTAAAATATTTAGTAGCTGCACGGCGGTATAGGCCAATAGCCTTTACAGGATCATAAGGGATGACTCTGCGTAGCTCTTTAGTATCATAGAAATGATAGTAATAATCTGCTAATTCAGCGGTGCTTTCAGCTTGACCTAAGGCGGCACCTTTCGTAAACCATATGAAAGCATCCTCAAAATTTCCATGTTCGTGACAGTCTAGACCGGTGTAGAGCATCATGGTTGGATTACCAAGCTCAGCAGCAGTTAAAGCTACGCGGCGCGCATTATTAAAATCGCCTTCGTCGATATAGATGTTGCGTAAATTGCCTTGGAACATGGCAAGCCCGTTGTCGAGTGCCTTGTTAAACCATTCTTTGGCTAGTTTAGTAGCATTTTCTTGTAATGTTTCGTCTGAGACTGTGCCTTGTAAGGCTGCTAGGCGTTCCTGTATAGAACCTTTTTGTAAGCTTTGCTGTATGCGTTTAGATAAGCTTTTACGAGGTGGTGTAATCATATCCCTCGCAAGGCTAATGCGGTCGTCATCGCGCCAGAAAAAGACATTGCCTATAATGTATTGGCAAAAAGCATCACCTTGCTTGGCATAATCGTAAA
Organism: uncultured Veillonella sp.; assembly: GCA_934183145.1. Lineage (GTDB taxonomy): Bacteria > Bacillota > Negativicutes > Veillonellales > Veillonellaceae > Veillonella. The sequence goes on from CAKPSA010000022.1 coordinate 11,609, forward strand.
CGATACGAAATGCATCATCAAAGGATATTAACATATCCTTTTCAACTGTAGGTGTAATGGTTCCATTGATACGTAATGCTTGTAAGGTACCGATAGGACTACAACGGCGAATGCTATCGTGCAAGCATTGATAAGTGCGCATGTTATTTTCTGGGAAGTTTGATTCCTCCCATGTAAAGCGTGGACCTGCGTAAATACGGGCCAACAAAGCATACGCATCAGCTATCTCTCGAGATTCTGGATTATTGGCTATTTTTAACGTGTCCTCTTTGGTGTCGATTTCATTTTCTAAAGAGGTAGTCATGTCATTTCTCAACGCTCGATGATTCGGCTGTTCAGGACTATGTTGATTATTTACAATCAGTTCTAATTGGCGCAAACCTTCTTGGGCCATTTCTTGATTGTAGGATGTGAAAATCATGTGGAAGACCTTTTGTAGGCGTTCCGTAAAGTACTGTGCCATAAGGCCTCCTTTAATTAGTTACATTTACTATAGAATACGTATTTATTATATAACGAACGCGAGGGACCGTAAAAGAGGGATTAGAATAAAAAATCCCCTCTGAAAGAACTTTGAAATCACAATACTGTGCGTCCTGTAGTCTTTCAGAGGGGGCATATATATCCTAGTTTATAGAGATTATATACTCTAGTTCATAGCGCTAGATATTATTTTTTGTTGTAATCGCCGAACCATTTGTCGTAGATTTTTTGGTAAGTGCCGTCTTCTTTAAGTTCTTTAAGAGCTTTGTTAACAGCTTCTTGTAATGCTTTGTTGCCTTTTTTCACGCCAAGAACTGTGCCTGGGGATTGAGTAGGTTCGCCTACGAGTTTAAGGTCTTGATCAGCACCTTGTTTGAGGTAGTACATAGCTACTGCGTTATCGATGATAGCACCGTCGATTGTACCAGCTTTCAATTCCATGAAGATATTAGCATTGGAATCGATTTGTTTTACTGTTGTACCAGGAATTTTTTGAGCCATTTCAACAGGGATTGTACCAATTTGAGCACCTACAGTTTTACCTGCTAATTCATCCATGTTGTGGATTGTTGTGTTGTCTTTACGAACAACTGTGATGAAACCGCCTTGGTCAAAGTATACATCGGAGAAGTCCAATGCTTTTTCACGTTCAGGTGTAGCATTGATACCTGCTGCGATCATGTCGATATCGCCAGATTGAACTGCTGGAATCAAAGCATCGAAGCCCATGGATTTGAATTCCATTTTTAAACCAAGTTTTTTAGCAATTGCTTCGGACAAATCAACGTCGAAACCAACGTATTTGTCGCCTTCAGTAAATTCGAATGGTGGGAATGTAGTTTCAGAACCTACACGCAATACACCTTCTTGTTGTGTCATTTTTGGTTTGTCATTACCACAACCAGCCAATAAACCCATTGCTGCTACCGCTACGAGGGCGATGGCTGTCAACTTTTTGAACTTAAACATAGAAACCTCCTCAAACATCCATATACATGGTTTATCAAATTCTGTTTATATTGTACGGAATTTTACAATAATAGGCAATAACATTGTATAATTAAGAGTAAACGATTTTCATATTCGAACGAGCTTTGTCTATTCTTATATTAATTTATATATAACAAATGGAGGCACTATGTCCCTTACGAATACCTTCTCAGATCTTTGTAAAAGCTTCGCAACTGATGCGTTTGCCATTAATTATACATTAGCTAAGAACCCTGAACTGTCCAGTCATGAATTTGAATCCGTCAAAACGATTGGCACCGTTCTTGAAAAACATGGCATGGATGTAACCTATGAATTCTGTAACTTACCAACAGCTTTCAAGGCTTCTGCTGTGAAAGTAGATAATCCAAAAGGTCGTTTGGCTATTCTTTGTGAATATGATGCACTCCCTGAAGTAGGCCATGCATGTGGTCACTCTGCTAGTGGTTCTATGAGTGTTCTAGCTGCATTAACACTACATAAAATGCAACAAGACGGTGTTGCTTTCAATATGGACATCGATATCATCGGTACACCTGATGAAGAAGCCACAGGTTGCAAGGTAGACATGTGTAATGTAGGGGTGTTTAAAGACTATGATTTTGCTATCATGGTTCACCTTGATGGCGAAGAAACACGACCTAATTCACAATTCTTGGCGCTCGACTGTTTCCGCGCTCGTTATCACGGTAAACCAGCTCATGCAGCTGGTGAACCTTGGAATGGTATCAATGCTGTAAACGGTGTGCAACTCGCTATTCATGCGATGGATATGATGCGTCAACAAGTACGTCCTGAAAGTCGTATTGGTACGTGGATCATTGCTGGTGGTACTGCATCCAATGTCATTCCTGAATTTGGTGAATTAGAGGTAACCGTACGTCACACTGAACGTGAATATTTGAATGGCTTATCTGAGCAGATTAAGAACATCTTTGAAGGTGCCGCTCTTTGTACAGGTACTACTGTTGATGTAGAGTTCTATGGCAATCCTTATGATGATATGAACCAAAACCATAGAGGCACTATTCTCATTGAAGAGGTGATGACTGATATGGGTATTGATTTCAAATCGGGTCCCGCAGATATTGGGGGCAGCTCAGACATCGGTAACGTTAGCTATCAATGCGCTGCATTCCATCCTAAATTGCGCCTTGCAGGGGAAGACAAGGTGTGCCACTCTAAAGAATTTGCTGCGGCTATGCTTGAACCTACTATTGAAGAAACGATTATTGATGGGGCCAATATCATCGGTCGTACATTATTGAGCTTGGTGGATAATCCAACGGTATTAGAAGAAATCGTAGCTGAATTTCATAAAACTAAATAGTTTCTATTAAAAATTTTTCTAACTATTTATCTATACTATCTATCTATACTATCTATCTAT
>CAKPSA010000023.1 GCA_934183145.1 uncultured Veillonella sp.
TTGTTACTACCTTTTTGTTTGCTCTAGAATTTAGTTGTTAGCTTCAGCTGGTTGAAGTTGTTCAAGTTCTGCTTCTTTAGCATCTAATTCTTTTGCACCAAAGTGGGCAAGTACACAGAATGTAATACAAAGAACACATGCTACCAATAAGAGATAGAAACCTGCATTCCAACCAAATTTATCTGCTAAAACACCGAAGAGTGTTGTACCAAGGTTGGCACCTACGATGTAACTCATGAAGCCACGAAGGCCAACAGCAGAGCCTACAGCGAATGGAGGTACAATATCCATAGTTTGTACAGATGCTAAGAATTGAGGAATGTAGATTAAGCAACCTACGATAGCAGCAAAGAATGTAACCCATAAGAGGGATTCACTTTGCCAATAGCCAAAGATACAGAAGAAGATAATACTTACTGCAATGATTGCTGGAGGCATACGATAACCTTTAAAGAATTTATCGGAAATATAACCTGCAAAAATTGTAGAAGGAATGGCTGCCCATTCGAAGAATAAGAAGGCGATGGACATTTCGGCCTTAGAGAAGCCTTTCACTTGTAATAAGTAAATAGGCAACCATGTAAGCATACCGAAACGAATCATGTAAACGAATGTATCAACTAGAGACACATACCAAGCATTTTTATTTTTTAATACATATTGTACAAAGATTTGTCTTGTGCTTAGGTGAGGTGCTTCTGCACTTCTATGTGCTTTATGAGATGTATCGGCAATGATTTCACTAGTTGGCGGTAAGCCTTCGCGTTCAGGGCTTTCTTTAATCAAGAAGCAAATAATAACAGCTACTATAATTGCAATAATTGCAGGAATACCATAGCTGCCTAATTGCCAGTGATCGGTAGTAGTGAAGTATAACGCAGCAGCTACGATTGGTGCTACGATACCACCACCAAGGTTATGGGAGATATTCCAAATTGCCCCAAAGCGACCACGTTCTTGTTTTGGATACCATTTGGCAAGTGTGATGAAGGATGGGCCTACACCAAAGCCTTGGAAGAAACCATTAAGAACTACTAGTACTAAGAAGAAGGCGAGGCTGTCGGCAAAGCTCATAAAAATGTTGATAATTGCACAGCAAATAAGACCGAAAGCCATAAATTTTGCAGGGCTTGCTTTGTCAGCAAGACTACTCATGAAGCCTTTGCTTAGACCGTAGGCGATAAGCATACCACTAGATAGCAAACCGATTTCCGTTTTGCTCATGTGTAAGATATCTGATAAAAAATGAGTTGATAAGGCAAAGTTGTTACGAACGATATAGTACGCTGCGTAACCAATAAATACACCGGCTAGAGATTGAAATCTATATTTATAATATAGATTCATAATCATGTTCTGTGGAACCGATGGTTTTGCCTCTTTTGGTTGTAGAAATGAAAACATAGTTATTACCTTTCTTTCATAATAACCAAATTCTAGTGCACTGCTAATACTACCATTTATAGATAATTTATGTAAATGATTAATGGCACTAAATTAAGAGTTAAAACTATAAAATTAATTGATATATGATTATTTTACAGAAAAATGTTATTTATATGTATATAGTAAGTTTCAGATATAGTAATATGTGCAGAAATACTGTATTCTATAGGCTCTGAAATTTATTGTAATGAAGATTTATATTTTGGTATAATTATACTAATGCTGAATAGTTCTTAGTTATTTTTAGGAGATTGTATATGAAAGGTTTCACTAAACGCGCCATTCTCGCTGCTTGTGTTGGAGCGGCTATGCTTATTACAGTAGGTTGTGGTTCTAATCAAAGTTCCCAATCTACTCAACTGACATATAATGGTTCCTCTACATTGGCACCAGTTATTTCTAAGATTGCTACAGATTTTACAGAAAAGAATAAAACCTGGAATCATGCGGATAGCTCTTTGCCAGATAAAGATATTACTATTTATGTATCATCTGGTGGCTCTGGTACGGGTATCAAGGCTGTTATTGACGGCACTGCTGATTTTGGTTTAGTGGCACGGGAAGTAAAAGATAGCGAAAAAGCAAAAATCAAAGATTACAATGAAATTAAAGTAGGTATTGATGCCTTAACAATTGCCGTAAATCCTGAAAATCCTCTATATGCGATTAAGGACAATCTTACTAAAGAAGAAATCATTAAAATCTTCTCTGGAGAGTATAAAACTTGGAATCAAGTAGATCCTTCCTTGCCAAATCAAGAAATTATCGTGGTCACACGTGACCTTGGTGGTGGTGCTCATGAAGTGTTCCAACAAAAAATCATGGGTTCTGTAGAGGTAACGAAAGATGCTATCCAAGCTCCATCCATGGGTGCCCTTGTGAATAAGATCAAAGAGAATAAATATGCTATCGGATATGCTTCTTATGGCATGTTAGGTCAAAATAAAGGCCAAATCGTAGCGTTTAAAGTGAATGGTGTAGCTCCAACAGATGAAACGATTACTGATGGTTCTTACATGATCCAACGTCCACTTCTTATCGTAGGTAAAGGTAATATGGGCGGCGTAGCAGACGCTTTCACAAAATATTTGAAGTCTGAAGAAGGCCGTAAAGTCATTCATAAAATGGGCTTTGTTCCTGTAAATTAATCAGATAGAATAAAAGCAAGGCTGCGGCCTTGCTTTTTTCTTATGAAAGGAGAGTCTATGCATCTATCAGATCGTGTTACATCTGGCATAGTACCGATTATGGCGGTCTCTGTTCTCGCCTTATATATAGGGCTCGTGCTCTATATGGCGATAGAGGCGTGGCCTGCTTTGTTAGATATGTCTTGGACGAATATTCTAACTGGTACAGTCTGGAAGCCTATGGCACAAAGTCCTGTATTAGGGCTTTCCTATATTATTTCTGCTAGCCTCTATGTATCGTTGTTATCTTTGGTATGGGCGTTGCCTTTGGGGATTGGTACTTCGGTAGGCTTGAGTCTAGGTGTATCACCTCGTATTCGCCAATTTTGTTTATCTACTATAGATATGATTGCCGGCATACCATCAGTTATCGTTGGTTTTATCGGTCTAGCCGTAGTGGTTCCCGCTATTCAATCGATGTTTTCTTTATCTACTGGTGAATCTATTTTATCGGCTAGTCTCGTATTAGCTTTTATGATTTTGCCGTATATTGTGACACACTGTACGGAATCCATTGAAACCTATCGTCAGCGCTACGAAGAAACGGCGTTAGGCCTAGGCATATCGCCGTGGCATACAATGAAAGCTATCATATTACCAAGTGCTAAAGGTTCTATCATTCTTAGTTCTGTCCTAGCTTTCTCTCGTGCTATGGGGGAAACCATGGCGGTTATGATGGTTGTTGGCAATGCGCCAATCTTGCCTAATCTATTCGGTAAGGCTGAGACTATTCCATCCCTAATTGCCCTTGAAATGGGAAGTGTAGAGTATAATAGCTTGCATTATAGCGGTTTATATGTGGCTGCTTTAGTATTGCTGATAATCTTGATACTGACTAATGTTCTGGTCTATCTGTATTCTTGGAAAACTAGAAAGGACGGCCATCATGAAGTTATCTAATCTTGCATTAGCTACTTGGGCTTATGGCAGTCTAGCCCTAGTTATGGCAATCCTCATCGCTGCTTGCGGCTATATAGTATATCATGGTGGACCATTGATAACACTTGATTTCCTTTTGCTCTATCCAGCGGGCATGCCGCTCGGTGTAGAAGGGGGTATATTTCCAGCCATAATCGGCAGTATGTTGGAAGGCCTGCTAACGGCTTCGATGGCGGCTATTGTAAGTATTCCTTGTGCTCTTTACATGGTGTATGGCAACATTTCTCATTGGAAATCGGAATGCTTTTTATTTATCTTGCGCTGTATGTCTGGACTACCATCGGTATTGATTGGCTTATTTGGGTATAGTGTGCTCATTTTATATTTGGGCATTGATAAAAGCTTATTGTCTGCGTCGATTACGTTAACGGTAATGGTAATACCTTTTATTACATTGCGTCTTGTGAAAGTATTCTGTGAGTTTCCTCGAGATACTTATGAGGCAGCTCTCAATATGGGGCTTTCACCAAGTTATATATGGATACATATGGTCATCCCTAGTGCTATGCGAGACGGATTGAGCGCTATAGCCCTTGGGGCGGCCTATGCGATGGGGGCCACCGCGCCGATTATGTATACTGGTGCCGTATTATATACGCGGTCCATACCGAATATAACGGATCCATTTATGGCGTTGCCCTATCATCTGTACATTTTGGTCAACGAAGGCTATTCAGTAGATTTGGCCTATGCCACAGCCTTCGTGTTGATGGTTATATTACTTTTCATTAATATCATTTGTCGCTACATAGGAGGTCGGTCTAGATGAGCACTATATTAGATATTCAAAATATAGAGGTGTCTATTGACGGGCATCCTATTTTGCAACACATAACCCTGCCTATTACAGAACATGCTATTACGGCTATTATAGGTCCATCCGGCTGTGGTAAAAGTACATTACTATCTGCCCTTAATGGTAGTTTAAAGGCACCTAAAAAAGTCACTAATGGACAGATTGTTTACGATGAACTATCTATAGATTCTATGGATCCCCAATTACGTCGTCGCCAAATCGGTCTTATCGGCCAACAACCAACGGTATTTCCTGGTACCATTGAAGACAATATGTTATTTGCCCTAAATTATTATAAAGAACTCTCTGCTATAGATAGAAAGGCTAAAGCTATACAATGCTTAGAGCAGGCAGGATTATATAGCGAAATCAATGGTGATATGAAACGCTTGGCAACCTCTTTGTCTGGTGGGCAGCAACAACGCCTATGTATAGCACGAAGTTTGACGGTAGATCCTCGAATAATGCTTTTGGATGAGCCTTGCTCCGCTCTAGATATAAAAAACAGCTTACATATTGAGTCGTTGCTAACAGAGTTAAAAGCAAAACAAACGATTGTCATTGTTACGCATAATTTACAACAAGCCCGACGCATTGCAGATTACACTGTGTTTATGGATGGAGGTCGAATTGTAGAGTGGGGACCTACGGAGCAAATATTCTCTAATCCAAAAGATGCTTTAACTAAGGATTATTTAGCTTTTGGTGGTTAACAGAAACCCTTATAAACATATTAATAATTCTTATATTAATAAATTTTTTATAAAATATTGACAAAAACAGTTTATAATTGTATATTATAGGTGACATACTGGCGTGTCATTAAAGGGACTGTGAGAGAGTTTAGCCAGACTGACATACGATATAGTTCGAGAGTAACTATATACATAAAAAGGCATGCCGCTGAGAGACGAGAGAAGGGTGGTGTGCCTTTTTTGTATGCCTAATTTGAGTGATGAAATATACAGTATTATGTATTCATAAATCATTTTTATTCTCTAATTTCTAAAATATAAAATTTTGTTAAAATAACTTTTCACTGATTTTAAGATATGGACTAAGGCCTCCTTATGTAATACAATGTATTACATAAGGAGGTGCTTTATATGGCAAATATTTCAGTCCGTTTAAATGAACAAGAAGAAGAGTTATTTAAAACATATGCTGAGTTTATGGATGAAACACTTTCTACACTTTTTAAGAAGGCTTTATTAGAAAAGATTGAAGATGAATTTGATCTTAAGGTAGGTCAAAAAGCATTAGCAGAATATAAGCAAGATCCTGTTACTTATTCTGTGGCGGAAATGCGTGCAAAATATGGCTTATAAACTTGAGTTTTCTAAACGGTTTGACAAGCAATTTTCTAAATTAGATAAATCAACGCAACGCTATCTTTTTAATTGGCTTATCAAGAATGTAGATAATGTTGTAAACCCTAGGTACTCAGGCAAATCATTGACGGGTAATAAGACCGGGCTTTGGCGTTATCGCATTGGTCATTATAGAGTGATTGCTGATATTAATGATGATAGATGCATTATTTTAGCGTTAGAAGTTGGACATCGAAAAGATATTTACAAATAGAGGATATACTATGAAATACTTACGTCGTGAACTGAATCAAGTAGAAAAAGAATACTTAAAACAATTTGGGCAAGACTCTTTGAACCGTGTCGTTCTACACGATCCAAATACAAAGGATAAACAAGAAGTACAAGATACAATTGATATTCTAAAAGAAGCTATGACAAAAAATAAACCTCTAGAACAAGTTCCAGAGGATATGTGGAAGCTTATTGAGTTTTAAGGACTTTGCAGGTATGGCCGTTAATCCGGAACAAACTAGAGTAATCTATTTCTTACATACAAATCAATAAAATAAAAGGCACATTGTTTTATGCGTAGACCATCTATGAATGAATTATTTAAGATGGTAGTTAAAACAATGTGCCTTTATTATGTATTTAGGGTTATAGGTTATAGAGTTCAGGTTTACGATCTCTAAAGATATTAATTTTGTTACGAATGTCTTCGACTACAGCGAGGTCGATGTCTACGGAGGCAATGCCTTCGTTAGTGTCCATTTCGAGTAGGTTTGTACCCCATGGATCATATACCGCGGAGTGTCCTGTACTTTGAACACGGCCCACTGTGCCGCAGCCGTTTACAGCACAGACGAATAATTGGTTTTCAATAGCCCGCACTTCATTGAGTACTTGCCAGTGACGTAGACGCATAGTAGGCCATTGAGCAGGCACAAATAATAATTCCGTGCCTGGTAATGCAGCCATTCTTACGAGCTCAGGGAAGCGGATGTCGTAACAGATGACAGTACTGCAAGGTATTCCGTCCAGCTCGAAATGTGTAGTATGGGTGCCGTTTGCAAAGTATTTGTCTTCTTTGGCAGGGCTAAAGCCATGCATCTTGGAATATTCTCCTACAAGTTCACCACTTCGGTTGTAAACATAGGATGTATTAAATACTAGATTGCCTTTTGCAACTGCGACAGATCCGCCCACAATATTTACATTATGTTCTTTAGAAAATGTACTTAATAAGGCTTTTGTGCGATCCCCATTATTATCGGCGATATTGATTAAATCTGTAGATGGATAAAAACCAGTGTTCCAGGTTTCCGGTAATACGATAATATCTGGACTTTCAGATAGAGATTGAGCAAGCAACTCTTGGACGCGATTGTAATTGTATTTTACGTCATTTACGTGAACGTCCATTTGTATAAGGGTAAGCCGTTTTTTCATAATAAATCCTCTATGTTCAAGAATAGTACAGGTTATGTAATTTATATTATAATTAAAATATTAAAGCATTATAGGGTGTATTACAATATAGTGATACATAATATCTTAATAGATACTTGTAATAGGAATACAGATATTAGTTTGAATTGAAGATACATATATGGTGAAAGTATGGATTTAACAGAGGTTATAAACACGCGTACTAGCGTGCGTAGATATAAAGAGACTCCATCTGTTGGGCATAATATAATTCAAAATTTAATAGAGCTGGGGATGAGAGCTCCTTCGCCTAAAAATCGTCAGCCTTGGCAGGTTATTCATGTGACTGACAAGGAGAAGGAGCATTTTGTAAATCTTGGTTTTCAAGTGTTAGAGCAATATAAAGAACGTAAAGAACACTTTGGCAGCTTGGAGATTAGTCTTAAGGCGATGAATACAGCTAGTGATTTGCTCTTTGTCTTTAATCCTTATGACCATTTGCCAGATTATACTCGCGTGTGGGAGAAAAGTGATTTACAAGCCATAGGTGCTTTTGTGGAACATATTTTATTGGGCGCAAAAGCGATTGGATTAGGTACACTTTGGATGAATGATGTGTATTTTATGCAGAGTGAAAGCAAAGCCTTTTTGAATACTTCTCATGATGTACAGGCTATCATTGCCATAGGTATTCCAGATGAGCCTATGTATCCTAGACCTAGAAAATCGATTGATGAGGTACTAGTAAAGCGTTAGTTTTTTACTAATCTTCATAGAAATGTTATAATATTCTGTATATAATTGTGTTCTAATAGAGGAGGACCTATGAAACGGATTCCATTGGTAACACTATTAATTGTCGCATTGGCTGTGGTTTTGGCCGGATGTGGATTGCTTTCACAAAAAACGGAACCACCTAGTCCAACAGCGCCTGTAAAAGAAGTCAAAATGGTACATCCAACGGGAATCCCTGTTCTTATGTATCATAAAATTGGCGATGATAAGGATAACGATGCAGTTATTCGTGAGGATCTATTCAGAGAACAAATGAAGTTCCTCAAAGATAATGGTTATAATCCATTAACGATGGACCAATTATATGATTATGTCGTAAATGGTGCAGCAGTGCCTGAAAAACCTGTTGTATTAACCTTTGATGACGGTTATGCAGATACGTATTCTATCGTATATCCAATCATGAAAGAATATGGTTTTGCAGCCACTGTGTTTATCAATCCTGGCGATGTAGGTACACGGTTAACTTGGGATCAAGTTCGTGAAATGCATAAGAATGGTATCACCATTTCTAATCATGGGTTCCAACATATCGAAATGGGCCAATTGTCTGAAGCTAAACAAATAGAAAATATTACAAAGGCTCAAGAAGCCCTCGCAAAAGAAGTGGGAATCAAGGATAATCCTTGGTTCTGCTATCCTTATGGCGATAAAAATGAATTCACCGATGCTGCCACTAAAAAAGCGGGCATCAAAATGAGCATGGCCATGAAATCTGGCTGGGCTCATACAGGGGATAATCCATATAACATTTTGCGTGTTTGGGTTGGTAATGCTGTTGATATCAAACATTTTGAAGAACGCATTAGCACCGAACATTTCACTGATTTATAAGGAGAAATACATTGTTCAAAAAGAATTGGGTAAAGTTCATCATCATGGTGTTCCTATTTACCGTTGTAACCTCACCATTCGTGGTGCTCTTTGGACCATTTAATAATGTAAAGCGCGCCGTTATTGGTGCCATATTGCAATCTCGCCATCCTCATTACATTACATGGCTATTCAGTGAAGATGAATTGCAATCTATTTTGGGCACAGTTGGTGTTGTTAAAAGCCAAGACTTGTTCAAGTTTAATGCTCGTGAAGATAAGAGCTTAAACCTTGAAAAAATTCAATCTGCTCGTTATGTAGGCTATATTCTTGAAATTCCAGATCCTCGTCGTATCGAAGTAGGTACAGCTGCTAATATTCAAGAAAAAGGCGATACTACAAGTAATATTGCGAAGATGAATAATGCGGTAGCTGCTATCAATGGCGGTGGTTTCCACGATCCAAATGGTACTGGCACAGGCCGTTTGCCTTATGGCTTTATCTTGCATGATGGTGAATATGTTATCGGTAAGGATGTAGGACCTGAAGAAGCGGTAGACTTCGTAGGATTCTCTAAATCTGGTAACCTTATTGCAGGTAACTACGATAAAACACAACTTGGTGATATGAAAGCTATGGAAGGTATTACCTTTGGGCCACCTCTTATCGTAGATGGTAAGAAGATGATTACCGAAGGCGATGGCGGTTGGGGCGTAGGTCCACGTACTGCTATCGGTCAAAAGAAAGATGGTACAGTACTATTCCTCGTAATTGATGGTCGTCAACCAGGTTATTCTCTTGGCGCTACATTACGTGACGTACAAGATATTCTCTATGAAAAAGGTTGCTATATTGCAGCGAATTTAGATGGTGGTTCTAGTTCCACACTATACCTCAATGGTAAAGTAGTAAACAAACCAGCCGATTTGTTAGGGGAACGCATGATCCCAACGGCGTTTATCGTGAAATAGGAGGACCCATGAAACCTTTTACGCGTGTACTGAGCGCCTTTGCGGTAGGTATTCTTCTGCAAGGTGGGGTGTACCTATACCTTGATCAATATATGTTTGCACCGACTACGGATTTTAATGTAGCCGGCGCTTCTAAGGATGATACTAAAAACTTCCCTGATATAAAGGAAGGTACTAAATATGTATCTTATGACCGTCAATTTATGGCGGTTGTTACTGAAAGCTCTTTGAAAATTTATAAGGCTAATGAAAGCAAGCCTACCACAATAGATTTGAAGGGTCGCTCTATTAGTTACTTTAGTTGGATGCCTGACCGTAACTATGCCATCATGGGTCTATATGATTCTAGAGAGGTTGTTATGGCTCGCCTCAATGCGGATGATCCTGAACATGAAGTAGATACAAAACTTGAAGATTTGCCTCGTAATAGTAAAATCGTAGATGCTGCTTACTCTGAAGCGACGAATGTTGTGTACATGAAGGTAAAAGTTCAAGAAAACGCATATCGTATTTATCGTACTGATGCGAACTATGATACGCGTCGTGTATATATGCAGGCTACTGATATTGGCCATATTGGCGTATTCTATGATGAAGATAGATTCTTCTATGACAACGTTAAGACTGGAGATATCTTCATGTTTAACGGCATTGAAGGTGGTTGGCGTGTTATTAATCCACCAGGGCGTTTCCGCTTAATCGGTGTTGATATGGATAAAACTATCTATATTGCCCGTGTGGACGAAGATAATAATGCTTTGACTGTTTATACAGGTAAATTAGGCGTAGGCTTTAAACCAGCTTATAAATACAATCATCCTACAACATTCAATGAATTGACCATGTCCGATGTAAAAGACATTATCAAGAATGGTAGCGATGAAACTACAAAGGTGACAGAGGATGATACATCATCTAAATCATCTAGTGATAGTAAAAAGAAATCTTAATAAAAAGCCTTTATAATGATTCATTATAAAGGCTTTATTCCTATACTCATTTGTACTATGAGGATATATATGAATATATTATTTGTACGACTCAGCTACATAGGTGATATTCTACATGCCACACCTGCTGCGCGCTGGATAAAAGAACACTATCCAGAGGCCAAGCTACATTGGATTGTAACACCTAGCATGGTGGAACTTTTACAGGGAAACCCTTATGTAGATGAAATCATTCCTTGGGAACGGGATGAATACGAAGCACATTCTAAAAAACTACATATTCCAACGATGTGGCGCATGTGGTGGGAGCTTAGAGCTAAGTTAAAACCATACAAATTTGATGTGGCTGTCGATGTACAAGGTCGACTCATAACAGGACTTGTTTTATTAGCATCAGGTGCACCTATTCGCCTAGGACTTGGTGGTACAAAAGAGCTCAATTGGATGTTTTCAAACTACAAAGCAAAGCCGAGTACAAATCATGTCATCAAGCGTTATATAGAGGTTGCTAAATTACTGAATATAGCTGTTGCAGAGCATAGTAGCTTACATACATCTGTTCCTAGTTCTGCTGTTAAGGAAAAACCTTGTATAGGTAATAGTTCAACTAGTAAAAAGTTATACCACATGGATTTTTTTGTGCCATCTAATTTGCATGCTTGGGCAGAAAATCAGTGGGAAGCAATTAGTTGTGATACCTCTTTGAGTCGTGGAGAGATTGAAAAGCCACTGCGCATAGGGCTTGTTTTAGGCACATCTTGGGCGACGAAAGAGTGGCCTCAAGAAAAATGGTATTCACTCATTAAATCACTTCAATACAGGGCTAACTTTGTGTGTGTAGGCGGTCCTAAAGAGGCTACTCAATACAAACCGTTGATGGATACCTTAACAGCAGATGGCCTTGATAAAATTATGCTGAATATGTTAGGAAAGACCACACTTCAAGAGGTGGGGGCTTTAATTGAAAGTTGTGATGTAGTAGTGACTGCCGATACAGGTTCATTACATATTGCATTAGCATTAAACAAACCTGTAGTAGCGCTTTTTGGTCCAACGGATCCTAAGCTGTGGGGACCGCTGACGGGGAACTTCAAGGTTCTTGTTAATAATGAGTTAGATTGTTTAGGATGTCGTAAACGACGTTGTCCTAAGCCTGATCAATATTGTATGTCTGGTATTGATTCAGTACGTGTGAAAAAGGCAATTTTCGAATTGATAGGAGATAAACATGGCAAAGTTTAAAATTCAAAAAGGTTTATCCGATGCGGATATGATGAAAAACTTTAAAGATACTGAAAATTTTGAAGAAACAATGCTTGATATGGAGCGTTCTGCTAAGAAACCTGTGGTACATCAAAGTCCAAAACAAAAGGAAGATGCATTCTATCGTGAGTTCCTTACAGAGAAGGTAGAAACGTTAATTGGTAAAATGTTGCTCGATATTAAGATGGAATACTTTAAAGAAGGTGAGGGCGCATTCTCTATCCAAGTTAAACGGGATGGTAAAAATATCGTTCTTGAAACGGCACCAAAAAAGGTAAAACCTGAAAAATAATATAATAATAATTGCTTACTAAAAGAACCTACCTATAAAAGGTAGGTTCTTTTGTATATTTATAAATTACAATAATACAGGTATGTTATCAATAAAATTGATGAGCTTATAAGTGTACCGATGATTATCGAAGTACTAGATTTATAAATACCGATATGCTTTGAAAGCTAGTCAATAATAACTAAAAATTATTGCGATATAATTTTTGGTTTCTCATTAAAATGTACAATTACAAAAAAAATATTTTGATTAAAAATACACGATAAAATCTAGTATTTTAGCCGTTTTTGTGATTTGTATCACGAAAAAATCATAATTGAATACATGAAATTATGAGTAAATAGCATAATGTGGTTGTTGACAAAGAATTCTATAAGTAGTCTAATATAAGTATGTCTTAACGATTTGTACAGTATTTGCTTGTGTGAGTAGGTACTATAAAAATCGTAAAAAAATAGGTATGAGATAGTTATGTAGTGGATGTATAAAATTACATACATAAACTATTTCGATTTGGAGGATTAACATGGCTAAAAAATTAAGAATCTGCGAAACCGTTCTTCGCGACGGTCATCAATCTATTTTGGCAACACGCATGCGTTACGAACAAATGGAACCAGTGCTTGGCCTTTTAGATGAAATTGGTTATGAAGCTCTTGAATGTTGGGGCGGCGCTACTTATGACAGCTGTCTTCGTTTCTTGAATGAAGATCCATGGGAACGCCTTCGTAAATTGAAATCCAATTTGAAAAACACTCCACTACAAATGTTACTTCGTGGCCAAAACTTGTTGGGCTACAAACACTACTCTGATGATGTAGTAGAAGCATTCTGTAATGCAGCTGTAAAAAATGGTATTGATCGTATCCGTATCTTCGACGCATTGAATGACCCTCGCAACATGGAAGCTGCTATTAAGTACTCCAAAAAAGCAGGCGCACACGTTCAATCCGCTATGGTATACACAATCTCCCCAGTTCATACAACTGAAAGCTTCTTGAAAGTAGCTGAAACATTGGTAGAAATGGGTACAGATTCCTTATGTATCAAAGATATGTCCGGTTTGTTAGGACCTGCTGATGCATATGATTTGGTTTCCACATTCAAAAAACGTTTTGGCGAATTGCCAATCGACTTGCACAGCCATTTCACTTGCGGTCTTGCAAGCACTACATACTGGGAAGCTGCTAAAGCTGGCGTAGATATCATCGATACTGCTATCTCTCCATTCGCTCATGCAACTAGCCAACCAGCTACTGAAACTATGATCGAAATGTTCAAAGGCACTGAATGGGATCTTGGTCTTGACCTTGATAAATACATTCCATTAGTTGACCACTTCCGTAAAGTAAAACAACAAATCGCTGAAGAATTCAACTTGAAACCAGCTAGTGATGTAATCCCAGCTGTTCGTCGTTACCAAATTCCTGGCGGTATGTTGTCCAATACTCAAAACCAATTGAACGAAATGGGTATGGGCGATCGCTTCTTCGACGTTATGGATGAAATGCCACGCGTTCGTGAAGACTTGGGTTACCCTCCATTGGTAACTCCAACATCCCAAATCGTTGGTACAATGGCTATGATGAACGTTATGATGGGCGACCGTTATAAAATGGTTCCTAACGAAGTTAAAGACCTTGTACGCGGTAAATA
>CAKPSA010000024.1 GCA_934183145.1 uncultured Veillonella sp.
GTGTAGAGGTTCCTGCGGAACAAGAGGAAGGGGTCAAATATGTGCTCGAATAAAACTAGTTTAACCTATCGCGATGCAGGCGTTGATATCGATGCAGGTAATCGCGCTGTAGAATTGATGAAGGAATCCGTGAAACGCACCTATACACCAGGTGTTGTTGGTGATTTAGGTGGTTTTGGGGGCCTCTATTCCTTGGCTGGTCACTCCATGTCTGACCCTATGCTCGTATCTGGTACAGATGGAGTAGGCACAAAATTACGCCTTGCTATTATGATGGATAAACATGATACCATTGGCCAAGATTGCGTAGCTATGAGTGTTAACGATATTCTCGTACAAGGTGCTATACCTCTATTCTTCCTCGATTACATTGCAGTTGGTAAACTTGATCCTCTAAAAGTAGCAGATATCGTGCGCGGTGTGGCAGAGGCTTGTGAAGAGTCTGGCTGTGCTTTATTGGGCGGCGAAACTGCTGAAATGGCAGGCTTTTACGATAATGATGACTATGATGTAGCTGGTTTTGCCGTTGGCATCGTTGATCGTCCTAAATTGATTACTGGTGAAAGTATTAAAGCGGGCGATGTCATTTTAGGTTTGCCATCGTCTGGTGTACATTCCAACGGTTTTTCCTTGGTTCGTAAAATCGTATTTGACCATAAACAATTGTCTATCGATACAGACATCCCAGAGTTTGGTAAGACCTTAGGCGAAGAGTTATTGACACCTACACGTCTATATCCAAAAGCGGTCTTACCGTTGATTGAACAAGAACTTGTAAAGGGTATGGTTCATATTACAGGCGGTGGTTTCTATGAAAATATTCCCCGCGTATTGCCAAAGGGTGTGACTGCAAAGGTAGACGTTACTACATGGCCACGACTTCCTGTGTTTACGAAACTACAAGAATGGGGCAATGTAGCATGGCCTGAAATGTACCGTACTTTCAACATGGGCATTGGTATGATCCTCATCGTTGACCAAAACGATGTAGAAAAGGTTAAAGAAAATCTTGGTAACCGTGGTGAAGCTGTATATGAAATTGGCCGTATCGTAAGCGGTGATGGTCCTGTTGTTCTTAAAGGGGCTGAGTTTGATGCGTAATTCTAAAAAGCGATTAGCCCTCTTTGCCAGTGGGCGTGGTTCCAATGGGGAAGCACTATATAAGGCCATGCAAGAAGGCTATATTAATGGTGAATTCGTTGTAATTATTACAGATCATGGTGATGCCGGTATTGTGGAGCGCTCCAAATCTTGGAATATTCCGATTATTGTCATCGACCGTAGCGACTATGATTCTAAAGCCAGTTTTGAACAGGCTCAGTTAGATGCTTTAGAGCCTTATAAGGTTGATGGCATCGTCTTGGCAGGCTATATGCGCATTGTAGGTGCTCCTTTGATAGAACGATATGAACATCGTATATTAAATATTCATCCTGCTCTGTTACCATCATTTCCAGGCCTTCATGGTCATCAACAAGCTATCGATGCAGGTGTAAAGGTAACAGGATGTACAGTGCACTTTGTTGATGCGGGAATGGATACAGGCCCAATCATTATGCAGAATACGGTGCCTGTATTACCTGATGATACAGAGGATACTTTGAGTGATAGATTATTGCCTATCGAACATAAAACGTATAAAGAGGCGTTGCGACTATTTTGTGAGGATAAGCTCACTATAAAAGGTCGTGTTGTATATATTGAAGATTGATGTGTAAGCAAAGGAAGACGTTACATGATTAAAAATGCATTACTTAGTGTTTCTGATAAAACAGGTATTGTAGACTTTGCAAAGGGATTGGTTGAATTAGGTGTAACCATTTATTCTACAGGTGGTACCCTTAAGGTTATTACCGATGCGGGCATTGCAGCAAAAGCCGTAGAATCTTTGACCGGTTTTCCTGAAATGATGGACGGCCGTGTAAAGACATTACATCCAAAGGTTCATGGTGGTATTTTGGCAATCCGCGATAATACGGAACATCAAAAAGCTATGGCAGATCATGGTATTGAACCAATCGACCTTGTGGTTGTCAATCTCTATCCATTCCGTGAAACCATTGCAAAACCAAATGTATCCTTAGAGGAAGCCATTGAAAATATCGATATTGGCGGTCCTACCATGGTGCGTTCTGCTGCGAAGAACCACGCGTATGTAGGCATTGTAGTAAATCCAAATCACTACGATGAAATCTTAACAATGCTCAAAGAACATGGTGAATTGACTAAGGAATATCGTTTTGGTCTAGCGAAAGAGGCCTTTGCTCATACTGCAGCTTATGACGTAGCTATTGCTAACTACATGAGCGGTATCTTGAACGAAGGTCCTACACCACCTGAATATTTAAGTGCTTATGAAAAGGTAACAGACCTTCGCTATGGGGAAAATCCGCATCAAAAAGCGGCATTCTACAAAGAAATTGGCAAAGATCATGGCATGGGGGCCTTGAAACAACTCCATGGTAAAGAGCTTTCTTATAACAATATCGTAGATATGGAAGCAGCTTGGAATATGGTGTGGGAGTTTACAGATCCTGCAGCATGTATTATTAAGCATACAAACCCATGTGGTGCAGCTACAGCAGCTACATTGCATGATGCTTATGTAAATGCTTACGAAGCAGACTCCGTATCTGCCTTTGGTGGCATAGTGGCCTTAAATCGTGAAGTCGATGCTGCTACTGCCGGAGAAATGAGTAAAATTTTCTTAGAAGTCATTATGGCACCTGCTTTCACCAAGGACGCATTAGACATTCTCGAAGCAAAGAACAATATTCGCCTCATCGAGTTATCTAAACCTGAGTCTGGCCAAGTGACAGTGAAAAAGGTTTCCGGTGGCCTATTGGTGCAAACAGAGGATGATATCCAAGAAGACCGCACTAACTATAAAGTCGTTACAAAGGTACAACCAACAGAGGAACAATGGAAAGCCCTTGAATTTGCTTGGAAACTAGTAAAACATGTAAAATCCAATGCCATTTTGATTTCTAATGAAAAACGTACCCTCGGTGTGGGGGCCGGTCAAATGAACCGCGTTGGTTCTGCAAAAATTGCCCTTGAACAAGCAGGTGAAGCTGCAAAAGGAGCCGTATTAGCCTCTGATGCATTCTTCCCATTTAGGGATACCGTAGAAACAGCGGCAAAACATGGTATTGCAGCTATTATCCAACCTGGCGGATCCATTCGCGACGAAGAGTCCATTAAGGCGGCTGACGAAGCTGGCATTGCCATGGTATTTACAAGCATTCGTCACTTTAAACATTAATTGGTTAAGACAGTTAGCTTATAGTTAAGCATAATGACTAACTATTTCTTCTACTATGAACTTGATGGCGTTTAGGCGCCGATGGAGGACTTATGAAAGTATGTGTAATCGGTAACGGCGGCCGCGAACATGCATTGGCATGGCGATTGTCCATCAGCCCTAGCGTAACAAAAGTATATGCCATTCCTGGCAGTGCTGCTATGTCAGATTGTGCAGAGCTAGTTGGCATTGATTGGCAGCAAAGCGATCATTTAATTCGTTTTTTGAAAGATAATCACGTTGATTTAGTCGTTGTTGGTCCAGAGGCTCCCCTTGTAGCCGGTCTAGCTGATGTACTTAACGCAGCAGGAATTCCTGTGTTTGGTCCCTCTAAAGCGGCGGCTCAATTAGAAGGGTCTAAGGTATTTGCTAAAGACCTTATGAAAAAATACAACATTCCAACGGCTGCCTATGGTGTGTTTCACAAGGTGGATGAAGCAAAAGAGTTTATCGCTCAAACGGGAGCTCCTATCGTGGTGAAAGCTGACGGCTTGGCGGCCGGTAAGGGCGTTGTAGTAGCAATGACCGTGGAAGAAGCGAATGCAGCTGTGGAAGACATGCTTAGCGGTAATCGTTTTGGTGACGCAGGCAGCACCGTTGTTATCGAAGAATTCATGGAAGGTGAAGAAGCAAGTTTACTTGCCTTTGTAGACGGCAAGACTGTTGTTCCTATGATTGCCTCCCAAGACCATAAACGCATCTTTGATGGCGATAAAGGCCCTAATACTGGCGGCATGGGCACCTATGCACCAGCACCAGTGCTTACTGATACATTGCGTGATGAAGCGATGAAAACCATCTTAGAACCTATGGTGGCAGCCATGCAAAAAGAGGGCATGCCTTATGTAGGTTGTCTCTACGCAGGCCTTATGATTACGCCTCAAGGTCCTAAGGTTGTAGAATTTAATGCACGCTTTGGCGATCCAGAAACACAAGTTGTATTGCCATTACTTGATAGTGACTTAGGTCAAATCATGATGGCTTGTGCCACAGGTACATTAACAGCTGATATGGTGAAATGGAAAGACTCCTCTGCTGCTTGTGTCATTCTTGCTTCTAAAGGATATCCTGAAACATCCTCCAAGGGTGATGTGATTCATGGTGATATTAAACAACATGATACAACCATCGTATTTCATTCTGGTACAAAACTTGTTGGGGATGAATATGTTACAAATGGCGGCCGTGTGCTTGGCGTTGTAGGCCTTGGTAAAGACCTTAGAACTGCGCTCGATAGAGCTTATGGACGTATAGAACACATCAATTTTGAGGGCATGCAATATCGTACAGATATTGGGGCGAAAGCTTTCAAATAAACTAAAGGTCTTTTAAATCATGTAAACATGTATTTAAAAGAGTACAATAGCATTTCAAACATATAAAAACCTCTACATTTATGCATTGCGCATGTGGTGTAGAGGTTTTTATTTTCTACCTTTTAATGGTTACCTATGTTATAATAATGTAGATATAAAGAGGGCCCATCGACGTGTGATGGCGTTAGGCTCATCTCAACATTTTGAAACCTATTGATGGCGCCTAATATGTAGAAGTACATCTTCTACATATTAGGTGTTTTTACTATAGTCTATTTTTCGTATAGCGACATACAACTATGAAATATAACAAAGAACCGTTAAAACTGAATAGTCCGGTATCATTTTGGATGAATTTCCCCAATGAAGAACGCGTGTTTTGGGTGGATCGCCAAAGTGACCGCATCGTTGTGGGCGCTAAACGTCTAGCGACGGTTAAAGATGATGACGATCGCCATAATTATGCGTATGTATTTTATGGGGATACTTTTTTTGATACTGTAAAAGACCCTAAATGGTCTAATATGGGCCATGAAATGATTGCTTTTACCCATTATTACATCGTAGAAAATGGAGAGTCCTTCTATCTACATGCTGGTGAAAGTGTACCCATTGAGAATTATGAGGTACCTCGAGTTCGTCATAACTACAAGGAAACTAGTGATGATAAGGCGGACTGGAACCGTTTGATGAATGCTATTGCTAATGGTATTAGCAGTGGTGAAATGACTAAGGTCGTTTCCTCTCGTGAGGTAGAATTCACTAGCGAAACACCATATAATGTGGCAAGTATTTTAGCTAATTTAGTCGATAATAATCCAAATTGCTTTATCTTTGGCTATGAAAAGGATGGGCGTACCTTTGTAGGGGCATCGCCAGAAATTTTAGTGCGCCACCGTGGTAGTGAAATACTCAGCTATGCCTTAGCGGGCACTGCTCCAAAGGATGGCCCTAATGCGTGGACTAAGGAACAATTACTAACGGATACAAAGAATATCATTGAACATAATATCGTCCTTGACCGTATCGTGAATACGATGAAACAAATTACGCCACATGTTACAGTAGGGGAAACGGGAATTATGGAGTTATCTCATCTCTATCATTTGCGCACCATAATTACCGCAAAGGATAGCACAAAATCTCTTGTGGAATGGGCTAAATTGTTACATCCTACGCCAGCCCTTGGTGGTGAACCGAGAGAAAAGGCGCTAGCCTTATTACAAGAGTATGAAGCTCATGAGCGCGGTATGTACGCAGCGCCTTTTGGCTTTATGAAAGATATGGGGGACGGCATCGTTGTGGTTGCTATACGCTCTGCTCTTATCATGGATAATGTATTGTATGCCTATGCAGGATGTGGAGTTGTAGCTGATTCTGATGCGGATGAAGAATACGCTGAAACTAATAATAAAATGCGTACCATTCTTGATGTTTTATAATTGTTTCCGTACCTCTAGGGGTGTTTGAAAGGGAATATAATGAATGAATATATTGCTGCCTTGGTAGACGAGTTCTACCAACTCGGCGTCCGTCATGCTGTGTTTAGCCCTGGTTCTCGTTCTACGACGATGGCCATGCTGTTCAAGGAGCATGAAGGATTTGAAACCTATATGAATATAGATGAGCGCTCTGCTAGTTTTATGGCTCTAGGCATTGCAAAGGCTCATAAAGAACCGACTGTACTCGTATGTACCTCAGGTTCGGCAGTAGCCCATTATTTGCCAGCTGTTTTGGAAGCTCAATATAGCGGGGTTCCGCTCATTGTACTGTCTGCGGATAGACCTCATACATTATTGCATGTAGGGGCACCTCAGACTGTAGATCAGCACAAAATCTTTGGTACAGCTGTAAACTACTATGAAGAATTAGCAGTGCCTCAAGAATCTCATTACTATACATATCCTCGCCAAGTAGCGCGTAAAGCGTATATGAAAGCGATGGATACTAAAAAAGGGCCAGTACATATTAATGTGCCTCTCTTTGAACCATTGGTACCAGAATTGAGTCGTAACCATTTTGAAGCTGGTCGCAGTTCCTTTAAAGTGGTTAAACCAAACTATGGTAGTGTATTTGATTGTCGCCATGAAAATGATTTGACTCATATTAATAATGCAATTGATATTGCTCATGATAATACAAACGAGATTAATGATTTACTTGAAAGATATGAGCGTATCCTTATCCTAGCAGGCCCACAAATCGATATAGATGAAGCTAATAGGATCCGTTCCTTTGGGGAGTCTTTACAAGCCCCTATTTTGGCTGATCCGTTGTCTAATGTAAGACGACGTTATAACTCGGTGGATAATCAATGCAATAAAGAGGGGATTGATACTAATAATGTTGTTATCTCTACGTATGATGCATTATTAGCAGGGCAAGCTCTTTGGCATGAGTTAAAACCAGATTGTGTAATTCAGTTTGGCCAAATCGTTGTATCAAAACGTGTACAACAGATGATTGCTAGCTGGACTGATGTGGAGTATATCGAGATAAATCCTACCATGGATTCCATGAACCCAACAGGTAAAACTACGATACAAATGCAAGCTAGCATTGATGTATTTACCCATTTATATGGAAAACATGATAACTCCGATGAGTACTTAAAAATTTGGCAACGGTTAGATCAAGAGGGTAAGAAGCAACTAAGCTTAGCTATCGATGAGCCTCATTGCTTTGAAGGCCGAACCATACGCGAGTTACAAGAGCATATCCCAGAAGATGGACAAGTTTTTGTTGCCAATAGTATGACGATTCGCGATTTTGATTACTTCTGGTTCAGTGGGGAATCTAAGGCGGTTCTTTACGGCAACCGAGGTGTCAATGGCATTGATGGCACTATTTCTACGGCTCTAGGACTGGCAACCAATGGTAAACCTACATATCTAGTAACGGGGGATTTATCCTTGTTCCATGATTTGAATGGCTTGGCGGTAGCGAAAACCCATAATTTAAACTTAACTATTATTTTGCATAATAATGATGGCGGCGGTATTTTTGAATATTTACCGCAAAAGGGGACAAAGCATTTTGATTACTTGTTCTCTACATCACAAGGCTTAGATTACAGTGGGGCTGCCAAACTCTATGGTTGTGGCTATACTAAAATCTCCAGTCCCGATGAGTTGATTTCCGTATTGGCTAATGTTAGCCAAGAAATCGGCGTTCATATCATTGAAATTCCTACAAATAGGGAATATAGCAGAGAATTGCATAAGAAATATACGAAGGTTTCAGTTGATATGGAGGCATTACTATGAGTCAGTATTTTTGCAGTATTGTAGATAATGCTTTATGCAATCCCGCGCAGCGCATGTATTTTGATTTGGGCGACTATCGCTATGGTTTAACTGTGGTAGGCGAAGGGGAGCCTATCGTGTGTTTTCATGGGTTTTCGGAATCTAGTTATACTTGGGATTCTATTAATTTACCAGGCTATCGTTTAATCCGTATTGACTTGATTGGTCATGGTGATTCTGATATCCCTGAAGAGGATGAGGCTTATACAATTCCTAAAATGATAGAGGATTTGCATACCGTTATCTATCATATGGTAGGTGATAGATATTATCTCATGGGCTATTCCATGGGGGCTCGTATAGCGCTTTCCTATGCATTACAGTATGACAGCGAAATACAAGGTCTTATCCTTGAAAGCGGCTCTGTTGGGATTGCTTCAGACGCTGAGCGAGCAGAACGCCGTAAGGCCGATGAAGAATTAGCTCACCATATAGAACATAACGATGGCGCTTGGTTCGCTTCCCGTTGGGCAGAGGCTCCTATTTTTGAAAGTCAAAAACAGCTTTTACCAGCGGTCACTGAATTAATTCATTTACGTCGTTCTCATAATAGCCCATACGCATTAGCGTGCACCCTTCGTGGGTCCGGCCAAGGTGTCATGACCTATATAGGTGATCAGTTAGAAAAATTATCATGTAAAGGCCTATATGTGAGTGGCGCATTAGATACAAAATATACTACAATAGGAAGAGATGTATTTGGCAAGTTGCCAAACTTTAAACATGTCGTCGTCGAAGGGGCGGGACATAATGTACATATAGAAAAACCGCAAATGTTTGAACAAGCGGTATTAGATTTTTTACACAAGAAAGGTTAAGTCCATGAGCAAATTTGATTGGAAAGTATTGGATCGTAATTATGAAGATGTAATTTACGAAACATATAATGGCATTGCAAAGATTACTATTAATCGCCCACAGGTACGTAACGCGTTCCGTCCTAAAACTGTTATGGAGTTAATCGATGCTTTCACAGTAGCTCGTGAAGATAACGAAGTAGGCGTAATCGTATTGACTGGTGCAAACCACGGCCAAGGTGAAGATAAAGAAGCATTCTGCTCCGGTGGTGACCAAAGCGTACGCGGCCATGGTGGTTATGTAGGTGAAGATAATGTACCTCGCTTGAACGTTCTTGATTTGCAACGTTTGATTCGCGTTATCCCAAAACCTGTAATCGCTATGGTTAATGGCTTTGCTATCGGTGGTGGCCATGTATTGCACATCGTTTGTGACCTTACCATCGCTTCTGAAAATGCTAAATTTGGTCAAACTGGTCCTCGCGTAGGTTCCTTTGATGCTGGTTATGGTGCAGGTTACTTGGCTCGCATGATCGGTCATAAACGCGCTCGCGAAGTATGGTTCCTTTGCCGTCAATACACAGCTGCTCAAGCCTATGAAATGGGCATGGTTAACTGTGTTGTACCATTCGACAAATTGGAAGAAGAAACAGTTCAATGGTGTAACGAAATTCTTGAATTGTCCCCAATGGCATTGCGCATGTTGAAAGGTGCCTTCAATGCCGATACTGACGGTCTTGCAGGTTTACAACAATTTGCAGGCGATGCTACATTGATGTACTACACAATCGATGAAGCAAAAGAAGGTCGTGACGCATTTAAAGAAAAACGCAAACCGAACTTCAAACAATTCCCTAAATTCCCTTAATCGGAATAGATGTACTAGTCTAGTGCTAGGGACGGGATTCATTGTAAAAATGACAAGTGCGCCTCTATATGAGGCGCCTTTCTTGTAATATCTATGGTTATTAATTATTAATCATAAGGCATTATCTTTAGATACGAGGTGAGACGATGGAATGGTTATGCTATGGTGCACAGAAGTATCCTGAACGCATATGTATAAATGAATATACTTATAACGATATATATGGCGGTGTGCTTCATGTGGCTAGTGAATTGCTACCTCTTGAAAGCTCTCGTGTGGCCATTTTATCGGACAACTCTGTTACTATGGCAATCTATGTACTGGCAGCTATGCTAGCACATAAAGAGGTATTGCTGCTGAATGTACATCTTAAGCCCAACGAGATAGAAAACCAATTGAAACAATTAGGTATTACTACCGTATTACATAGTAAAGAACGGCGTAATCAACTGCCTAGTTCACTACGTGCCATTGAGTTTGAACCGCTAGAATCCATTCTGTCTAATCTGAATTTAGAGGATACTTTCGATTGGAACTTTAATGATGCAGACATTGCAGCCATTATGAACACTAGCGCCACAACAGGTCAGTTTAAATCAGTACCACTTCGATGGGGGCAAATTAGAGCTCATGTACAAGCATCTCAAGAGGTGCTTGGTAAAACTGAACAAGATAATTGGCTTATGGTATTGCCCTTGTTCCATGTAAGTGGATTATCTATTTTGATGCGATCTCTTTACAATGGTACGGCTATCACTATATTGCCTAAATACGATGAGGCAAAGGTTTTAGAACTCATTGAAACCGATAAAATCAATATGATGTCTCTCGTGCCTACAATTTTGACCCAATTAGAACCGAAGATTGCACATCATACATTACGCGTTATTTTGCTAGGTGGCGAGTTTATCCCGATGGCCTTAATAGATGCTTGCGAAAAGAAATTGTTACCAATTTATAAGACCTATGGCATGACTGAAACCTTTAGTCAAAGTGTGACCTTCTCCGTATTAGACTACCCTCATAAACGAGATTCTGTAGGCAAACCATTACCTGGAATGAAGGTTCGCATCGATAATCCTGATGCGGCTGGAGTAGGGGAAATCCATTTGACGGGCCCTATGGTTATGACTGGATATATCGACAAGGAATCTATCGATGGTGATCTTAATACAGACGATATCGGCTATGTTGATGAAGATGGCTTTGTATATATTCTGAATCGCCGTAAAGACCTTATCATATCTGGTGGAGAGAATATTTATCCTAAGGAGTTAGAGGACCTAGTCTATACATTGCCAGCGGTGAAGGAGTGTGCTATTGTGCCTGTATCTGATCCTAAATGGGGGCAAGTACCTGCGCTATTTGTAGCCTTTCATGATGGTGAAAGTATGGCGGCCGATGAGATTCTATCCTTTATGGCTCAGTCCTTGGCTAAGTATAAAATCCCTAAATATGTAAGACTTTTACCTACATTGCCTCGTAATGGTACAGGTAAAATAGTGCGTAATGAACTGCGTTTAGAAGATTGAGGCGCTTATGAATGATATTTTAAATTTTAAAAGTATAACTACATATCGCCTTAAACTACCGATGAAGTTTAATTTTAAAACCGCCAAGGGTGAGGTAAAAGAACGAGAAACCATTGTCATCCGCATTGAGGACCAACAAGGTTATGTTGGCTATGGGGAATGTGTGGCTTTCACAGATCCATTCTATACGGCAGAAACTGTAGATACATGTTGGAAAAAATTGGTGGATGATTATATATTTAATCTTCGCTTGATGCGGCCTAAACCACTTATGACCTATGTACGGCAGCTGCAATTCTGGCTAAATCGAGATCATATGCCTATGACCATTGCTGCTGTAGAAAATGCCCTTGTCAATCTTCATTGTGAAAGACTTGGTGTGAATTCCGTTTCTTATATTATGGGGCAGCCCTTACAAGATACCATTGAAAGTGGTGTTGTTATCGGCGATGTACCGATGGAACAATTATTAGATACAGTAGAAACTCATGTGACAAATGGTTGTAAGCGCATTAAGTTAAAGGTAAATCCTACAGATGGCTATGAACGAGTATCACTTGTTCGCAAACATTATCCTGGTTTAGTATTGGCGGCTGACGCGAACCAAAGCTATTCTTATGAGGACATTGATAAGGTCCGTCAATTTAACGATTTGAAACTAGCCTGTATTGAAGAGCCCTTTGCTATGACCAGCCTTCAATCCTATAAGGAATGGAAGTGGGAACGTCTTAACAATGATAATTGGAACATTGAAACACCTATCTGTTTCGATGAATCTATATTAGGCTATGATGATTTATCCTATGCCATAGAATATGGTTTGATCGATGTACTCAACATAAAGGTAGGGCGTATGGGTGGTTTAGTACCGACGAAGGCTGCTATTAATCTATGTAGAGAATGTCATATTCCGTATTGGATTGGTAGCATGGTAGAGTCTGGCGTTTCTAAAATGCTCCATGCTCAACTAGCTGCACTAGGGGATTCCTATATGGCAGGGGACTTATCGGATTCTAATAGATACTTTGAACGTGACTTGATCTATCCTGACTTAACATTTAAAGATGGTGTTATGCATGTGCCTGATGGTGATGGGCTAGGTGTAACTGTTTTTGATGATCGATTAGAAGCGTATTGTGTGGAGAAACGAACACTATGAATTTGATTGAAGCTTTACAAATTGAAAAGCCTCGTATGACGAGTGATACTACATGTGTGGCCAAAATGAACCTGGGTGACTTTCATAAGCAACCGCAAGGTTACCTAAATGGAGGGGCGACCCTAGCCTTTGCAGAAATTGCAGCGGGTATGATGAGTAACGAACTCATAGGTAAGGATAAATTTGGTGTAGGTCAATCTATTACAGCTAACCACTTGCGCCCTGTACGATGTGAAGGCTCTTTAATAGCCCATGGTACACTATTGGTGAAAGGAAAAACTTCACATGTATGGCGCTTTGACATGAAGGACGATGCAGAACGACTCATCTCACAAGTGACCGTAACATTAGCCATTGTGGACTTTAATCGGTAATAGATAATAAGTAATAGATAAAAATAAGTAATAGTTAATAGAGAATAGATAAAAATAAGTAATAGTTAATAGAGAATAGATAATGATAAAAGGACAGTAAATACTATGTTAGTATCTACTGTCCTTTTTAAGTTCTGTATAAGTTAATAATTATTTATTGTTTATTACATGTTTCTTGTTATTTACGAGTCACTGTATATAAATCTTCCATGTCTGGAATATCGTAAATAACCCATGTGCCATCACCTAAATGACGCATCAAAACTCGTATATCTTTTGTCACATTTTTTTTGTTATTTTTGATTGTTACTGTTACGGTAGCTGTGTCTCCATCGTCTTCAGATTTGATGTTTTTAACCTCTACATCATGCTCTTTGAAGAGACGACCATCTACAAGACGATCCACCATGGACATATTGTCATCACTTTGAGCCGTATTGTTAGTATCTGTTGTAGCTGGCTGAGATTTAAAACTATCTGGATCTTCAATGTATTTTCGCATCACATCTTCAATTAAAGAAGGACCAAATGTTTTAGCTGCTGCAATAGTAGCTTTACCAAATGGATTAGATGTATCGATATATTTGTTGCCTTCCCGCTCTAAGATATTTTTTACAATAGATTTTGTATCTATGTGGCGTAAAGCTTCATCCGCATCTTTATCTTGTACGGCTTGATGAATAATTTTTAGCGTATATGCCGGTGTGTGGGGAATGTACCATAAGAAATACCAAGCAGCTGTTAATGCCCCTACGACCGCAATGATGACAGCGATAATTACGCTTTTTGAGTTGAGTTTATTCATGATGAATCCTTTCATCTCTTTTGGAGTGTATCTATTTTATAGAGAACATATACATATTGTAGCATATTTAGTAAAGAGCCGTATGATAATCTAAATTCTTGCGGAATATTACGAATTATTGTGAGATAAGATGTATATGTGTAATTCTACTGATATTTTTCCTTATAAAAGCTATAAAATGGAGACTATCAAATATAATCAATTATTTTAATAGAATTTTCATAAAAAAATTTCAAAAAATAGTTGCATTGGTCTAAAATCCATGGTATTATGTACAAGTAGTCAACGAGAGTTGATACGCGGCCCCGTGGTGTAGCGGTTAACATGTCGCCCTGTCACGGCGAAGATCGTCAG